>CAZWYD010000011.1:7932-24463 GCA_964637815.1 uncultured Planctomycetia bacterium
TGAACGTATCTTATCAATAGCAATGTCAGTCCATAAGGGCGTCAAAAATAAATCATACTCTGGCTCCTCAAAGTCCACACGTTCAAAAACCGGGATATCCACGCCAGCAATGTTTGCCGCAACAGTGACTGCATTACCTTCTCTTATCCATCTGGCAATATCTTCTGTCCCTTCATTCAAAACCCCTGCCCACTCGCTGATCTCAGTCTCAAGATTATCTATTTCCTGTATCTTTAATTTTAACCTGGCGTGTACCTGCTGTATCTCCAGCTGCAGCTGCTGCTTTTTTAACTGCAAAAAAGGCAGGAAATGCTCGAACTGCCTCAGCGCATCTCGCTGCCTCTTTAGTTCGCCTTTTGTAAATCGAACCTTTGGCATGATTATTTTTTCGGCCAGAATTGTTCGACAAGCTCTGTCTTAATGCCTGTCTCGAATGGCTCGAAATTCTCTGCCATGATCTCCCAGCCCAGATCCAGCGCCTTTTCAAGCGGGATATTCACAGAAAGATTCATCATCCTCTGTTCGAAACTCTTTCCGTATTGTAGAAGTTTATTATCCCAATCGCTCATCTGAAAACCCATTGATTGTTTTTCCAGACTCGAGCGATAATCAGCAAACAGCTGGATCATCCTGTCCATTACAGCGCGGTGGTCTTTTCTGGTCTTGCCATTCACCTGTTGTTTGAGACGGCTGAGACTGCCGAATGGCTCAATAGACTTATTCCGTAAATAGAACTGTCCCTCTGTTATGTAGCCAGTATTGTCAGGCACTGGGTGAGTGACATCATCACCTGGCATTGTAGTGACTGCCAGGATCGTGATAGAGCCAGCTGTATCAAAATCCACTGCCTTTTCATAGCGGCTAGCGAGCTGGCTGTATAGATCGCCTGGGTATCCCCTATTAGAAGGTATCTGTTCCATTGTGATCGAGATCTCTTTTAGTGCATCAGAAAAATTCGTCATATCTGTTAAAAGTACTAGCACGCGTTTTCCTTTAAGCGCAAATTCTTCTGCAACAGCCAGGCTTATGTCAGGCACCAGGAGACATTCAACAGTAGGATCAGACGCTGTGTGCACGAAAAATATCGAGCGCGAAAGCGAACCATGCTTATCTAAGGCGTCTCGGAAAAATAGATAGTCATCGTATTTAAGGCCCATGCCTCCGAGGATTATCATATCTACCTCTGCCTGCATTGCAATGCGAGCAAGCACCTCGTTATATGGCTCGCCAGGAACTGAAAAGATAGGGAGTTTCTGCGATTCCACAAGAGAATTAAATACATCTATCATCGGGATGCCGGTGCGGACCATCTTGTTAGGTATGATCCTCTTGGCAGGATTTACAGGCGGGCCTCCTATTTCTATCATATCTTCTTCAAGTCGTGGGCCATTGTCTCTGGGTAGGCCTGCTCCATTAAAAATCCGGCCTAAAAGATTTTTGCCAAAAGATATCCGCATTGGATGACCAAGGAATCTTACTTTATCGCCCGTTGAAACACCCTGGCTTCCAGCAAATACCTGAAGATGTACGCGCTCGCCATCGATCCTTATAACCTGTGCAAGGGACTTGCCTGTCTTTGAAGAGATCTCTGCAAGGTCCTTGTAGCCAATATCCCTTGCCTCGACTGTCACGACATTTCCAGCGATCTGAATTATACGGTTATATATTTTCTGCATTCGGTTTCCTTTTCAGAAAATGCGCTGCTCTTCCATTTAATGGAATTCCATTCTATGAATTTTTGCCTCAGCGTTTGGAAAAATCTCCTGCCAGAATCTTTGTCTTTAAAATTAAATTTTTTCTCCAGGATTTCATAGATCACATGGAATATATACTCCTGTCTTTCTGCAATAGTAGCCTCGTCGACTTCATCAAAAGCATTCTGCTGCAGATACACTGAATCTATAAACTCTGCCTTTAGATATACGATAAAATCTTCCAGGGACGTGCCTTCTTCGCCCACTACCTTCATCATCTGGCCCACTTCATTGCCTTTTCTAAGGATCTCTTGTGCAAGCTGTATCTCTTTTTCATCGATAAAACTCTTGTATTTACTCCAGCTCTCCAGAGGATCTATTGCAGGGTATTTTCTTGCGTTCGAGCGGTCTCTTGAAAGGCCGTGAAATGCGCCCACTACCTTAAGCGTTGCCTGTGTCACAGGTTCTTCGAAATTCCCTCCAGCAGGACTTACTGTGCCGCCTATTGTTACTGAGCCGGCATTACCATCGCGAAGCTTTACAAGGCCTGCCCTTTCATAAAAAGAAGCAATCCTTGTCTCAAGATATGCAGGGAATGCCTCTTCGCCCGGGATCTCTTCCAGGCGGCCTGACATCTCGCGCATTGCCTGTGCCCAGCGCGATGTAGAATCAGCCAGGAGCAATACATTAAGGCCCATCTGACGATAATATTCAGCTATAGTAACAGCTGTGTATACGCTGGACTCTCTTGCAGCAACAGGCATTGAACTGGTGTTACAGATGATGACTGTGCGCTCTATCAAAGGTTTATTTGTCTTAGGGTCTATCAATTCAGGAAATGTCCTGAGTGTTTCAACGACCTCTCCTGCCCTTTCACCGCACGCAGCTATAACCACGATATCGATCTCTGCGTGCCTGCTTATGAGCTGTTGCAGCACAGTCTTACCTGAACCAAATGGGCCTGGCACGCAATATGTGCCGCCTAATGCAACAGGCATCAGGGTATCCATGATCCTGATTTTTGTTACAATGGGTTTTTCAGGTTTTAATTTTTCATTATATGCGGTTATCGGGATTTTTACAGGCCAGATCTGCTGCATTGTAGCATTATGGAGTTTACCCTGCTCGTCCTTTAGTTTGGCAATTATATATTTTAAATCGTATTTGCCTTTAACTACAATAGTCTCAAGCACCATCTCACCCTGCAGGCCAAATGGAACCATTATCCAATGCTTAAATATGCCTTCTTTTACAAAACCGAGTTTTCCGCCTGAGCGTAACTTATCGCCTTTTTTAGCAAAAGGCGTGAATTCCCATTTTGTCTTATCGGGCAGTGCCTCAAGATACACGCCTCGCTTTAAGAAAAATCCACATTCCTCAGCAAGCTGCGGCAAAGGATTCTGCAGTCCATCAAATATCTGGCCCAAAAGCCCTGGGCCTAATTCAACTGATAAAAGCTCCTCTGTAAATTCGACTGTTTCTCTGACCTTAAGACCTTTTGTATCCTCATAGACCTGTAGCTCTGCGCGATTGCCCCTGACACGTATAACCTCCGCCTTCAAGCGCTCCGTGCCATGCGCAATATAGGCTACTTCATTCTGCACCACATAGTCATCAAATTCTACAATAACCATGTTGCCGTTTATGCCTACTATCTTCCCTTGTCTCATCCTATCTCCCAAAATAACTTTACATTTAAGGTCTTGCTTTAAATGTAAAGTTAAGTGACTAGAGTTTGCAAGGTCTGCATGCCGTCTTGTGAATTTATTGTTTGCCAGCGTTCCAGAATCTTTAGCTTCAATGCATACGTTACTAAAAAATCTATGTCAAAATAGTGATTCTTTGATAATTCTTCTAATTTTTCCCATCTGAGCTGGTCGAGGAACCGTTCTGCCTCAAGAGGTGAATCTAGATTTACAGCCCAATGCGCTGAGGAGACTAAAAGCGGGTCACGATCATCTTCGCCATGCATATATTTAGCAGAATCTTTTGATTTTTTAGTAGCTCTAAAAACTGCTATTTCATTTTTTAGGGCTGTATTAAACCTACTCCACTTCTTCCATTCCTCAGCTTTTTTTATTATTGCCATATTAGCTGGACTGAGCTGAGTCCTGCATGACTCTAAAAAATCCTCATAGGATATGACTGGTTTTTCGCCGAACTCAAGCATGGGGAGGCTAGAAACTAAATAATAATATTGCGTCATTTTAATAGCTTCGTAAGCTCTGGATTAAGATACGCGCACAAGGCCTCAGTAAGGGCCTCGTCTGTAAAATCAAAAAATGATTTTCCCTTGTCAAAACTTATGGAAAACCCGGCATTGATATTAGGTGATGCCTTAAACTCTATTCCTTCTTTAATCTTTGCCTTTAATTTTGACATCATCACCTTCTTGAGTTTCTCAAGGTCTTCTTTCTTTACCAAAATTTTTACATCAGAACTGGCTCCGCCTTTTTCAATGTAATTCTCTATCAAATCTCTTAAGACATCAGAAATATTTTCGCTAGACACAACCTTTGCAGCATCTAAAGAAACAATTTTATTAAAGATCTTTTTGATCTCATCCTTTAGAGAAAGTATTAGATCTCTGGATGCCTGCTTAAGAGCCACCTCACCTGTCTTTTGTGTTTTTTCAGCTATATCTTTGGCCTCCTCGATTATAGAATGCGCCTTGTTCTTTGCATAAGAGATAATCCTCTCAGCATTCTTTTTTGCCTGCAGCTCTATTGCCTTGGCATTTTCCCCTGCCTGCTGCACACCCTCCTGATTGATCTTCTCAAGAAGCTCCTTCAGTTTTTCAGACATGACAAGTCTCCTTAACGACTGCCTGGTTTTGTGATTTTCGTGCCCTTTTTGCACAAAGGGCACTCTTCGGGGGGAAATACTGGGAGATCTAATTTTAATAGGCTAATTGATTTTACACCAAAATCGATTTTCTTTCCACTTCTATCTATAATGCTACCTACGCCTATTATAGTAGCGCCAAATGACTTTACAACCTCTAAAACTTCTTTTGTGGAAAGACCAGTTGTAATAACATCTTCGACTACTAAAACTCTATCATCTTTATTTATCTCAAAGCCTCGCCTTAAAACCATCTTACCGTCTTTACGCTCTGTAAAGAGTGAACGTACACCAAGCGAGCGAGCTACTTCAGATGATACAACCACTCCTCCTAAGGCAGGCGCTACTACACAGGTCGGCTTATCCTTCTTGAAATTCTCTGCTAATTGGCTACATAGCTTTTCAGCATATTCAGGATGCTGCAACACAAGCGCGCACTGCAGGTAATCCCCGCTATGAAGCCCACTCGATAGCCTAAAATGCCCCTTTAAAAGCGCACGAGTCTTCTGAAAAACCTCTAAGATCTCTCTGTTTTTCATACACACAACCCCTTAAATGTTATTAGGTTGCATAATAACACAGTTATAATAAAAACACAAACTTTTTTATTTATTGATTAATGAATAAAAGGAAGAATAACAAATGTGTCTATTATAAATTAGCGCTATGAAACCTGAATGATTTTAAAATCGTTCTTGTATGAATATTCTGTCCAGAGGCCAAGACTTTAACCAAATCATCGAGTTGACTAAAAACACCGGTACTAATCCCAGCTTTTTTATATACAGTAGCCATTTTAATAATATGTTTTTTTCCTTTTTCATCAAGGCCATCTTGGACCACCTTGAATCTTGTGGAATCATTAACGTATATACGCAAAATAGCTTTAAAAAGGGTGGTCGTGAGCGGAACTTCACTATTGATCATTCCTAAAATCATAGGCAATTCTTCTTTTAATGCAAACTCATTTATTGCTACCTCATCTAACAGCTCTTCTCCTTCTTTACGTAGGATGACATAGATTCTAATAGTTTCAGCTCCTCCGCGATAAAGTACACGGCACATCTCTTTAAGCACATTACCTGAATTCATAATATCGTCTATGAGTATTACATTCCTTCCATTAACAGGATAATTATAATCCAGGCCTATGCTACCAGCTATAGTTTCTGCTCTTTCTCTGTCCGTACTCAAATTCGCATAGTCTCTAGGATGTCTAAGTTTTTTCAACTGGACAAGTGGTACGTTTAGATCAGCACTAAGCTTTTCTGCTAATAGGTCGGCTGCATGTCGGATCGGGCTTGGCTGCTTAGTAATACACCAATTCCCATTTTCCAACTCGCCATACAGGTCTTCCTTGATAAGTTGAACGAGTTTTTCAGGTATATTCTGAGCCGTTTCTGGTACCAATTTTAACAATGAAATCTCTTTAAAAACCTCTGTTCCACAGTTTGGATAAGCATATAGACTCCTTGCTTCTGACACTGCAATCTTTATTAAATCTTCCAACTCTTCCTCTGTCCTCTCGTCTAATATCTGCCTATAGGGCTTACGTGGCTTTTGTTTTATTAATCTAAATAGATCTCCATATGATCCTCTAGCATTCCAAATAAGCACATCCGCTCCCTGTTTGACTAAAAAATCTTCTCCTCTCAAAGAATCTACAAATCCAATGCTATAAAGTCCTGTTAGCGTACCAGCGCGCATATCAGTATTAGAATCCCCCATAATAACAGCTTCCTTCCTGCTTACTTTTAAATCTTTTAATTCTTTGCGCATGATACTTGCCTTGTTTATAGATTTAGTGCCGTCTGGCATATTCTGTCCGTAAATTTTATATAAATATTTTGAGATTCCTAACTTTTTCGCATCTTCTAAAATCCTACTGTAGCTCGCATGGGAAACTATTATTATCTTTCTATCGCCTGCTTCATCGTTTCCCACAAAATCAATAATAAATTCAAGCATGCCATCTCTTGCGCGTACAGAAGTCTGCTTTAATGCCTCATCTCTCTTTTGCTTATGTAATTCTTCCAATTTCTCCTCTGTCAAGTCAACAACAATGCCCTCTTTTGCAAGTAGCTGGCAAAAATATTCTCTCGACGATCTCGCGCTAACAGACGAGTTTAACAAATAAAACTTTCTAGCCTCGTCCACTATATCTCTTTTTCTTTGAACCTCAAGTCGTCCAGTCGCATATTCATCTATAAGATGATGACAAAAATCCGTAAATGCCTTTAGAAGCACAGATATTGAGTCTACAACTGTACCATCCCAATCTATAAATAGAATTTTCTTGGGCAGCTTAGTATCATCTTGGTTTATTTGCGCAAAAGCAAGTTCTTTCTCATCTAACGGGACAGATGTTTTCCATAAGATACCATTTCCTTCTATCTTATACTCGCCAAAGACTGCTGAAACAAAACCAACTTCTCCTTTTTTTAATTTCAAGGTGTCTCTTTTGCTTTTAATTGCTATCTCACCTTCCCATACTAAAAACGTGTCAGCACTATGAATAGGTGTATTTATGTGGGGACGTTCTGGTGTAACAGTTATAGAACTCAATATAAATTCCTCTGCAGAAATATAGACAGTTTCTGTCGGAGAAAGATCTTCAGGTTGAAGGATAATTGGTTTTTCATAATTAAAAGTAAGAATTTTTGAAAAATCAGAAATATCTTTATGCTTCTCGGTAAAGGCTGCACGTACTATGACATCAGTATTTGGCGCGCATTCAATGCTTACCCCCTCTAAATGAACATGGGGTTCACCTGGCTCAATATACAATATCCCTCCGTTAGGACGAAGATGTATAAAATTGAGCAAATAGATAAAAAAGATACCATTATTTATATCTCCACTTTCTTTATGATGTTGTTTGTCAGCAGCTAAAATCCAATACTCTCTTTGATCTTTAGTAAATGGTTTAATTTTTTCCTGCTTTTTAAGTCTTTCGATTAAAGGACCAAGGATTCTATCGACCTCGGATTGAGAAAGATTAATAATTTTATAATAAAGTTGTTTTAATAAAGCTCTTTTATGTGCTCTGCCCAACAAAGGGAATCCCCCAATTGTCTCCAGCGTGTTTTCTTTGGTTAAAATTTGTCTAAAATTAGGCATGATATCTCGAAATTCTTCAATATCTTCCAGTATATCTGCTATCTCTTCTAATGGCCTAAATCCTACTAAACGATAAACATCAGTAACAGCGATAAAAGCCTCTGGCCTGTGATGCGAATCTTTATAATTGCGGTCTGATGCGGTGGCCTTAATACCAAAAGTCTCTTCCTTTTCATAGCCTTTTTTTGCTTGTTTCTCGTTTGGATGCACATGTAGAGAGGTCATGTTTCTTACAGCAAAAACCTTTAATAAGTATGGTAATTCTAAAAGAAACTTTTTTGCTATTCTCTCTCCTAATATTTCCTTTGGAGCGCCTCGTATTAATTCATGGAACTCGATCTTATGCTCCCCAACAGTTGTCGTAGAAGGGTTCAAAAAATGAGCGCCAATCCAATATTCAGCATAAGGTTTGTTTTCTGTATTTTCTATACCCAGTAAATTCGGTATAAAATCAAAAAGACCCCATTCATAATGTTGGACTCCACAAGCAATCTTCAGCAATCTAGGCTTAGATTTAAAACTCTCTATAGCCTTTAACTCTTCTATGCTAAATGTAGTAGCGTTTGAAGCCACTACCTGTTTTACTCTTTGTTTAGTTTCTGTACTGCTTGATAAAAGAGGGGCTCTAAGAGAGGTATCTTTGGACAGGGTTATACCGTATACTGTGGTGTTTAGAATCAAAAACACCAGCAGAAAACACGACACAAACTTTAGTCTGTAATCTTTTTTAAAGGTCGTCATAATCCAGGCAAAAAGAGGTGCCTTAGGTCAAACCCTGACACCTTATAATGGTTGCAATCTTAGTTATTTGAATAATAGCTCTTTGTAATTATATCATAAATATTGGAGGAATACAAATTATCTATAATAAATAAAATCTGTCTATTTAAGCATAATTGCTTCATATAGAAATCTCTGTTTCCACTACTATATGTCATCAGGAGATTGGATGCTATCTAAGTCTGGCTTGGCTTGTATAGTTAAGATTTCTTGTTTGGTAAGGCCTAAAAATTCCCACCATGGTTTTATAGGCTTAATTTTGCTCAAGGCATCGTATTGTCTCTTAGCGCTGCCTGTTTTGATTTCTTTTGCGATTTTCTCTTTAACGCCACTTATATCACCTGGATCTTGAGGAATTTTGAAAAAAGAATCCTGCCATACTCCACGACCTGCAAAATCTCCTATCCGATTGAATTCACGAGAAGCAACAGTAGCTCTTTCTATAAGTGTTTCTGGCTTTCCTCCACTTAACATCATCCCCACTGTATCAACAAGATATTTGTACATCTCTTTCAAATTAGCGATATATTCTTCTGGTTCCATAACTGCAGGATCGCCAGGGAATGTAAACTTATAAGCATCAAAATCAACTTCTGCCTCAAACAATGCCTTAGCAAATAATTTTGGATTATTTGCTGCCCATTTGGCTTTTTCAAGATCTGTATTAAAAACCTCATCCAAATCCTTACCCGCTGCGGTTTTCGCTGGCAGGTCTTCTGGAAAGAATAAAAGTCCAGCTTTATGTGTAGATATAGACTGTTTTTTCACTTCGTCAATAATGGTATTGTAAGCCTCTGGCGATGAAGAATCTACATAGGTCATAAATTTAAGACCGACGACTTGTTCAATCTGAGCAACTTCTTCAGGGGCAATATTTAATTCTTCACCTTGATTTGTAGGCCTGTTTCCAATCTTATACTGATCTCCTTTTGATATATCTCCAGTGGGCGTGGTTTCCCCCTCCCACTTCAAAACGTATAGTTTATCCGTAGGAAGCTGAGGGTGAAGAATAATAGCTTCATAGCTTTCTCTGACTGCTTTTTTATCTAAGGTGGCAAGTCCTTTAAGATTAACAAATTCTTTTGTCTCTTTATGTCGCCTGCCAAGCATATATCCTGGATGAATAAGATAATTCTTTACATAGTCAGCCATATTCTCTGCTATTAAGAGCATGCATTCTGTAGGATCATTGGGGTCAGACATTAGCTCAGGATGGCCATAATGCTTAGCTGGGTTATGATGATCAAATGGAATTACCTCAATGGGTTCCGTACCTTTTGTACCTAAAAATTTAACGATAAGTCTTCTGCGCTCTTCTTCCATAGCCTGCCATTTTTTTCTTCCACGCAAACCTCCCAAGTCTCTAAAGCTGCACTCTCTATTTTGCTTTGTTTTCTTTAATAAAAGAGGTGCTCTTAGAGTCCCTGGAAGACTTGATCCATAGCATATATTGCTAGCCAGAAAGAAGCTTGCAACAGTAAAAACCCAAATAATACGGGCTTTGGCTTCCATATTTTCTCCTTACTCTATATGATATGTTAGGTTAAATAGATTTTAAATATATTTATAATATAACACAAGAAACACCTTTTTGTCAACAAAAACCTCTTTTTTGCTATATGATAAGTTCGATTGCTTTGGCAGGGTCTTTTGCTTTTGTGATGGGGCGGCCGATTACTATGTAGTCTGCGCCTGATGAGAAGGCTTCTTGTGGGGTGGCAGTTCTTTTCTGGTCTTGTTTTGCGCTTCCTTCGGGTCTTATTCCTGGTGTAACTATTAGAAAATCTCTTCCTAATTCCTTTCTTATCTTGGCTGTTTCCCTAGGGGATGCCACTACTCCGTCAAGACCGAACTGCTTTGCTGATTTAGCGAGATTCAACACCTGCGCTTCTGTGGCATTGGCTATACTTGTAAGAACAGTTACACCTAAGATCCTTGGTCTATCTATGCCTAATTTTTCGCTTTCTTCTTCTGCGCCTTCTAATGCTGCCTTCATCATGTCATTCCCGCCAGAGGCATGGACATTAAACATGAATACGCCTAAACGCGTGGCGACTTTACTAGAAGCGCGTACTGTATTTGGTATGTCATGAAATTTTAGGTCTAGGAAAATTTCCTTATCGTATTTTTTGATAATATCTATTACCTTTGGTCCACAAGAATAAAAAAGCTCCATGCCGACTTTAAAAATACTCACGTAAGGGCTGAGAATGCCCAGAAGCCGCTCTGCTTCTTTAATTGTGCTCACATCAAGCGCTACAATGATTTTTTCTTTGTCCATTCCTCGATTCCTTTTATTATTTTCTCGCACGCAGATGGATCTACGAAACTTGCTGTGCCGATCTGGACTGCCTTTGCGCCCGCCAGGAGAAATTCTATTGCATCTTGCGAAGTCATTATGCCACCCATGCCTATAACTGGCTTTTTAATGCTTTTCGCAACCTCCCATACCATTCGCAAGGCAATAGGCTTTATAGCTGGCCCACTCAAACCACCTGTAATATTGCCAAGTTTTGGCTTTCCAGTTTCAATATCTATTGCCATTGCAAGAAATGTATTCACTAAGCTCACTGCGTCTGTACCACCTTTACATGCTGCCTTGGCAATCTCCACAATATCAGTAACATTCGGCGAAAGCTTTGTAATCAAAGTCTTGTTTGTAACCTCTCTAATTTCTTTTACAAGATTATATGTAGCATCAGGGCACTGCGCTATTAACCCTTGTCCCTTGTCCCGTGTCCCTTGTCCCTTAACATTCGGACACGATATGTTAAGCTCTATCCCATCCACAGCTTTTTCTTGATCAAGTCGTTTTGCTAGCTTTACAAAATCTCCTGATATACTTACGATAATTGGCACGCCTATCTTTGCTAAATATGGTAATTTCTCGTCGATAAAATTCTCTATGCCTTCGTTCTGTAGGCCTATTGCATTAAGCATACCTGATGCAGTCTCGCAAACCCTTGGCATAGGATTGCCATTTCTCGGCTTAAGCGTAATCGTCTTTGTAACAATCGCGCCAAGCTTCTTCAAATCCACAAGCTCCTCAAACTCCTTTGCATACCCAAAGGTGCCTGATGCCACCATCACTGGATTCTTTAATTTAAGCTTTCCTATTTTTATTACCATACTAAGTCCTTTGCATCAAAAACAGGGCCATCCTTGCATGCCAACTTACACCCTTGTCCCTTGTCCCTTGTCCCTTGTCCCTTAATTATAACAGCACAACCCAGACATGCGCCAATACCACATGCCATTGTCTCCTCTAATGAAACTTCACACTCTAACTTACGCTTCTTGCAAATATCAGCAACTGATTTAAGCATGGCATTCGGCCCGCATGCATAAACCCTTGTCCCTTGTCTCTTGTCCCTTGTCCCTAATAATTCTGGCACAAATCCCTTATGTCCTTGGCTTCCATCATCAGTAGCGACATGAACCTCTGTACCCAGATCCTTAAAATCCTTCTCACATAAAATTAGATTCTTTGTCTTCGCACCAATTAGTACAATAGGTTTTTTTGCCAATCGCTCTGCAAGAAATACCAGTGGCGCAACTCCAATCCCACCAGCAACTATTATCGTTTTATCCTTAGTTAATGTAAAACCATTGCCTAAAGGTCCTAAAACATCAATATGCTCTCCTGGCTTTCTCCCAGACAAAACTTCTGTGCCTTTACCAATCACCTCATACAAAATCTCTAGATCTTTAACGCGATGTATGCTAAAAGGCCTTCTGAGTAAAGGATCCAGCTCATCACTGCAACGTACCTGTACAAATTGGCCTGGCTTTGCGGTCTTTGCAATATAAGGCGCGTCGAGCGTCATCTTGTAATAACTGCTGTCTATTTTCTTATTCGATAAAATTTTAGCTTTTATATCTTTCATTTTAAAAAAGGTCCATTTGCTTTTCAGCAGTGTCTTCTTTTTTTAATATCTCTATCTTACCGTATTCTCCATCAAAACCTGGCAAGATATTTACATTGCCGTTTCTTACATTTATAATCGCCTTTGCTATTTTCTGTGGGAGCTTAGTCAAAAGCTCATTTTCTCTGACTTCTGTAAGTACTTCAAATTCTGTGCCGACCCTCGGGATTATTGCGCTATATTCTTTTTCAACAGCCTTTGAACCATCGCCCACGCCCAGCACATCTGAAATGATCTCAGAAAGCGGTATCATCCTCTTATATGGAACGCTTCCTTTTGGCATAAACCCTTCTGGCCTGTCCGCAAGCGTGTCCACCCTATTCATCACGCCTACTGTCAGTTGTTTTCCGCACGCAGGACAAATATTCTTATTCTTTTTTGTTTCAGAAGGACTAAGCCTTACTTTGCAATTCCTATGACCATCGTAATGATACTTTCCCTCTTCAGGAAAAAATTCCACTGTGTGCAAAAATTTCTTATTATCCTTTACCTTTAACGCATCTGTTACAGACTTATAGGACATCTCTACATCAAAGACATTTGCCTCTCTTCCGATCTTCCGAGGACTGTGTGAATCAGAATTTGAAATAAGATTAAATCTATCAAGCTTACTCCATCTCCAGTTCATCCCAGGATCTGACGACAAGCCAGTCTCGAGCGCGTAGATATCCTTGGTGTATTCCTCAAAACATTCCTCTATTGAATCAAATCCAGACTTTGAGCCGAATAAACTAAACCATGGCGTCCATATATGGCCAGGCACAAGAAACACGTCTTTACTGACTCCGAAAACAACCTCTGCCAGTTCCTTTGCGTCTATACCTATAATAGGCCTGCCATCACTGGACAGGTTGCCATAGCCAGAGAGTGCCTCATTTATTTTATCAACTACTTTAAAACTCGGCGCAAAAATAAGATTATGGATCTTGCGCACCTTGTCATTTTTGGAATATATGCTCGATATCTCCGCGGTGAGTATAAAATTTATGCCATTATGCTCAAAAAAACCATTGCCTGAATCCTTCAGATGCTCTTTTAATTCCTCAAGCCAGAGATGATGCGTAAAATCCCCTGTGCCAAGAAGAGATATGCCTTTGTACTTTGCCGTCTCAGAAAGCGTCTTTACTTCCATTTGCGGGCTCGTGGCGCGGCTATATTTAGAATGTATGTGAAAATCAGCTACGAATTTCATACTACCTCTCCCTTGCAAATCGTGTATTCAACTGAACCTATTAATTTTCTTCCTAAAAATGCGGAATTCTTGGACCTGGACAGAAAATGTTTTTTCTTGACCACCCATTCCTTTTCTGGAGAGACTACGATCACATCTGCTATAGCCCCAACGCTTAATGTGCCTTTATCTATACGCAAAATCTTTGAAGGATTGCTAGACATCTTCTTAACTAAATCGCTCCAGCTAAGCAGTCCAGGAGAAATAAGCTCTTTTATCGCCACTGCAAGTTCTGTCTCTAAGCCTATACTCCCTAACGCTGCATATTCGAACTCAATATCCTTTTCATTTTCTGTATGAGGCGCGTGATCAGAAGCGATCGCATCTATGGTGCCATCTTTTAGGCCTTGCTTTATCGCAATAACATCTTCTTTCGCTCTTAAAGGAGGATTGATCTTCATGTTTGTATTGTAATCCATCAGATCATCTTCGCTCAGGCTGAAATAATGAGACGCGGTGTCTGCGGTGACCTTTACGCCATTTTTCTTTGCCTTTCTTATTATCGCTACTGACTCTTTGCAGCTTACATGCGCGATATGAACTGCCGCGCCTGTTTTTTCTGCCAGATTAATATCCCGCTCCACTCTTTTATACTCTGATTCGCTCGATATCCCTCTCATGCCCAGCTTTGTGGCAATAAAACCGCGATTGATCATGCCTCTGCCAGAAAGCGACTTATCCTCAGAGTGGCACACCACGAGCATCTTTTCTTTCTTTGAGTCCTTAAGCGCCTTTAGCATTAATTCACTGTCGTCCACAGATGAACCATCATCTGAAATAGCTATTGCGCCTGCTTTTTTTAGCGCGGCTATGTCGCATAGTTTCTTGCCATTTCGATCCATTGTAATAGCGCCAGCAATAAGCACATTGACATTCGCGGTTTTCTTTATTATGTCCTTTAAGAGCCCTACATTCTTTGTACAATCTATTGCAGGCGTAGTATTAGGCATTGCCAGAAGAGTTGTCACGCCTCCTTTAGCTGCAGCCTTTGTGCCGCTGGCAACAGTTTCTTTGTCCTCTCGTCCAGGTTCCCTTAAATGAACATGCATGTCTACAATGCCAGGCATAACTATCTTATCTTTAGCGTCAATAGTCTTGTCTGCATCTACCTTTATAGCATCTGCTACCTTTGATATCTTGCCGCTATCTATAAGAATATCCATTACCTTTTCTATTTTATTAACTGGGTCTATTACTAGACCGCCTTTAATTAGTATTTTCATTGCTTTTCTTCTCTCTTGCTTGTGAAAGCCAATATAGTACAGCCATCCTCACTGCTATGCCATTTGTGACCTGCTCCAGGATCACAGAATTAAGACCATCTGCTACGTCGCTTGATATCTCGATGCCCCTATTTATTGGGCCAGGGTGCATTACAATAATACCCTTCTTGGCCTTTTTCAATCTCTCTTCTGTTATGCCAAAATTTTTAAAATATTCTATTTGCCTTGGAAACGCGCCTTCTTCATCGCGCTCAAACTGCATCCTTAATACATTCACAGCGTCGGCATTCGAAAGTGCCTTGTCTATATCATCAGTAACGTCAACGCCCATCTTTTCTATGCCGGGTGGTATCAATATCTTCGGCGCGCACACTGTGACCTTTGCGCCCAGTTTAGTAAGGCCCCATATGTTTGAACGCGCTACGCGCGAATGCGCGATGTCCCCGACTATGCTGACCTTTAAACCTTCTATGCGGCCTAATTTCTTCTTCAAGGTAAAAATATCTAAAAGTCCTTGTGTAGGATGCTCATGCCAGCCATCGCCGGCATTGATAACACTTATATTCACGTGTTTCGCGAGCATAGCTGCCGCGCCTGAGCATTTATGCCTTACCACAATAACATCTGCCTTTAATGCCTCTATATTTTTGCCTGTGTCGTTCAGCGTCTCGCCTTTTTTCACGCTCGATGTCTCAGTAGCGATATTTATTACGTCAGCTGAGAGCCTTTTGGCCGCGATCTCAAAAGACACTCTTGTCCTTGTAGATGGCTCGTAGAATAGATTGACCACGGTCTTGCCTCGAAGCGCAGGCACTTTCTTAATAGGCCTATCCAGTATCTCTCTAAAAGAATCCGCAGTATCTAAAAGCAGCTCTACGTCCTCTTTTGAAAGATATTCCAGACCTAGAAAATCTTTGTGGACCCAGTTTGATTTTTTCTTAGCCTGTCTACTCATGCCTCAGCCTCTTCTATAAAAACGCTGTCTTCCTTGTCTATTTCTTCTAAGTTTAACTGTACCAGTTCATTTTGCGATGTCGGCAGATTCTTGCCTACATAATCAGCCCTTATGGGAAGTTCTCTGTGTCCCCTGTCCACAAGAATCGCCAGCTGAATAGTCTTTGGCCTTCCAAAATCTACAAGTGCGTCCAGGGCACACCTGATGGTCCTGCCCGTATATAAAACATCGTCGACCAGGATCACGGTCTTTCCCTCTATATCAAAATCTATCTCTGTTTTATGCATTATCGGCTGTTCGGATACCATACTTAGATCATCCCTGTAAAGCGTTATATCGAGCGCCCCTACAGGCAAACTAACACTATCTATGCGATTGATCGCCTGAGCGATCCTTTCCGCAAGCGCGTACCCTCTTGTCCTAACACCAATGATCACAAGATCTTCTGAGCCTTTATTCTTCTCTAATATCTCATGACTCATCCTTGTAACCGCGCGATCTATCTCTTCTTTTGTCAGAACATTTTTCCTTGCCAACCAAGCCTCCAAAAAAAATACCTTCCCGCTATATATAGCAAGAAGGTTCATAATTAAATTTCTCTAGAATAATGTCCACTTTTTTCTTCCCTTTCCAGCCTCTCAGGGCTGATTTAAAGGTTACTATTATTGGCTATATTATACAATATCTACGCCCCTCTGTCAAGATAACTTTACATTTAAGGTCTTGCTGGTGGATTGTAACTCATATTGCGAAAATTT
>CAZWYD010000012.1:0-18782 GCA_964637815.1 uncultured Planctomycetia bacterium
CAAGCTCAGGGCTCGCAATGACAGGGGCGTGGATTCCCGCTTTCGCGGGAATGACATGGGGGGGGTGACAGGTTGTGTTACTCCAGTATACCTTTGCCTAATTTTTTCGGGAGTTTGGTGGGGTAGTTGCCTGTGAAGCAGGCTGTGCAGAAGTGGTTTTTGGGGAGGGGCATTGCTTTTAGCATGCCTTCCAGGCTCAGGTATTCGAGTGAGTCCACGCCAATGAAATTCTTGATCCATTTGATCTCGCGCTTAGAGGCAATGAGCTCCTTCTTGGTTGGGAAATCTATGCCGTAAAAACATGGGAAACGTAAAGGCGGACAGCTTACGCACATATGAATCTTCTTTGCACCTGCCTCGCGTATAGTCTTAACCCTTATGCGGCTTGTCGTGCCCCTTACTATAGAATCCTCTATAATAGCAACACTCTTTCCCTTAAGAACCTCCCTGATTGGATTAAGCTTAACCTTGACCCTAAAATCCCTTATAAACTGCGACGGCTGTATAAAGGTACGGCCCACATAATGATTGCGAATCATGCCCACTTCATATGGAATGCCGCTTTCTTCAGAAAAACCAATAGCAGCATAATTCCCAGAGTCAGGTATAGGCATCACCATATCGCAACCCTTTGCAGGACACTCCCGCGCAAGCTCTATGCCTAATTTCTTGCGGGCCTCGTAGACATTGTGGTCAAAGATATTACTATCAGGACGCGCAAAATAAATATACTCAAAAATGCAGCATGCCCTTTTTGCAGTAGGAAAAAATGAACCTTGTGTTATCCTAATTGATCTCAACTCATCCTTATCAATAATCACAACCTCGCCTGGCTCAACATCTCTCACGTATTTTGCCTGGATCAGATCCAATGCGCATGTCTCGCTTGCCAGCACATATGAACTATTAAGCTTACCTATGCACAATGGCCTCCAGCCATAAGGATCTCTAGCGCCTATTAAAAGATTATCCAGCATCAATACCAATGCATACGCACCCTCTAACTCTGAAAGAGACGCTGCAATATTCTCCTCCACCCTTTCCTTTTCTGAGCGCGCCAGGAGATGTGCGATTATCTCAGAATCCATAGTGGTATGAAATATAGAGCCTTTGCATTCCAGTTCATTTCGCAGCTGGTATGTATTTGTCAGGTTTCCGTTATGAGCAATTGCGATATGTCCTTTTTTGTGGCTCGCAATAAACGGCTGGATATTCTTTGGGTTACTTGAACCTGTGGTAGAGTAACGCACATGGCCTACAGCCATGTCGCCTTTTAAGGACTTTATATCGCGCTCAGTAAATACATCTCCTACAAGGCCCATACCTTTGAACTGATTCACCTTTTTCCCGCATCGCGCAACTATACCAGCAGACTCCTCGCCCCGATGCTGCAAGGCATATAGTCCTAGATACGCTAGCCTAGCTGCTTCCTTATTATTGGAGATTCCAAATATGCCACACACGTTCTCACCTCAAAAATTTCTGTATCGACTTTACCTCAAGGCCCTTCTTTATCATGGACTCGATCCCGTTCACAGCTGCTTGCGCGCCTTGCATGGTAGTGATGCAGGCTACACCGTGCATTACTGCAAGGTTGCGTATGGGTCTCATGTCTGACTGACCTTTTCTTCCAGAAGGGGTGTTAATAATCAATTTTAATTCATTCTTCCTTATAAGGTCCAATATATTATTGTCTCCATCTGAAATCTTGCCTACTAAAGTTGCCTCAATGTTATTAGACGTGAATGCCTTGTGAGTGCCTTTTGTCGCAATAATCTCAAAGCCCAAGTCAAAAAGCTTCTTTGCGATAAAGACAATGTTGCGTTTATCGTCGTTTTTAACACTGATAAAAACCTTTCCTTTTAATGGAAGATTTTGACCTGCGGCAAGCTGTGCTTTATAAAATGCATTGCCAAAAGATGAGTCTATGCCCATGACTTCACCTGTGGACTTCATCTCAGGGCCCAAAAGTATGTCAACGCCTGAAAATCTCGTAAAAGGCATGACTGATTCTTTTACAGAAATATGAGTTACCTCTTTTTGTTCTGTAAAGCCAAGCTCTTTCAGAGATTTGCCTGCCATGACTTTTGCTGCAATCTTTGCAAGTGGTATGCCAGTAGATTTACTCACAAAAGGCACTGTCCTTGATGCCCTGGGATTTACCTCTAATACATACACCTTATCTTCTTTTACAGCAAACTGTATGTTCATAAGGCCTTTTACCTTTAATTCTTTTGAAAGGGCGAGCGTAGATTTTTTTATTGTATCAACTATATCATCACTTAAGGTATATGGCGGCAGAACGCATGCTGAATCTCCTGAATGTACACCTGCCTCTTCTATGTGCTCCATGATCCCGCCTATTACTGTAAGTTTTCCGTCTGATACAGCATCTACATCTACTTCTACTGCATCCTCTAAAAATTTATCAATTAGAATCGGCTTTTCCTTTGAGATGTCTTCAACATTTTCTATGAATTTCTTTAATTCCGCTTCATTATACACAATCTTCATTGCCCTTCCACCGAGGACATATGATGGCCTTACTAGAACTGGGTAGCCGATCTTTTTTGCAATGCTCAGTGTAGCCTTTTTTGATGAAGTCGAGCCATTCGCAGGCTGTGCGATATTTAATTTCTTAAGAACACGAGCGAACTTATCCCTATTTTCTGCCTTATCAATGGATCTTACACTGGTTCCTATAATTGGCGCGCCAGCTTTTTCTAATCTATGAGCTAAGTTAAGTGGGGTCTGCCCACCAAACTGCACAATCACTCCGTCTGGTTTTTCCTTATCAATAATATTCATTACATCTTCAAAAGTGAGAGGTTCAAAATATAATTTATCAGATGTGTCATAGTCAGTTGAAACTGTTTCAGGATTCGAATTTACCATTATTGTCTCATAGCCAAGTTCTTTTAAGGCAAAGGATGCATGACAGCAGCAATAGTCAAATTCTATACCCTGGCCAATCCTATTCGGACCGCCGCCAAGTATCATGATTTTCTTTTTCTTGGACACTCTTGCCTCGCACTCTTCTTCATAGGTAGAATAATAATAAGGTGTATATGCCTCAAATTCAGCTGCGCATGTATCAACGAGCTTAAAGGTTGCGACAATGCCTTGCTTCTTCCTGTCTTCCCTTATCGAAAGTTCATCAGAGTTTGTGAGCTGGGCAATCTGGGCGTCGCTGAAACCATATTGTTTCAAATTAAGCAGCAATTCAAGGGACAAGGGACAAGGGACAAGGGACAAGGATCTTTCTAGATCCACTATCTCCTTTATATTATGTATAAACCATGGGTCGATTCCTGTGAGGCAGGAGATCCTTTCAATGCTATAGCCTTTTTGCAGGGCGTATTTTATATAAAATATCCTGGATGCATTTGGTTCTCTCAATCTTAGCTCTATTTTTTCATCAGACACATCTTTATAATTTAATTTGTTATCGAGTCCTACATGGCCAATCTCTAGGCCCCTTAATGCCTTTTGTAAGGCCTCTTTAAAGGTCCTTCCTATGGCCATTGTCTCGCCAACTGATTTCATGGAGATACCTAAAACATCTTTTGCCTCTGGGAATTTCTCGAATGTGAAACGCGGGACCTTTACTACGCAGTAATCTATGGTTGGCTCAAATGAAGCAGGCGTAACTCTAGTAATATCATTCTGTATTTCATCAAGCGTATAGCCTACTGCAAGCTTTGCTGCAAATTTTGCAATAGGAAAACCTGTTGCCTTACTTGCAAGTGCTGAACTCCTTGAAACCCTTGGGTTCATCTCAATTACAACCATCCTGCCGTCTTTAGGATCAACTGCAAACTGGATATTGGAGCCACCTGTTTCAACGCCAATCTCTCTTATTATTGCAATTGACGCATTTCTCATTTTCTGATATTCCCTGTCTGTAAGGGTTTGCTGTGGCGCAACAGTGATTGAGTCGCCTGTGTGTATACCCATTGGATCAAAATTTTCAATAGAACAGACTATAACAACATTGTCTTTTTTGTCTCTCATTACCTCTAATTCATATTCTTTCCAGCCCACGATTGACTCTTCAATCAATATCTCGCTTATCATGCTGCTCTTAAGGCCGAGTAATACAATCTGTTCAAATTCTTCTTTTGTTGTTGCAATTCCTCCGCCTGTTCCACCAAGAGTAAAGCTGGGCCTTATAATTACAGGAAGGCCTATCTTCTTTAAGGCACCTTTAGCCTCATTCATATTGTAAGCCAGCTCGCTCTTTGGTAAATCAAGACCTATCTTGAGCATTGCCTTTTTAAAGTGTTCCCTATCCTCTGCCTTTTTTATAGTATCATAATCTGCGCCTATCATTTCAACGCCATATTTATCCAGCATGCCCATCTCTTTTGCCTTCATGGCAGTATTTAACCCTGTCTGCCCGCCCAGAGTCGGCAAAACTGCATCTGGCCTTTCCTTTATAATAATCTTTTCCAAAACTTCAGGTGTAATGGGTTCGATATATGTAGAGGGTGCTGTCTCAGGGTCAGTCATTATGGTGGCAGGATTTGAATTGATTAAGACGACCTCAAAGCCTTCTTCTTTCAAGGCCTTGCAGGCCTGGGTGCCTGAATAATCAAACTCACACGCCTGGCCTATTACAATAGGGCCTGAACCAATTATTAAAATTTTCTTGATATCTGTACGTTTTGGCATTTTATTTTTTCTCTTTACAACACAAGGCTGCGCGGACAAAATCTCTGAATAATGGATGGCAATTGTCTGGCTTTGACTTAAACTCTGGATGAAACTGGCACGCAACAAACCAAGGATGGCCCCCTATCTCCACTATCTCCACTAATCTTAAATCCGGGGATGTGCCTGAGACAACAAGACATCCTTTTTCCATAGTCCTTTTGTAATGCGGATCAAATTCGTATCTGTGCCTGTGTCTTTCTGAGATCTTTTCCTTACCGTATGCCTCATAGGCTCGGCTGCCTTTTTTTAATTTGCATGGATACGCTCCAAGCCTCATAGTAGCACCCATATCTTTTACACGTTTTTGTTCCTCAAGAAGACTTATGACTGGTGACGGGGTAGATTTATCAAACTCCGTAGAATTCGCCTTTTTTAGACCGCAGACATTTCTTGCGAATTCTATAACAGCGCACTGCATACCAAGACAGATTCCAAAAAACGGGATGTTATTTTCCCTTGCGTATTTTATTGTCTTGACCTTTCCTTCTATGCCGCGCGTCCCAAAGCCCCCTGGGACCAAAATACCATCAACACCTTTTAAAAATCTATCAGCTGTCTTTTCTTCTATCTGCTCAGAATCTACCTTTTTAATATCCATTCTCGCATCATTTGCAACGCCTGCGTGTTTAAGCGCCTCATAAATAGATTTATACGCATCGTTCAGTTCAATATATTTACCTACCACTGCTATTGAGACCTTCTTTTTCGGCTGTAAGGCCTTTTTTACTACCCTGTCGCGCCAAGAACTCAGTTCACCTTCTTTATATCTCAGTTCAAGCAGCCGGCATATGGTTTTTCCCAATCCCTGCTTCTGGAATAAAAGCGGTACCTCGTAAATATCTTTTACATCAGGCGCGTCCATTACAGCATCCTCGTCAACATTGCAAAAAAGCGCTATCTTTTGCTTTACCTTTTTAGTAAGGGCTTTTTCAGTGCGACAGATTAATATCTCTGGCTGGATACCGATCTCCCGCAATTTACCGACGCTATGCTGGGTAGGTTTTGTCTTTACCTCCTGTGCTGCTTTTATGTATGGCACAAGCGTTAAATGAATATTTATCACGTTGCCTCTTCCTGCATGTTGCTTAAACTGCCTTATTGCCTCTAGGAACGGGAGACTTTCGATATCTCCGACCGTACCGCCTATTTCGCATATCACAACATCAACATCCTTGCCAGATGAAACCTTTTTTATGTGGGATATGATCTCGTTTGTTATGTGTGGCACGACCTGGACTGTTGCGCCTAAATAGTCGCCGCGGCGTTCCTTGGATATAACAGAATGATATATCTTTCCCGTGGTTATATTATTTTCCTTGCCAATGGCAGCGCTTGTAAAGCGTTCGTAGTGGCCCAGGTCAAGATCTGTTTCAGTCCCATCATCGGTTACATACACCTCGCCATGTTGAAAGGGATTCATAGTGCCAGGGTCAACATTTATATAGGGATCACACTTCTGGATGGTAATCTTAAAGCCTTTTGATTCTAAGAGCCTCCCCACAGAGGCAGAAGTAATGCCTTTTCCCAGACTTGAAACAACTCCACCTGTTATAAAGATATATTTCGGCATATTAAATCTCCTTCTGCTTTAACATTTTAATAAAATCATTAAACAGATACTCGGCGTCGCAAGGGCCTGGTGCGTGCTCTGGATGAAACTGCACTGAAGATACAGGTAATTTCTTATGGCGCATGCCCTCAAGGGTCTTGTCATTGAGATTCATATGTGTTATTTCAATATCATCTTTATTAAGCGAATCTATATCCACACAAAATCCATGATTCTGCGAGGTGATCGAGATCTTTCCTGTCTTTAAATCTTTTACAGGATGATTAGCTCCATGATGACCAAACTTAAGCTTATATGTCCTTCCGCCAAGGGCCAGACCTAATATCTGGTGACCAAGACAGATACCAAATATTGGGAGTTTTCCTAGAAGTTTTTTTACTGTCTTAACTACATATGGTACGCCTTCTGGATCACCTGGGCCATTAGAGAGAAGAGCTCCGTCGGGGTTTTCTTTGAGGATTTCATCAGCGCTAGTCTTAGCTGGATAAACAATGACCTTACAGTTCTTTTCAGCGAGCTTTCTTAAGATATTGTATTTAACACCGCAGTCAAGTACAGCTATCCTGCGCCTTGTCCCTTGTCTCTTGTCCCTTGTCCCAAAATCATACTGTTCTCCGCAACTAACATCTTTAACCAAATCTACGCCCAATAAGCCCCTAGAAGATTTAGCTTTCTTAACCAAACTCTTATCGTCCAAGTCCTCCGTGGAGAGCACTGCCTTCATCGCACCCTGTAAACGTATATGTTTTGTAAGCGCTCGCGTATCTATGCCTTCTATCCCAACAATGTTATTTTCTTTGAGATACTCGTCCAGGGTCTTTGTAGAACGCCAGTTGCTTCTTATGCGGCTACATTCTTTCACTACAAACCCTTCAAGAAATATATTCCTCGATTCAAGATCCTCTGGATTTATGCCATAATTCCCTATCAAGGGATAGGTCATTATAACGATCTGACCTTTATAGGAAGGGTCTGTAAGTATTTCCTGATAACCAGACATGCTGGTGTTAAAGACTACTTCTCCGTACCTTTCGCCAAATGCCCCAAAAGAGATTCCTTTAAAAATCCTGCCATCTTCAAGAACTATCTTCGCATTCATCTTGATACTTTCTTCTCGCTTGAAAAACATATAACCTTCTGAGACACAACATCTGAGGCGATCTTTAAATCTTGATTTACTACATCATAGACGCTGATGACATCTTTATACTTACCAGATTCTGGTATGAGCTCTGTAAATAAATCTTTCTCTTTTCTGAACCATTCTTTATTAAGTGTAGCTTCTTCCTTTTCAGGAAAGAGGGCTATGTAGAATATGTTTGTCTCCACTAGGTCTTGGAAAAAATGTGTGCCAAAGGATAGCTCAGGCATAAGATTTCCAGCTGAAAAGGCGATCTCCGCAAGTACCGCTATATTATTTATCTCTGCGAATTTGACTGGCACGCCTAAGGATGGAGTTGTGGTACCCCATCTTCCAGGCCCCATAAGAAGGACCGGTAGACTTTCTCTATCCCTTATGTCTCTATTTAAATTTCCCACTATGCGGGCGATTTCATACTTGTCTGAAAGCACCAGTTCATTATACTTTTCTGGATCAACGTATACAATCCTTTTGATATGCTGCGAGACGTTGCCACCCAGAAAATATCCATGTGACTCAAAAAGCATATCTTTTTTGTTTATATTATCCGGTATCTCTACCTTACGGCCTATCCCCCATGTCTGCAAGGGTCTACATTGAAGTAGATTGATTTTAAATATATTATCCTTTGTAAAATTTACTGTAAATTCTATCTCAACAGGATAGGAGTAGCTTTCTTCAAGCGACTTTAATATCTGCTTGAACGAATCTGCCAGTTTATTGTCGCTAAACACCTTATCAAGTGTTAATATCCAGTATTCTTTGTCTTTCTTCCCCCTCTGACTCATCATGCGCATGGCTTCATAATCCTTTACTGCTACGCGGCCTATGTCCATATACGATTCTTCGCTTATAAGATTCCCAAAAGGAATGGTTTGAGAAATATTATCTTTTGTATTTATAACATCAACCTCGTGCTGTGAAAATTTTCTTAAATCATCCTTTTCTGCATATGGCCTTCTCAAAGGATCATCGAGTGGAACCATCCTCGGGTAATCACCTTCAACGCGGTTTACTGCCCTTGTACCAAGTCCGAATACTAGTCTCAGCATCCCTGCCTTTGGATCCATCTTCTCATTCCATACATATGTATTATGCGATACGCCGACTCCTGCAAGATCAGGAAAGAAATAATGCTTGTGATGGGCGCCTGAAACGCGCTGGACCAGGAGCGCCATCTGTTCATCTAGCTTATCTAATCCCCTTTGTTTTCTATACGCAAGGGCATCTTCGCTCATGGTGCTAGCATAAATCTTCTTTACAGCTTCAGCAAACTGGATATATCTCTGCTCAGGCGTACCCTGGTTTGCTAAAAATATACTTTCGTATTTCCCGGCAAACGCGTTTCCAAATCCATCCTCCAGAAGAGAGCTTGAGCGTATTATAATAGGAGATGACCCAAAATATTCTATAATCTGCTGAAATTGTTCCATGATCTCCTCAGAAAACACCCCATAAACTATTTTTTCTTTTAAAATCTTTGCTATCTTAAAATACCCCTTTTCTGTCTTTTGCTGCATTCGTAATTTCCACAACCTGTTCTCTACTATGTATGAATAAAATATATCCGAGCCTATATAGAATGAATCGTGCGGCTCCGAGAGCTTTTGCCAATCAAAGGATTTATTTTGGGACAAGATCTTTCTTGCCAAAAGCATGCCTGAGGTTTTCCCTCCTATAAAACCTGTTCCTGTCAATCTGGATTTGATATCTATAAGCTCTTCGAGTGAAAAATTGCGTATCGCTAGAGTCAGGACCTTTTTGTGTTTTGTTACCATTATGCTGCATAGCTTCTTTACTGTCTCTTTTATCTTCTCTTTCGACGTCTTGCTTTTTACCAGCTCCTCTGCCTCGAGAAATAAACGATCCCAGTAATCAAGATTTCTCTTTGCACCTTCAGCCCCTTTCTCGCGAATATGCGAGAGCATATTTACAGCATTAACACTGTCTGTAATGGGGGTGCAGACTTCGTCCTTCCTTTGATGAGGAAGAAACATGGTCGACGAATACCTATTCCATACTTTAAGAGGGTGTATATAGGTACTGCCTTCGCAATGGTATACATCCATCAAGAGCTGTGTTGTCTCGCGTATCTTGGCTATAGACTTAAAAGAATGGTTGTTGCGCAATATTGAGAAATAGGTGAGTGTCTTAAGCTCATAGAGATAAGGGCATGTAACCATGAAAAAGTTTCCTATCATAAGATCGCTTGCCCATGCAGAAAGAAGCTCTGAAAGACAATCAAACACATAATATGCGCCTTCGCCAGAATCTGTAATAATATTATTTACCTTTGTGGTAAAAGACTCGAATCCAGCATGGGCATTAAGTTCATATCGCTTGATTTCTTTTGAGGGCTTGAGAAGCTCTTTGTGTGAAGCAAATCTTATGTATACAACGTTCTTGTTATCCTTTAGGGCCTGATGCACAAAAGGTGTTACAAGATCAATGTAATCCTTTATATCATCTATCTGCCAGACTACATTGTCGCCTGCCCTTAAGCCAGTAATAATATCATCTAAACCTTTTATGCCTGTGCTTATCATACTCCACCCATTAGATATCTATCAATATTACAAGCAGAGCTACGACCCTCTGAAATAGCCCACACTACCAGTGACTGACCGCGTCTCATATCGCCTGCGCAAAATACGCCTTTAACTGACGCTATGTAATCCTTATCTGTCTTTACATTGCCCCTTTTATCAAGATCCACATTAAGGTCGCTAAGTAATCCTTTTTTCTCCGGGTGTACAAAACCTATAGCAAGAATTACAAGGTCTGTCTCTATCTCAATATTCTTTCCGTCTTTTATACATGAAAGTTTTCTGATCTTGCCAAGTTTTCCAATAAATTCTTTAGTCTTTACTGACCAGCAGCGATCGCATCCTTCTTCATGCGAACTCGAGGTCTTTAAAAGGAGTGGGTAGCTAGGCCATGGCATGTCCTTGGTACGTTCCAAGGTTGGCTTAGGCAAGACCTCTATCTGCGTAACACTCTTAGCGCCCTGCCTGCAAGCAGTACCCACGCAGTCTGATCCTGTATCGCCACCGCCTATTACTACTACATTTTTACCCTTTGCGTCAATAAGTTTATTCTTTGGTATTTTTTCTCCTGAAACCCTTTTATTGGACTGCGTAAGATAATCCATTGCAAAATATATACCTCTTAAGTCTCTACCTGGTATTTTGAGGTCTCGTGGAACGCGGGCACCACCTGCTAAGCACACTGCATCAAACTCAGCCAAAAGCCTCTTAGCTGGATAATCTATTCCCACATCTACACCTGCTTTAAAAACAATGCCTTCTTTTTTCCATATATCAATACGCCTGTCTATAAGATGCTTTTCGAGCTTAAAATCCGGAATGCCATAACGCAGTATACCGCCTGGTTTATCATCTCGCTCAAATATAGTTACGCTGTGACCAGCTCTATTAAGCTGGGAAGCACATGATAATCCTGCAGGGCCTGAACCTATAACAGCTATTCTTTTACCTGTCCTTTTTTTTATCGGCCTTGGTTTAATCAGGCCATTCTTAAAACCAAATTCTATAACTGCAAGTTCATTTTCACGAATAGCCACAGCATCATTATTTAAACCTAATACACATGCATATTCACATAATGCCGGGCAGACTCTGCCTGTTATCTCTGGCAGGTTATTTGTAGCCTCCAGTAATGTAAGGGCTTGTTTCCAGTTACCATGAAACATATAATCATTCCACTCTGGAATATAATTTCCTATGGGACAGCCCCAATGACAAAAAGGCGTTGCACAGTCCATGCAGCGAGAGGCCTGTTCCTGCGACTCCTGCTCACTGTGCAATCGAGAGACTGCTTTAAAATCCTCGATGCGCTCGCAGACATTTCTTTGTCTTCCGTTTTGCCTTGCGATTTTTAAAAACCCTCTTAGATCACCCATCAGATTCCTCTACTAAATCTAGTTTTCGTTCTATCTTTATGCCTTCCAGTATGCGTTTGTATTCTATGGGTATGACCTTGACGAACTTTTTCAGTCCCTCATACATGTTATCCATAATCTTTCTTGCTTTATCACTTTTTGTATATTTGAAATGATTATGGAGCAAGTGATATATTGTATCCTTATCTTCTTCTTTGATCCCTTCTAGTTCAACCATGTCCATGTTACAATTCTCTTTGAAGTTTTTGTCTTCATCATATACATATGCTATGCCTCCTGACATGCCAGCTGCAAAATTCCTTCCTGTCTTTCCCAGGACAATCACCCTTCCGCCCGTCATATATTCACAGCCATGATCGCCAACGCCCTCTACAACAGCATAAAGCCCAGAATTCCTTATGCAGAATCTTTCTCCTGCTACTCCCCTAATATAGGCCTCGCCTGATATGGCACCATAGAAAGTGGTATTGCCTATTATTATATTTTTATCAGGAGCGTAACTCGCCCTTTTATCAGGATATATTATAATCTTTCCGCCTGAGATACCTTTTCCTGCGTAGTCGTTAGTCATGCCTTCTAGTTCAAACGTAATGCCTTTTGTAAGCCATGCGCCAAAACTTTGACCAGCAATACCTGTGAACTTGCAATTGATAGTATCTTCCAAAAGCACACCGTCCCCGCATCTCCTTAAGACCTCTCCGCTTAACATAGCGCCTGTGGCCCTATTTGTATTATTGATCTCTGATGCAATGCTAACTGACCTGTTCTCTTCCAGGGATTCCTTACACATATTTATAAGAGTTTTATCGAGGACAGAATCAAGTTTTCTTTCCTGTCTAAAGCTATAATGTCGTTCGATATCCTCGGGGAGATCTGGTCTATAGAGAATCTTAGAATAATCCAGCCCCTTTGCTTTTAAAGGAACGATTTCTTTTTTGACACTAAGAAAATCTACCCTTCCTATCATCTCGTCAATAGTTTTTATACCGAGCTCCGCCATTATCTCGCGAAGTTCTTGAGTTATAAAACGAAAATAATTAACTATATATTCAGGCCTGCCCCTAAATTTCTTCTGTAAAATACTATCTTGTGTGGCCACGCCGACTGAACAGTTATTTAGATGGCAATGCCTTAACATAACACAGCCCATTACAACAAGCACGGCTGTACAGAAACCAAACTCCTCAGCTCCTAATAAAGCTGCTATTGCAACGTCGCGTCCTGTGCGCATCTGTCCATCAGTCTGTATGCGGACTCTGGAACGTAGACCATTAAGTACAAGTGTCTGGTGTGTCTCAGAAAGGCCTAGCTCCCATGGAAGCCCGGCATACCTTATTGAACTCCTGGGAGAGGCGCCTGTGCCTCCATCTCCGCCTGAGATAAGAATCATATCAGCATGGCCTTTTGCAACACCTGCTGCAACAGTCCCGACGCCTATCTCTGATACCAGTTTTACACTTATGCGCGCGCGAGGATTGGCATTTTTCAAATCAAATATCAGTTGTGCAAGATCCTCAATAGAATATATATCATGATGAGGCGGTGGCGATATCAGAGTAACCCCAGGAGTTGTATATCGAGTCCTTGCGATTACCTCACTTACTTTGTGGCCTGGCAATTGGCCTCCCTCGCCTGGCTTTGCTCCCTGCGCTATCTTTATCTGTATCTCGTCTGCATTTACAAGATAGTTTATGGTAACCCCGAACCTCCCAGAGGCCACCTGTTTTATGGCGCTGCGCCTAGAATCTCCGTTAGGTAGAGTTACGAATCGATTAGGATCTTCTCCGCCCTCTCCTGTATTAGACTTACCGCCAATCCTATTCATGGCAATAGCAATCGTCTCATGCGCAGGAGATGAAATCGAACCAAAGCTCATGGCACCTGTTGCAAAGCGTTTCATAATATTTTCGGCGTTCTCAACCTCATCAATAGGAATCGGTTCTTTTTTCTTAAACTCAAAAAGGCTTCTTAAGGTCGTGGGGTGAACTGACTGATCATTTATAAGTTTCGCAAATTCTTTATATTTATCATAGTCATTGTCTCGGGTAGCATCTTGCAAGCCAGCTATAGTCTCAGGATTCCAGAGATGAAACTCTCCATCCTTTTTCCATTGGTAGACTCCACCGCTTGTTAAATAAGGCGTCTCTATATCCCTTGCTGGATAACTAGCTCTGTGTCTTTTTATAGTTTCATCTGCTATTCCCTCCAGGCCAACTCCTCCTATTCGCGACACAGTACCTGTAAAGAATCTCTCTATAAGTCCGTCGCCTAAACCCAATGCTTCGAAAATCTGCGCACCACGGTAACTTCTAAGAGTAGATATCCCCATCTTCGATAGTATCTTCAATATGCCGTCTCGCAACGCCTTGTTGTAATTTTCAAGTGCTTTTTTAAGGTCCAAATGGACCTCTTTTTCTTTTATAAGATACTCTATTGTCTCATACGCGAGATATGGGTTTATGCATCCTGCGCCATAACCGAAAAGTAAGGCAAAATGATGCACTTCTCTTGGCTCTGCACTTTCAACTATTATCGCGACCTGCGAGCGTATGTTCTTTCTTACAAGATGCTGGTGAACAGCGCTTGTAGCTAAAAGTGCGGGGAGCGCGATATTATCTTTGTTAGCCCCGCGGTCGCTCAGGATTATAAAGGAGTAGCCTTTTTCAATGGCATATTCTGCCTCAAAACAGATCCTCTCAAGCGAGCGCACAAAACCCTCTCTGCCGCTTTGCGCATCAAAAAAGGTGTAGATCGTCTTTGTCTTAAAACTGTTTATACTGATGTCGCGTATTTTTTCAAGCTCTGCATTTGTCAATATAGGATTTTTTACCCTGAGTTTATGGCTATGTTCAGGGCTCTCTTCCAGGACATTCTTTTCAGGTCCTATAAAACTTTCGAGGCTCATCACAAGTTTCTCTCTGATAGAATCTATAGCTGGATTAGTCACCTGTGCAAAGAGCTGCCTGAAATAACTATATAAAATCTGTGGTTTTTTCGACAAAAAGGCATAAGGGGTATCGTTGCCCATAGAGCCCACAGGTTCTTTGCCGTCTTCTGCCATTGGCTTTATGATCATCTTAAGATCTTCCCGCGAGCAACCAAAGGCCTTGAGATTAGAAATTAGATCTTCTGATTTTTGATTGTTACCCCCGCTACTGATAAGGCTGTCAAGGTCAACTATATTTTCGGCATTCCATTTGCCGTAGGAAGAACAACTAGCGACCCTTTCTTTTACCTGAGAATCATGTACTATAGAGCCTTTTTCAGTATCAACAAAAAAGATCTTGCCCGGTTCAAGTCTGCCAGAGACCTTGATATCTGCAGGGTCTATATCAAGGACTCCCACTTCAGATGCCATTACCACAAAATCATTTTTGGTTATAATGTAACGAGCTGGCCGCAAACCATTCCTGTCAAGAATCGCTCCTATATTTTCCCCGTCTGTAAATGCTATTGCAGCAGGGCCATCCCACGGCTCCATGAAACAGGCATGATATTTGTAAAAATCTTTTAGTTCTTTTTTCATTGACCTATTGTGTTCCCATGCTTCAGGGATGAGCATCATCATGGCATGCTCGAGAGATCTACCTGAAAGCACTAAAAGCTCAAAGAAATTATCTATTGCTGCTGAATCGCTCCCTCCCTCGACAATAACTGGTTTAAGCTTCTCAATATCTGTGCCGAATAATTCGCTTGCCAGCAATCTCTCTCTTGCGCTTACCCAATTTATATTACCGCGTAAAGTATTGATCTCTCCATTATGGGCTAAAAATCTAAAAGGCTGTGCCAAGTCCCACGTAGGAAAGGTATTGGTGCTATAACGCGAATGCACTAAACATAAAGCACTCTTTATGCCTTCATCCTTGAGATCAAGAAAAAAATTCTCCAGCTGACTGGGCATAAGTAACCCCTTGTAAGAAAAGGTGCGACTGGAGATATTGGTAATATAAAATGAGTTCTTTCCCCTTAAACTAGAATCATGGATAATATGCTCGATTTGCTTTCTTATGACATAAAGTCTTCTTTCGAAATCCAATCCCTCGACTCCAGACCTGCCAATAAAAATCTGCGTAAAAACAGGTTCGGCATCCTTAGCAGTCCTTCCTAAATCAGCATCATTGATGGGAACATCCCGCCATCCTAAAAAAATCTGGCCATGTTCTTTGATAACTCTCTGGAATGCCTCCTTGCAGAATTCTCTCTCTTTATCGTCCTGAGGCAAAAATATCAGCCCAGTGCCATATGAACCCAATTGAGGTAACTCAATTTTGCACTCTCTGGCAGCCTTAATAAAAAATTCATGCGGCATCTGGATCAAGATCCCTGCGCCGTCTCCTGTTTTAGGATCTGCGCCCACTGCGCCACGATGTGACAAACGATGCAATACTTCTATACCCTGCCTAAGGATAGAGTTAGATTTTTCTCCCTTAATATTACAGACAAAGCCCACCCCGCAGGAATCCTTCTCAAACCTGGGGTCATAAAGTCCTTGTTTTTCAGGAAATTGCCCAAACATTAGTCACTCACCCCTAAAAAAATCTCCAGAATATCAATGCTTCCACCTATTGATTTCAATGCCTAGCTTCCTTATCTTGCTTCTTAAGGTATTACGATTGATGCCTAATAATTCTGCAGCTTTAATTTGATTACCAAAAGTCCGTTCCAGGGTTTCCTCAATAAGAGGCCTTTCTGTCGCCTCTATAACAGTATGATAAAACCCTGGTTTTTTCGAACAATCAGTGTATCCCATTATACAACAGAAAGATATTTATCAAGTTCGTACTGCGGGACCTGAATCCTATAATCATCCCACTCTTTTTTCTTTATCTCTATAAATCTTGAAAAGATATGTTCGCCCAATGTCTTTTTTACAAGCTCGCTCTTCTCAGTCATGGCAATTGCATGGCCAAGACTATCAGGTAGCGTTTCAATGCCTTTATCTTTTCTTTCAGCATCACTCAGGTGATAGAGATTCTGCTCCATGGGCTTAGGTATCTTATATCCTTGTTCTATGCCATCTAATCCTGCTTGAAGCATGGCTGCGAATGTAAGGTATGGATTGCATGCTGGATCACATGCCCTGAATTCACATCTGGTAGCCTTTTCCTGGCCAGGGTGATAAAGTGGTACCCTGACTAGTGCACTGCGGTTCCTACGGCTCCATGCTATGTATACAGGCGCCTCGTACCCAGGCACTAACCTTTTATACGAATTTGTGGTCTGCGCAAAGATAGAGCATATCTCTTTTGAGTGCTTTAAAAGGCCTGCTATGTACTTGCGGGCAGTATCTGAAAGATAGTCTTTTGCCTTTGCATCAAAGAACGCGTTTTTATTTCCTTTAAATAAGGACTGGTGCGTGTGCATGCCTGATCCGTTCTGGCCAAAGATAGGCTTTGGCATAAATGTAGCATACACGCCGAATTTACTCGCGATCTCTTTTACAACCACCCTGTAGGTTATTACATTATCTGCCATCTCCAGCGCATCCTTGTATTTCATATCAACTTCATGCTGAGATGGGGCTACTTCATGGTGAGAATATTCAATATCTATACCCATTTTCTCAAGGGCGAATACAGTTTCTCTCCTAAGGTCGCTTGCAACGTCAAGACTAGTGAGGTCAAAATATCCCCCTTTATCAAGAGTTTCTGTAGCTTCATCTGTCTTAAAATAGAAATACTCCAGTTCAGGCCCTAAATAGTAGTGATCGAATCCCATCTTCTTTGCACGTTTCAGTGCTTTCTTTAATACATAACGTGGATCCCCTTCATAAGGCTTCCTGTCAGGAGTTAAGATATCACATATCATCCTTGCAACAGCCTTTTCAGATGGTCTCCATGGAAGCACTACAAAGGTATCTGGATCAGGCATTGCAATCATATCAGATTCTTCTATATCCTGATAACCCGTTATAGAAGAACCGTCAAATCCCATACCATTCTCAAGAGCGTTGTTCAATTCCTTGTCTGTAATAGCAAAACTCTTTACCTGGCCTAACATATCAGTAAACCACAGGCGTATGAATTTTACGTCATTCTCCTTTACTATCTTCAAGATATCCTGCTTTGTCTTCCTTGCCATTTTACTCCTCCTTTTTCCCTGTTTTAATATGCCGCCTGCACAAACTTTGTGCTACGCTGGTTACAATACCAGCATCTCTACCTTATATAAGTAAAAATGAGCTCATCTTGGTAACCCCCTCAATAGATCTAAGAACATTGTCATGCTTTTCTCTATATTTTTCAAAGAGGCATGGTTTGATAGTAGTTCCTTTTTTGTCTGGATATACTTATCTTTTGTTAATTCGTAGGCGCAGTTTTCAGTCAATAGTCTTATACTTTCATGTGTTGACTCGAGATGAAATTGAAGGCCAAAAACCTTTTCTTTATATTCAAACGCCTGATTCTTGCATGCCTCTGTTTCAGCTGTCCTCTTTGCGCCAGAAGGAATATCAAAGGTATCGCTATGCCAATGAAATGCAATAAAGTTATCTTTAAGTCTCGAAAACACCTTGGAGCTTTTTGCGTCTTTAGTCAACTTTACAGGGTACCAGCCGATTTCCTTGTATTTGTTCTTATAGACCTTAGCGCCCAACACATCAGCGATCAACTGAGCACCAAGACATATACCAAGAACTATCTTGTTTGTTTTAATGGCCTTTTCTATCAACCTTTTTTCTTCCAAAAGCCAAGGATATTTTTTTTCATCATGCGCAGCCATAGGCCCGCCCATCACAACTAAAAAGTCAAACTCATCAGGTGTTGGTAAGACATGCTCTTTATAAAGAGCTGTTCCTGTGATAGGATGGCCCTTGTCCTTGGCCCATCTGTCAATATTTGCTATGCCTTCAAAAGGCGCATGTTGCAAGTAATGTATCCTCATAACAGTCTCAGCCTATTGCCTTACCACCCCTTTCTCCTGTTCGTATCCTGATGCACTCGGGTAGATCTAGGACAAGAATCTTCCCATCACCTATTGTGCCAGTTTTGGCGCCTTTTATAATTGCCTTGATAGTCGGTTCAACAAAATCTTCATTTACGGCAATCTCCAGCTGGATTTTCTTTAATAGATTCACTTCGTGTATAACACCTCTGTATGTTTCAGTGAATCCTCTTTGCTGGCCAGCGCCAAGTATGTTACTGACTGTCATCTTGTAAACCTCAGCGTCGTACAATGCCTTTTTTACATCAGGCAATTTATGTGGCTGTATCATTGCTATTACTAGTTTCATGGTGCACCTCCTATTGTGTCGTAAATATCTGAAACCCTGAATACGATTCCATTCCGTGCTCTCCTATATCAAGACCTTTAAACTCTTCTTCCCTGGAAACCCTTAATCCTATGCATTTGTCGATTAATTTAAATAAGGCGCCCATTGTGATTAAGATAAATGTTGTAGCAGCTACAACGCCCAATGCCTGGATACCCAGCTG
>CAZWYD010000012.1:18882-21638 GCA_964637815.1 uncultured Planctomycetia bacterium
TGATTAAGATAAATGTTGTAGCAGCTACAACGCCCAATGCCTGGATACCCAGCTGCACTAATCCGCCCCCATAGAACAATCCATTATTAGCTAAACCTAAACTGGCTTTGCCAAATAATCCTATTGCCAGAGTCCCCCAGATCCCATTTAATCCATGTACAGGGACAGCTCCAACAGGGTCATCTATTCTTAACTTGTCTAATATCACAACTCCTAATACAACAATAACCCCTGCAACTGCACCTATTATAATAGCTGCCCATGGCTCTACAAATGCGCATGGCGCAGTTATTGCAACAAGGCCTGCCAGCGCACCATTCATTGCCATAGATAAATCAGGTTTTCCAAACATCCGCCATACAGTTATCATTGCAAAGATACCGCCAAGGGCTGCTGCTAAATTAGTATTTATGGCAACTCTTGCTATTAGATCTCCATTCCCAACACCCAAGGTAGACCCTGGATTAAAACCAAACCATCCAAACCAAAGAATAAATACGCCAAGTGATGCTAAGGGAATAGAATGCCCTGCAATGACATTTGTAGATCCGTCAGGATTATACTTCCCTGCCCTTGGCCTTAACATAATCGTGCCTATTAAAGCTGCGCTTCCTCCAACAAGATGCACCACAGTTGAGCCAGCAAAATCTGCAAAACCCAAATTCGCAAGCCAGCCTCCGCCCCATATCCAGTGTCCTACAATCGGATAGATCAAAGCTGAGATGATAAACGAATATATAAGATATGCCTGGAATTTCATTCTCTCTGCCATTCCTCCTGCAACGATTGTTGCTGCAGCACCGCAGAAAGCTGCTTGAAAAAGCCAGAATGCATATAAAGGTATGTCTGCACCGCTTTCTGCGCCATTCAAAAACCAGCCTTTGAGTCCCATAAAGCCATTGCCCTGACCAAACATTATTGCATAGCCAAAGATAAAAAACCCAAGGGATGCCATACAGAAGTCCAAAAAGTTTTTAGTTAAAATATTGCAGGTATTTTTGGCCCTGATAAACCCTGCCTCTACCATTCCAAATCCTGCCTGCATAAAAAACACCAAAAACGCTGCAATCAGTACCCACATTGTATCCAACCCTACCCGAATCTCATTTAAAGCCTCCATCTTGCCCCTCCCTCCTTAAAAGCTGAATGCCAAGGTTGCGCCACCATACCATTCATCGTCATAATTACCATCGTCTGGATCTTCTAAATCACCGTATGGCATAGAATAATTTGCACTCGGCGTAATAGAACATTTCTCGCTTAATTGAATTGTTAATCCTGCTCCCAGACCAACGTCTCCACCCTGGCCATTAATAAAAAGCTCATCGTTGTAACCTACATGACCACTTAGATCCAGCGTCATAGGAAGCTCTCCTAAAGGAACACTGTGTCCCAATTCCAATACCACATAATCGCCACTTCCTCCGCCTGAATCTTCGTCGGAAAAATCATGGTACCAGGTTACCCCTGGCGATAATACTGTATCTACGCTACATCCAACGTAATACTCTTTGCTTTTTGCATCACCTGCTGGGAAATCATAGTAGATAAAGCCTCCTGATAGCGATAGAGGTATATTATTAAAGGTATAGGTATAACCACCTGAATAATCAACCTCTTCTGAAGTCACGCCGTCATCTGAATCAATATCAGTGCTTCCCCATACGCTTAGGTCCACCCCATAACCACTGATGTAAATGCCTGATTGCATCACTGCATCATCATCTAATTTAATCCCTCTCCACATATATTTGGAGACTACAGCAATATCTGCACTTACCTCAATCTCCGTGTCCTCAAGCAGTGTTTTTACAGATCCTTCCGCTGCTGCAACTACTGTAAAACCAGTCACTAATGCCAAACTTGTAAAACAAATACCCGCTGATGCCAATAACTTTTTCATTCCCTCCTCCTTTCAATAAAAAAGGCGCTCGCTTTTCACGAACGCCTTTGTATTAACACAACAATGTGTATTAGCTTCTCACTCCAATAAGTAAAAATAAGCTATTCTTGGTAACCCTTCCTGTGCCATTTTTTTATTATGTTCTTTTTGTGCTTTAAAACACTGACATGCGAAACACCAAGCGTCTTACCTATCTCACGTACTGTATGTCCCTTGAGCAAATAAGAAAGCACTGATTTTTCTCTGTCAGTCAGACCTATGTTCTTTATTTCGTCAACTGTAAGCCTGCTTCCCACCTCTTGCCTAAAATCCGCCTTTTTATCTTCAAGTATATCGCCCAATGTCTGGCCTCCTGGAGATATAAGCTTATCAAGACTTGAAAGTATTACCTTTGGCCTGCCTTTTCTTAAAAAATTCTGTATATGAAACTCGCATCCCTTAATTACATAGGCCTTATTTATACCGATCGGGAGGCCGTTTGCATAATGCTGCCACAGATAAAGGCACATCTCCTGATAAAGGTCTTCCTCACTGTAAAAACCACGTAGCAGGTGTTTACGCGCAAGATATTTAAGCGAGGGTGTTATTTGTTCCAGCAATATCCTAAAATCCATACTCTATCACCACCAATAAAAAAGAAAAGGGCGCCCTATGTCATCTCAGTGACATAAAACGCCCTTCTTTGGGTTACACAAATAAAAAAGACGTTCTTTCGAACGCCTCTTCGTGTCCTATCTCAGGCACATACCTTGTGCCCTATCTATTTAGAGTATATCACTATATCCTATCCAAGTCAAGCCTTAACTTTACACTTTTGTGACACACAGAAAAGTGTAAAGTTAAGTAACCCTAT
>CAZWYD010000013.1:0-21418 GCA_964637815.1 uncultured Planctomycetia bacterium
ACTATCTCCGTTCCGATTCCTTTGTCTGTAAAGATCTCCAGCAGCAAACTATGCGGGAGCCTGCCATCGATTATGTGAGTCTTTGACACACCGCCTGTCAGGGCGTTCGTGCATGCCTTGACCTTTGGTATCATGCCGCCCTGGATAACATTTTCATCTATAAGTCTTTCTGTCTCTTCCATAGTCAAAGCAGAGATCAGTGTCTTCTCATCTTCCTTTTTCTTCATAATACCTTTGACATCTGTCAATAATACCAGCTTCACTGCCTTAACAGCAACAGCTATCTCTGAGCTCACATCATCCGCATTTATATTATACGATTTATTATCAGCTCCAAAACCCACTGACGATATTACAGGCACTGATCTTGGCCTTACTGCTTTTCTGATCACGTCAGACTTTATAGTGTCTACCTCTCCTGCGAAACCTAATTTCTTAGCCTCTTTATGCGGCTTGGCCCTTACAACTTTATTTAAACTCACAGCCCTGCCGCCTATCTTTTTAATATCATCTGCGATGCTGTGATTGACCCCGGTCAAGACTCTATCGACCACTTCCATGGTCTCTTTCGGCGTGACCCTGAGGCCGTCTTTAAATTCTATTTTCCCGCCTACCTTTTTTAGTTCCTCGTTTATAAAAGGTCCGCCGCCATGCACAAGAATAGGCCTGATCCCAACATAGCTCATAAAGACAATATCCTGAAGCACGCGCCTTTTTATCTCAGGATCTATGAGCGCGCTGCCGCCGTACTTTATAACAAATATCTTACTAGCGTACGCCTTCATATAAGGCAACGCTTCTATTAAAACTGCTGATTTTCTAATCGCTTCTTCCATCATGCCTCATACTCCGCGTTGATCCTTACGTATTCCTCTGTTAGGTCACACGTCCAGATCTTGCTGCATGCTTTTCCAGATTTTAGATCGACTGTTGTTTTTACCTCTTTGGCTTTAAGTGCGCCTAGAGACGTATTTGTAGCTGCGCCGTTTTTCATTGCTAATTTATTTCCAATGTATATATCGACCTTGTCTTTATTAAGTTTTATGCCTGCTGAGCCTGTGCTCGCAGCTACTCTTCCCCAGTTTGGATCGCCGCCTGCGATCATTGTCTTAATGAGGTTTGAATCTGCAATGTGTCTAGCAACAATATCTGCGTCTTTTTGTGTGTTTGCGCCTTTAACGATTATTTCTACGAATTTCGTAGCGCCCTCGCCATCAAGTATCATCTTTTTTGCAAGATCCCTTGCAGCATCCTTTAATGCATTAAGGAATTTTGTATAGCTGGCGCTATTTTTCTTTATGGTCTTATTGCCTGCTAGGCCATTTGCAAATATTATAGCGCTATCATTCGTGGACATGTCGCCATCAATTGTGATTCTGTTAAATGAATCAGCCACAGCTTCTTTAAACGCCAACTTCAATGCGCTTTTCTCGATCGCCGCGTCTGTTGTAAAAAACGCGAGCATGGTCGCCATATCAGGACAGATCATGCCAGCGCCTTTTGCTGCGCCAGCTATCTTTATCTTTGCCGGGCCTATCTTTATCTCTGTTACGATCTCTTTTGGCACAGTATCCGTAGTCATGATCGCCTTAGCAAACTTTGGGCCACCTGAACTCTTTAGCCCTTTTGCCAAAGCGCCTATCTTGGGCTTGATCTTTTTTATGGGCAAAGGCCTGCCTATAATACCAGTTGATGCGATCAAAACATGCTCTGGATTTAAATCCAGGTTTTTTGCAGCCGCGCCAGTCATGTCTTCAGCGTCTTTTAATTCCTTTTTTCCAACACAGCAGTTTGCATTGCCGCTATTCACTATAATTGCTTGACTGATCCCGCTTTTTATCCTGTCCTCGGTCAGGATAACAGAACCGGACTTCATTTTATTGGTAGTAAATGTACCTGCGCAAAGACATGGCACCTCAGAATAAAGCAAAGCCAGATCATCTCTCTTGCTTCTTTTTATCCCGCAGCTTATCGCGCTTGCCAAAAATCCTTGCGGCGCTGTTATAGACTTCATAAACCCATCTTCTCCTCGAACCCATACATGATATTCATGTTCTGTACTGCCTGTCCGCTTGCGCCCTTTACGAGATTATCAATAGCAGTTGTGACTACGATTGTATTTTTCTCAGGGAACGCCTGTATTCCTATGTCACAGAAATTTAATCTTGCCACATTCTTTGTATCAGGCAATACTCCCTCGTCCATGACCCTTATAAAATACTCACCTTTATAGAAATCCTTATACAACTTCACAGCCTCTTTTGTAGTTATATTCTTTTTTAGCCTCAGATAAATCGTAGAGAGTATGCCTCTTTCCATTGGCACAAGATGCGGCACGAAATTCACTGCTATCTTGGCGCCACTGACAACGCTCAGCTCCTGATCTATCTCAGGCATGTGCCTGTGAGCATTTGGCTTGTACGCTCTGAAACTATTTTGTAATTCCGTGAACATGAGCGCCTGGCTCGGGACCCTGCCTGCGCCACTCACACCTGAAACTGAATTACACACAATGGAATCTACATCCACTATTTTTTTCTTTAAAAGAGGTGCGCAGCCAAAGATGATGCTTGTTGGATAACATCCTGGGTTTGCGATCAAGTCTGCCTTTTTAACTTTATCTCTATAAAATTCACACAGGCCATAAACAGCCTTCTTAACATAGTAAGGACATTCGTGCTTAACATACCATTTCTCGTATACATCCACATCCCTTAATCTAAAATCAGCACTCAAGTCTATGACCTTCTTGCCTTTTTTCAAAAATATCGGCGCGAACTGCATAGAGACCTTGTGCGGAAGCGCTAAGAAAACTACATCGCATTTTTTAGCGACTTCGTCCGCGCTCATATCTCCACACTCCAGGTCAAGCGCAGCCTTTAGCCATGGATATAGCTTATATATTGGTATAGTATCTATCTTAGCAGCAACTGCTGTTATCTTGACTTCAGGATGATCTAATAAAATCCTTAAGAGCTCTTCGCCAGCATAACCACTCGCTCCCATTATTCCTGCTTTAATCATTTTGTCCTCCGTCTGTGTTATAGACGATTATAAAATAAAAACGCCTATCTTGTCAATTGATTTCCTCGTCGGAAAAAGCAAGATAGGCGTTTATGGAAAATTATAGTTTTATATCTTTATCGCTTTGTCCACTGGAATCTCTTTCGGGCGCCTTTTTGTCCGTACTTCTTGCGTTCCTTTGCCCGGGGATCCCTGGTCAAATAACCCTTTCTCCTTAATAAGACCTTTGTATCATCGCCTGTTTTAGCCAAGGCCCTTGCTATGCCATGCCTTAAAGCTCCAGCCTGACCTGACTTTCCACCACCATTGACCTTTGCAATCACATTAAACTTCTCAAACAGGTTAGTGGATTTCAGGGGCTGCCTTACAACCAACCTTGATGTAGGTCTTTCAAAATATTCATCGAGAGACTTTTTATTGACCTGTATCTCGCCATTTCCCGGCATAAGACGTACACGTGCAATAGCTCCCTTGCGCCTCCCAGTTGCCCAGATTATGTTTTGCTCTACCATGATTTATCCTTTTGTGTCGATCTTTTCAAGGTTCTGAGCCTTATGCGGATGCTCTGAACCTGCGTAAAGCTTGAGCCTCGTGATCATTCTTGAGCCCAGCTTATTCTTAGGTAACATACCTTTTACTGCATGATGCAATGCCTCAGTAGGCTTTGTCCTTAAAACTGTTTCTAAATTCTTTATTTTTAGGCCGCTCGGATATCCTGAGTAACGCTTGTATGTCTTATTCTCAAGCTTAGCGCCTGTAACAGCTACCTTGCCTGCATTCAATACAACCACAAAGTCACCATTATCCACATGAGGCGTATAGCTATTCTTGCGCTTGCCACTCAAAATAAGCGCTATCTCAACAGCTAATCTACCCAGAATCTTACCATTAGCGTCAATAACATACCACTTTCTAACAACATCCTTCTTATTTAACATAATCGTATCCATAATCCACCTTTATTTAGAACTTTGAATTATACCACAAAACCAGTCCCTGTCAAGCGAAAATAACTTTACATTTAAGGTCTTGCTTTAAATGTAAAGTTAACCAGCCTGTCATTGCGAGGAGGCTGAAGGCCGACGAAGCAATCTCAAATCGCCACCTTCGCAGCCCCATTAGAGTCCAAAGCCTCCCTCACGCTTTGTTCCATCCTTGCACGCATTTTGAAATAGGCCTTTGTTTCATATAACTGCTTATCTAGAACGCTCATAAATTTAATGAGTTTTTCAATCCTGTGTACAAGTTCCTTACTAACTCCTTCACTTTTTCCTTGTTTCTTAAGAAGCAATTCTGTCCGCTTTTTAGTAACTGCTATTATGAATTTTAATGTTCCTAAACTATCGATTAACTTACTAATTGTCAATTGTTTATCTTTAAACTCTTTTATATCTACCTTTGTACTTCTAATTGCAGCTTCGGCATTGTCTCCATAAATATGCACCAATAATTCTCCAAAATCATCTTGCTCCTTTTTAAGAATAAGGGATTTTATTTCTTTTATATAACAATCTGACAAAACTTGAAAAGCGCTCTCTATCTCCTCCACGCAAATCCCATCCATACCCAGCGCCTTCACTATCTGGCCAAGGTCAGGCAGACCATTTTTATGCATCCACCGAAGCGTCTGGCGGATAGCAGGGCTGGCCTTGTGTTCATATTCCTCAACTAAAAACCTAAACAGTTTCATAGCCTCTATGATATTGCTGTTAACTATATGGTGTCTGATCCTGCCTACATTAAACCATTCCGAAGCTGGCACTAAATTCTTCTCTTCAATATATCTTCTTATCGTATTCATAAGCATTCCTCCATTAAATAAATGCTCATACCCACGACCAAAGGCACTAATAGGATCAAGGCTGATAACCTCCGAGAACAACATATTACGCTGAGATAAGAAACGATAGGAGACATCAAGGTATTTATATACGACTCCCTTATCATATTCCTTAATCGTGTTCCATCTATCGTATTTGTCAAGACCTATCTCTATTTCCTCGCCTGGCAGCCAGATATATTTTTCTAAAATATTTTTTTCTTTCTCTGAAGGATTTAATTCTTTTAATATTGCTAAATGCGCTATTCTTCTGACTAAGCCCTCTTGCGGTGTATCATCTTTATAAGAATGCATCGATATTTTCCTATTCTTATCTATTATCTTTCTACCTACTTTTGTCATTTCATGGAGGTCAAATACGGTACAAATCTCAAGATAAAACAACCCATCAAATTCAATTATATCCTGCAAATCATCGCTTGGATTCTGCTTTAATGTCTCGATCAGATTCCATGTCTTCTCCCTCCCATTCTCCCTCATTACTTTTCTGACTGCTGTCTCGCTCTCATTCGCCGCTTTTCTTAGATTCTGCAGATACCCAAGCTTCTTCTTATTCTTTCTTAAAATCGCTTGCCGTCTATTGGGCCTATTTTTTGGCTTCTCAAGCTGCATGTATGGCCTCAGAGAGTCTAGGCAGACTGCATCTGGTGCCGCTAACAGCGTAAATATTAGTGCTATATAATAAACTTTTCTAATTCCCATCATAATCCAGACACAATACGGCCACACTCCCATGGCCTTGGTTTCACTATTATAGTATATTTTACCAGATTACTAGCTATGCGTCAATAAAATTAATCTCCACTACCTTGCCAAAAACATCTGCGATGCGCTTCAATGTACCCACAGAAACATTCTCGTGACCATTTTCAATCTTGGAAATATACTGTTGAATCACCTTTAGTTTCTTAGCTAGCTCCTTCTGAGTATACCCTAACTTTATGCGGATAGCTTTTATCTCATGGGCAACCTTCATTCGCTCTAGAGAGATCTCTACGTCTTGAGGCTCCCTTATCCTAACCCCTTTCTCTCTTAATCTCTCACAAGAGCGCTCATATATGGTCTGCCAAAACAAAACTCTATTTTTAAGCCATTGGTCCTTTTGAATCCTTTTCTTTATGCTTTGCCATTTTTTACAAAAGTCTGCCTCATTAATAATGTTAAACACTATTTTAGGATCAGACACCCTTGAAAGAAGCCTCTCAGCATAAATATTAAATTTTGGATGGCCTATGTCTCTTAGGATCTTCCTTACTTCTTTCTCGTCCAACATAGTATCCCATAACCAATTTACTTTAACCATTGTTACCACCTTCCTATCTCAATTTATCAGGCAGATTCTTTAGAATCTCGTCGTCTAAATGTTTCAAGACCTTAGCCGTATCAACCCCCAGAACCAAATCCAGCAACTCCAACTTCAACTCCATTCTGTTAAAAGCCCTATACCAACCAATAAGATTCTCAATCCTATCAATAGAAAAATACTCCAAGAAAAAATCCGATACCCTTTTATGATTTTCAGACAGATAATAAATATCAAAGAGATCCTTGGCAGTCTGTCGGCCTGTAGACATGGCCCTGCCTATAATGCTTTCCTTCTTTCCTGCCCCAATAACTGCAGATAGCTTCCTGAGGTAAATATCTTCTACAGAATGCAAACCTTCTTTCACTTTCTTGATATTATCCATGAAATCCTGGACAAAATCTATTTTCAAAACACATTCATGCCTCAGTCCCAAAAAATACACCTTCATAGGTATCAACTTAGGATCATCCTGTTCAACCTCCAACTTGAAATCAAAACCTGTTTCTTTTGAAATAAAATCCATTATCCGGCCAGGGTCTTCCTTTTTATACCTCTGGGTAAAAAAATCCAAATCCTCGGAATATCTATGATCAAAATAAAGACACAGAGCAGTTCCACCAGTTAAATAATAATCTTTGAACCTTTCTGTCACCATTTTTGCTATCCTCTTTTGTTCGCTTTTAATATAGGAAATTTTCTTCTTCATCCAGACTTTTCCTCCCACTATAAGTATACTACTTATAAGTAGTATTGTCAAGCACAATACATATTATAAATTGTAAAATCCCACCTTAACTTTACATTTAAAGCAAGACCTAAAATGTAAAGTTATCCGAAGTTATAGACTTTGCGGATGGGTTGCTGGACGTCCCAGGTGCATTTTACGCCTTTGGGGAATGTTACGAGGTCGCCTTTGCCAAATTCGACTTCTTGGCCGTCGGCCGTGGTCACTTTTACCTTGCCTTCATGCACGTAGAATGTCTCATTGTCGCTATATTCCCAGTCAAATTTCTTTACCTCGCTCGTCCATGTAGGCCATTTGTCCACGCCTAACTTCTGCAGCTCTTCCTTAGTGGGCTTTTTAACTATTACTTTAGACATAGGATCTCCTTTCTTATACCTGCGGCGATTGCTTCGTGTTCGTCTTTTGTGGCGCCTTTCTTTGCTAATTCATTAGGTGTAACAGGGCTGCCGAATTTTATGCTAATCGGGTGTAGCTTAGGGAATTTCTCTGTCCTTGGCCAAGCCTCAAAAGCACCCTTGATGTAGACAGGTACAAGTGGCGCATTTAGCTCCTTTGCTATTATGCCAATGCCTTTTTTAAATTCCTTTACCTCGCCATCAATAGAGCGTTCTCCCTCAGGGAATATGCAAAGTGCCTTATTGTGCTTCAGAATATACGCAGAGCCTTGCATTGCCTCTATGATCTGTGTTGCATCTACAGGAATAATTCTTGAGCGCCTTACAAGATTCCTTATAATAGGTACTATAAAATATCTCCTGAATCCAATAAAGAATAGCTCTAACTCTATCCTAAATGGCATGCCAGATAGCACTATAAACCCGTCCAGGAAGCTTGTATGATTCACGCATAAAATATAAGGCCCTTTCTTAGGTATCTTTTCTGCGCCCTCTACCCTGAGCCTATAAAAAATCCTGAAAAACAGACTCACTAATCCTTTTATTATAAAAGTAAATACATAATCGACCCAGCTCAATTCCAACGATATCTTTTTCCGAAACTCACCAGACAACTCCTGCTTCAAAATCCCCGGCCAATGTATGGCTTTTGCTTCGTTCGTGGCCCGTGACCCGTGGCCCGTGGCCCGTGAGTTTAGTAACTCCTCTACTTTCGCAAGAATATCCTTAACCGTAAAAATCCCAGTTGCTATCATCTCATCTGATATTTCTATGTTAAAACACCTCTCAACAGCTAAAACAAGTTCTACCCTAGTAAGTGAATCTACTCCTAGGTCAAGCTCAATGCTGTCATTAAGATGCACATCTCCTTTTATCTCAAGCGCATTCTTTATGCACGCTATGAGCCTTTTTGCTGCATCAGATTGAAGTAAGGCCCGATCTTCTGGACTCACAACTTTTTCCTCCTCTTTTTCTTCTAAAATAACAGGGAGAAACTTTTTTTCGATCTCATATCGCTTGAGCTTGCCAAGCACAGTGCGCGCCAAGGCCTCTTTTGTCACAGTAAATCCCATGATGTGCCTGTAGCCTGGTATATCCTTTGAAAGATTATCAAATGTGGCTTTTAGCACCCGCTGCACATTCATCTCCCCGCGCTGTTTAAAAAACTCAAGGTCTGGCACAACAATTGCGTGCAGATACTCAAGTTTACTATTGCCTTTTCCCTTTAATACACCCATGACACACATCTCTCTTATGTAAGGCGTATTAGAATAATGCTTTTCAATCTCCTCAGGATATATGTTCTTGCCTGAGCTAAGAACTATTACCTCTTTAGACCTGCCTGTAATATAAAAATATCCGCCTTTACCCTTGTATCCCAGGTCGCCTGAATAGAACCAGTTATTCTTGAGCACCTCTTTTGTCTTTTCCTCATTCTTATAGTAGCCTTTCATGACATTTTGGCCCTGGATCACGATCTCGCCTACGCCGCTGGAATCTGGATTTAAAATTCTCATCCTTACATCAGGCACAGGTGTGCCGATCGATCCTATCTTCGGCCTTTTCACTGGATTTATACTTGCAACAGGAGATGTCTCTGTAAGGCCATAGCCTTCTAATATCTTAAAGCCAAGCTTAAAAAAATCCCTTGCCACTGCGGCATCTAGCTTTGCGCCACCGCTTATAAAAAAGCGAAGCCCTTTGCCAAAGGCATTTTTGACTTTGGGTAAAAGTATTTTTGTAAGGCCAAGCGCTATTACTGATTTTACAAATAGGCCTTTAAGGCCTTCTATGCTGCTGAGCTTTTTCATGATACGCGAATGCATCATGTGATATATCTGCGGCACGCCTATAAATATTGTTGTCCCAGCTTCCCTTATATAGTCAGCTAATTTTTCTGGCCAGTCGCCAGGCACATACACGACTTTTGAACCTGAAAAAATAGGCGCGATAAGCGTAGTCATTAGAGAATAGGAATGGTACAGCGGGAGAATTGATAATATTGTATCCCTTGGCGAAAAGATCTTCATTTTCTTTAAGGAATTAAAATTCGAGCACAGATTCTTGTGCGTGAGCATTACGCCTTTTGGAAGGTCTGTGGTGCCAGAGGTGTAGAGCAACACCATCAAGTCCTCTGGCTCTACTGTAGCCTTTGTAAATCCTTGTGGCGGGTCCAGTTCTTTTATTTTATCAATCGTAAGAAGGATCTTTGCGCCTGAATCAGACATGATGTTTGCTACATCTTTCTCTGTCATCCTTTGATCAAGTGGAACTGCTACTGCGCCTATATAAGCCAATGCAAAAAACACAGTCGCAAACTCTGGTCCATTATCAAGGATTATTGCAACCCTATCACCTTTTTCAATGCCTAATGAGGATATGCAATATGCGACTTTTTTTACTTTTTCGCTGAGCTCTGCATAAGTCAGTGACGTTGAACCGGATAAAATAGCAGTCTTATCCTGAAATTGCTCTACTGAGTTATCAAAATTTTTGCTTAAACTATACTCTACCATCTAAAAGCAATGCCTCCGCCTAAATATCTTTCCTTACCTTTAATAAAAGACTCGATATAGGCCGTACGCTTTGTTAATTTCAGGCTAAGCTTCTTTTCTTTGCCAGGAGATAGTTCTAATAAGATCTTTCTATTTTTAGTAAGCCTGCACGTGCCGCAAAAGGTAATTTTTCTTTTTATTTTTTTTCTTTTTGATACATCTATAATAACATCAAACTTGAGATAAGTCCTCTTTTTCTTTGGTACTATCTGGCCGAAAGAGGCCCTAAAATCAAGGCCTGAATCACGTCTTTTATCTATTAGATAGCTGAGTCTATGTTTATTTTTTATATCCCAGCTGCCTTTTAAAGAAATCTCCCTTGGGTCTTTGCCATATCTATATATTATTTCATTGTGTTTATTTACCTTCCATGCATTAGACAATGTCAGTTCATCACCCTGTTTATCTATGCCGAATGCAAGGCGGTTATTCTTATCTGCATGCCACGCACCCTGAAGTTTCATTGTGTAAATTGATTTTTTAGAATTTACTATAAAAACTATTCTATTGCTATTCGCATCCATTATGACGGTCTTTAGCCTAAGACGATTGCCTGCATACTGATTACCCCACTTATCCAGCGTATAAATAAGATTATGCCTCTTATCCAAAGAATATTTACCAGAGAATTTTATCTTTTGAGGAATATTGCTTTTAGAAGATTTAAAGACTTCGTAATAGAGTCTGTTTTTTTCATCTGTCTTAAAACGTCCTTCAACAACCTTACGAAACTTCTTTACATTCGACTTCTTTGGCAGGCTTTTAACCACAAGCCTATTATGCGGATCCACCTCGTAGTATACACGGGATTTCATGATTATATGATACTACTCTAAGATAAGATGGGCAAGGAGGAAATGTGAAGTAATTATACCTTGTTTCGTAGGTCTTTTGAGTCTTCTAATTTAACGCGGGCAGACTCAATAAGAGGTGAGACTGTAATAACAGGTTCTGTATCGACTTTGAGGACACCCGCTACCTCTTGAAATATTCCAGGAATAACAGTAGTAACGAAATTACCATATAGTTTTATATATTCAACTGCTGTTCCAAGATATTTATAAGTAGCTATCCTTACAGCGTATTCTATTGCCTCATTCCATATAGCTGCAGTATATATCTCTGCGTGGTCAGGAAGATTTTCGTCATTAGCCTCTTTGAACTTGTCGATAATATAATCATAATATTCTTTTAATCTTGCAAGAGTAGTTTCTTTTTTCAGTTCAGCAAAGTTCTTTATCGTTTTAGCTAAATTAAGAATGATCACCTCTAAATCTCTCTTATTATAATTTCCAAGATTTTCAGACCAATGCTCATTGTCTAAATTAATTATAATATCAAGAACATAATAAAATATCGCTGAATCTTCTTTTATGTCTGTCTCTCTTTTTATCATATCCCTATTTTTAATATAATCATAAGCTACTAAAGAACCGAATCCATCTTTAAAATTATCCTCATCAATATCTATTAATTCTAATGCTTTTTTGTTTATTGTTTCACTTACCTCTAATCCTCGTTCCCTTACTAGTCGTATAAGTTTCTTTTTGATTGCTTTTTTAAGCCCAAACCGCGTATCAGGTACATCTCTCCCAAGCGACCGCAGACATTTCCCTATGTCCTCTTCTGTCATTTCATCAGGCTTGAGGTTCCAGAGTTGCTTCCTGGAAGTTATCCAGCTTGTATCAATAAAGAGCTCACTGGTATCATTGCCTGACAAATGATATGTCTCGAGCTTGTAATCAAATTTGATGCTTGATGGATAAATATTTAAACCCAATGTTTCTGAAACTAATTTTAGAATTTCTTCTGGTATCTTTTTTGTTTTGACTGATTTTAAAGTATAGTCAACATGTCCATCGTCAATGAGCATTTCATCAAAAACCAATCTAACGCCTCTTCTAAAATTTATTATATCATAACCTTTGCCGCTTACATTCCCTGCAATGCCAGTGTCAGAAATTTTAAAAATTACCCTGCCATTTCTTAGCTCTTTGATAATTCTTTCTACTTTGGACTTAGGCCTTTTAGTATCAGTTTTATACCCAGAATTATCATCAATCCATTCTGCTATTTCCAAGTAAGCTGCCTCACGGGCAAGTTTTTCAGCTCTCTGAGATTCTGGATCTATTGAAACTCTTAGATTTGACGGATACGCGATATTGGTAAAGAGAAACATTATAAGGATAATAAAGCTAACAATTTTCATTTTATATCTCCTTTCATAATGCTTTTTTAAGATCAGATGTATTACAAACAAAAAAATAGCTTTTGCCTGTCCTAGCTAATTTTTATTATAACATAGAAAATGCGACTATCAAAGATTTTTTATGTCTCTCAAAAACCCACGAATTCCTGATAGATATGTTTCTTTTGAATCTACGTAGGCGCTGTTGTGGCTGCCGATTAGGATGAGGTGGGTTTTGGGATCTGGTGCAGCATTAAAGAGTTTTAGAGATAGGTTGAATGGCACGATGTCGTCGTTTTTGCTGTGGATTATTAGCTTGGGTACTTTTACATTCTTGATCTTAGAGAATGCGTCGAATTTTTCTGACATGAGAAAGCTTGGGAATATTGGGTAAAGTGCTCTTGCCATGTCCATGGTAGAGGTAAAAGTAGATTCTGTGATCACAGCCCTTACCTTTTTCTTTCGGCTAAGTTCAAGTGCTACTGGGCCGCCTAAGGACTCGCCATAAGGTATTATGTGCTCTGACTGGATGTTCTTTTTTGTCACCAAATAATCATATGCTGCATCCATGTCTTCATAAAATCCTTTTTCTGACGACCTGCCACTGCTCCTACCATATCCTCGATAGTCAAAGATAAAGACGTCTAATCCCAGTTGATTCAACATTACTATCTTTTCTACCCTATGGCTTATATTTCCACCATTACCGTGCGAAAATAGTAGGGTAAACCTTGAATCTTTAGCTGGTACAAACCACGCATTGATCTTAACTCCGTCCTCTGCCTGGAAATACACATCCTCATAGCTAAGTCCAACATCGCTCGGTGTAATCTCTATTTCTTTCATGGGAAAATAAAGAGACTTATATTCAAAATAGCGAATATATCCTAATACAAAAACTACTGCAATGATTATATAAATAATATTTTTAAGCATCTTCACTCCTTAACCATAGGTACAAATTTGACAGGAATCACATTCTTTTCTACTATCTCGCCATGTTTCTTGATAAGCAACTTCAAGACCTGATTGTCATGCACTCCTACAGGAAGGACCATCCTGCCGCCTTCTGCAAGTTCATTGATTAACTCCTGTGGAATCTCAGGCGGCGCTGCTGTAACAATGATTGCATCAAAAGGCGCGTGTTCCGGCCAACCCTTATATCCGTCTCCATGCCGTACCTTTATATTAGTATAGCCCAGCTCATTTAATAGGCTCTCTGCCCTTTCAGCAAGCTCAGCTATAATCTCAATAGTATAGACCTCTTTTGCAAGCTCTGCCAATACTGCTGCCTGATACCCAGAGCCAGTGCCTATCTCCAAGACCTTGTCAGTTTCCTTTAAATCTGCAAGCGCTGTCATTAGCGCAACAATATATGGCTGGGAAATAGTCTGATTGTGCCCAATAGGCAAAGGATGATCATTATACGCAGACCTCCTCGACTCCATAGGCACAAAAAGGTGCCTTTTTACCTTGAGCATGACATCCAGGACCTTCTGGTCATGTACGCCTCTATTCCTTATCTGTTGCTCCACCATGTTTTTTCTCGCTTCGATATAATCCATGTCTTCAGCCCATGCCAAACTAAATATAAAACTAGCTATCAATATAAAGGCAATACTTATTCTCATAGCGAAGAGGCTATGATACCTCCTAAAACAGCTACATCTTCTGTTGGGAGAATAGCCTTGATGCTTTCATTGAACAACATATTGCAATCTGCGTCGAACTCCTCGTCCTTTGCCCAGACCTTAACCTGGACCTTTATCTTAGGAAATACCTGGATACATATGTCCTTAGAGCTATCACTGTATTTCCTAAGGATCAGCTCTATGGCCCTTTTACGAAATGCTGAAAAATACTCCTTGCCACCTTCTAATTCCTTAAATGAGATCCATTTGTCATTATCTATATTTAAAACCTTATGTTCATTCGCAAGATAATGAAGGATTAAAATCTTATAATATTCTTTTGCCTCAACATTGCACGACAGTGAAAGGACTGATTTTTTAGAAAAATCCACTTCGTACTCGTCATTCAGGAATCTTACACTTTTCTTTCCGGATTCCTGAAGCACTTCCCAAGATTTTTCTAAAGCGATTTTGTAGCCCATTAGTAGATCACTTTAACTAGGCACAGGCCTTTTGCAGGCGCTGTTTGGCCTGCTGATGCACGGTGTTTCTTTTTCAAAATCTCTTTTACTGCCTCTGGTTTTGTCCTGCCTCTGCCCACATCTATCAATGTACCGACAATGTTACGAACCATGTTATAGAGAAACCCGTTTGCCTGGATATATATTTCTATTAAAGGCGATTTGCCTGTGATGTTAAGGCTTGTAATTTTTCTTACAGAATCTTTTTCTTTCTTGTTGCTCGCCTGAAATGACTTAAAGTCCTTTTTCCCGATTAGATAGCTGGCCCCTTTTCGCATTGCTTTTAGATCCAGATCATAAAAAACTAATGCTGCATGCCTATTCAATAAAGGCGAGCGGACTTTCCTATTGATAATCGTGTACCTATAAAGTTTTTCTTTTGCATTGAATCTAGCGTGGAAATTTGACTTTACTTCTTCAGCTGAAAGGATCGCAATGTCTTTAGGGAGATGGCTATTTAAGCCTTTTTTGATATTGCGTAGAGGTAGGTTTGAATCAACCTTGAAATTTGCTATCTGGGCTTGTGCGTGCACACCAGAATCTGTGCGGCCAGAGCCTATTAAGCTAATCTTTTTTCCAAAAAGCCTTTTTCCAGCCTTTTCAATCTCTTCCTGCACTGTCTTCCTCTTACGCTTGCGCTGAGCCTGCCAGCCACAGAACCTAGTGCCGTCGTATTCGATTGTGAGGCGGATATTGCGTGTCACTTAATCAAAAGCTCTGCGATTTGGACTGCGTTTAGTGCCGCGCCCTTACGCAGATTGTCGCTAACAACCCAGAGATTAAGACCGTTCTTTATGGATTCATCCTCGCGGATCCTGCCAACATAACTTGGATCTTTTCCTGCAGCATCTATAGGAAGGGGATATTTTTCTTTTGAGATATCGTCTATTACCTCAACACCAGGTGCTTTTTTCAAGATCTTGGTGGCTTCGTCTGCGCCTAATTTTTTTTCAGTCTCAACGTTAACTGCCTCTGCATGCGAGATCACTACTGGTACTCGTACGCAGGTCGCAGTGACCTTAATGCTGCTATCCTCCATAATCTTCTGTGTCTCATTTACCATCTTCATCTCTTCTTTGGTATATCTATTTGGCAAAAATACATCTATATGCGGGATCACATTGAATGCAATCTGCGCAGGTAAAACCCTTTTCACCCTACACCCTACACCCTTCACCTTTTGCTCAATCTCCGCATTAAGCTGATCCACTGCTTCTTTGCCCCATCCAGATACAGACTGATAACTGGATACAACTACGCGTTTTATCTTTGCAGCGTCGTGAATCGGCTTTAAGACAACGACCATTTGTATGGTTGAGCAATTTGGATTTGCGATAATACCCTTATGTTTCTTTATCGCGCCAGGATTTACTTCAGGAACTACTAGCGGCACCTCTGGATCCATTCTCCATGCACTGGAATTATCCACTACAATCGCTCCTGCCTTAGCAGCAATAGGAGCAAATTCTTTGCTTATGCCTCCGCCTGCTGAAAACAGCGCGATCTCAATACCTTTAAAGGAGTCTTTGGTTAGCTCCTGGACCTCGTGATCCTTTCCGCAGAACTTTAGCATCTTTCCTTTTGAACGGCCAGACGCTAACAAACGGATCTCCTTAACAGGAAACTTTCTCTCTTCCAATATCTTTATAAACTCGCTACCCACTACCCCAGTAGCTCCGACTATTGCTACATTATATTTTTTGGCCATAATTACCTCTATAGGTTTTGAACGACTAAGTCTCCAACCTCACTTGTCGAGTATCCCATTTTACCTGCTGAAAGGCTCTTTAACTTCTCGCTTGTTACTTTCATTACTGATTTCTCGATCATGGCTGCTGCTTTTTCTTCGCCTAGATACTCGAGCATCATGCCAGCCGCGCAGATAGCTGCGAGCGGATTGATAACATTCTTGCCAGTGTATTTTGGCGCAGATCCGCCTATTGGCTCAAACATAGAAATACCCTCTGGATTTATATTTCCACCCGCGGCAATGCCCATGCCACCCTGGATCATTGCGCCCAAGTCAGTGATGATGTCGCCGAACATATTATCTGTCACGATCACGTCAAACCACTCAGGGTTTTTTATCATCCACATGCATGTTGCATCCACATGTGTATAGTCTGTCTTTACATCCTTATATTCCTTTGCCACATCATCAAATGTCCTCTGCCACAGATCCCACGCATATGTTAAAACATTTGTCTTGCCACAAAGCGTGAGCTGCTTTCTCTTGTTCCTCTTTTTCGCGTATTCAAACGCAAATCTAAGGCAGCGCTCAACACCTTTTCTCGTGTTATGAGAGATCTGGATCGCGACCTCATCCTTTGTGCCTTTTTTGCTGAACTCGCCCATACCTTTATATAGACCTTCTGTATTTTCTCTCACCACTACAAAGTCTATATCTTCCGGGCCTTTGTCCTTTACAGGCGTCCACACGCCTGGATAAAGCTTTACCGGCCTCAAGTTTATGTATTGATCAAAATGAAACCTGAGTTTTAAAAGAATTCCCTGCTCCAAAATGCCTGGCTTTACACCAGGATGGCCTATTGCGCCAAGATATATGCCATCTACCTTAGAAAGTTCTTTTAAAACAGAATCAGGCACGAGTTCTTTGCTCTTTAAGTACCTGTCCCCGCCCAGATCATATTCTACGGTCTCATATTTGAAACCTGTTTTCTCAGATACTGCTTTTAAAACCTTTAATCCCTCTCTTACAACCTCTGGCCCTGTTCCATCCCCCGGGAGAACTGCTATTTTATACACTTGGTACCCCTCTCCTTTTAATCCACTTTAGAAGCCCGCCTGATGAGATTATTTCCTGTATAAATCCGGAAAGCGGTTGAGCTTCGTATTGCTTGTCTTCTGTTAGATTTAAAACTGTGCCTTTATCTAAATCTACCTCCAGGTAATCTCCTTCTTTTATATCCGCCGCGTCTTTTATTTCAATGATCGGAAGTCCCACATTGATCGCGTTCCTGTAAAAGATCCTGGCAAAACTCTCTGCTATCACACATGAAACACCCACACCTTTTATAGAGATCTGCGCGTGCTCTCTTGAAGAACCGCATCCAAAGTTCTTGCCTGCCACGATTATGTCACCCTTGGAGACCTTTTTGGAAAAACTCGCATCAATGTCTTCCATGCAATGCTCTCCCAGCTCTTTAGGGTCCTGCGTGTTAAGAAAACGAGCTGGTATGATCTCGTCTGTATTTACATCATTGCCGAATTTCCAGACCTTGCCTTTAAATTTCATCAGGATGAGCTATCCTTCCTTTTATTGCGCTTGCTGCAGCTACCGCCGGGTTTGAGAGATACACTTCACTTTCAGGATCTCCCATTCTGCCGCGGAAATTTCTGTTCGTAGTAGCGATCGCGCGTTCACCTTTTGCCAAAATACCCAAATGCCCGCCAAGACATGGCCCGCAGCTCGGTGTTGAAAAAACACCGCCTGAATCAATAAAGATACCCGCAAGGCCCTCTTCCATTGCCTGTACATATATCTTTTGTGTAGCTGGTATGATTATGAGCCTGACTCTTGAATCAACCTTTTTGCCTTTTAAGATCTTTGCGGCTATCCTCAGATCACTTATCCTGCCATTTGTGCACGAGCCGATTACTGACTGATCTATCTTTATCTTTTTAAACTTACTCACTGCCCCTGCATTGCTCGGCAAATGCGGCGCAGAAACCTGCGGCTCGATTTTACTAACATCGTACTCGCGAACTTCACAATACTTGGCATCCTTATCACTCCTAAAAAATTCACCCTTCACCCTTCGCCCTTCACCCATTATATATTTTTTTGTTATTTCATCCGCCTCAATAACCCCCGACTTCCCACCAGCCTCGATCGCCATATTACACATTGCAAATCTATCGTCCATTGGTAGTCCCTGTATAGCCTCGCCTGTAAATTCCATTGCCCTATACAATGCGCCATCTACGCCAATGTCTCCAATGGTATGCAAAATCAGGTCCTTGCCGCCTGTCCATTTTCCAGGCTTACCATAATAGATAAATTTCATGCTCTCAGGTACCTTTAGCCACACCCGCCCTGTTATAAAACCAGCTGCAAGATCTGTAGAGCCAACACCTGTTGAAAATGCACCAAGCGCGCCATATGTACAGGTATGAGAATCAGCACCTATAATAAGCTGACCCGGCCCAACAAGTCCCTTCTCCGGTAGAAGCGCATGCTCCACGCCCATGCGACCTATTTCAAAATAATTCTCTATTTTATGCTTTCTGGCAAATTCCTTAAGGATCTTGGCCTGATCCGCGCTCTTTTTATCCTTGGCAGGCGTAAAGTGATCTGGCACAAGCGCGATCTTTTTTCTATCAAAAACTTTCTTGGCCCTGACAGATTCGAATTCCTTTATAGCAATAGGTGCGGTGATATCATTCCCCAGCGCCATATCAATCTTTGCATAGATAAAATCTCCAGGCGCAATGGATTTCTTATCGGTATGCTTCAGTAATATTTTTTCGGTTATTGTATAAGCCATATTAAATATCCTTCACCAATGCAACTTCTTCGCAATCTGGAAATTTCACGCACCTGATACACTCTGACCAAATCTTGTGCGGCAGTTCTGAATGCTCTACTTTCTTAAAACCAAGTTTCTCAAAAAATTTAGGCACATAGGTAAGGGCAAATACGCGTTTTACCTTTAATCTCTTAGCATCCTCGAGTCCTGCATCAACCAAAGCCGTGCCTATCTTTTGTTTCTGCTTTGACTCTGCAACAGCAAGGGATTTTATTTCAGCAAGATCTTCCCAGCTGATATGAAGCGCCACACACCCTGCAACCTTTCCATTCTTCTCGTATACAAAAAAATCCCTAATGTTTTCATAGAGCTCGTTTACAGAGCGAGGAAGCATCTTGTCTTTTTTTGCATAAAAATTTATGAGCTCCTGAATGTCTTTTACGTCATTTATAGCAGCTTTTCGTATCATCTTACAATACCGTGCCTTTGGGTATAACAACAATGCCTGAATCTGTAACCGTGAATCTCTTTTTGTCTTTTTTTAGATCAAAACCTATCTCCATCTTCTGCGGAATCTTAACATATTTATCAATGATCGCTCGTTTGACTTTAGCATGCCTACCTACTTCCACACCTTCCATAAGGATAGAATCTACCACTTCTGAAAAACTGTTTATCCTAACATTAGGTGAAAGAATGCTTGAATTGACCTTGCCGCCGCTTATTATACAACCGTTACAGACTAGTGAATTCAATGCCGTGCCTATTCTTTTTTCATTGTCTTGCGCAAAGACAGTTTTAGACGGGCCAAACTGTTTCTGATAAGTCCTGAACGGCCAATCCTTGTCATAAAGATTAAAACGCGGCAAGATCTTGACAAGCTCCATATTGGCCTCGTAATACGCGTCTATGTCTCCGACATCGCGCCAGTATTTTGGTTCATTTTTTTCTTTATACGCAAAATTATACGTGTAGATCTTATATTTCTTGAGCATTATAGGTATAATGTCTTTGGCAAAATCATGCGAGGATTTTTTATTCTTCGCGTCCTCGCGCAAAACATTCTCCAGGACTAGCCTGTTGAACACATATATGCCCATTGATACAAATAGATCTTTTGAGTCCTTGAGTTTAGCTGCTTCAGGCCCTGGTTTTTCTGTCAGCTTCTTTAGCCTTAAGTCTCTGTCAATCTCGCACACACCAAGATTAGCTGCAGTCTCTGCAGGGACCTGCACAACGCCTATAGTAACATCTGCAGCTTTGGCCACATGAAAATCAAGCATCTCTTTATAATTCATCTTATAGACATGATCTCCAGCAAGTATTAAAACACGATCTGGCTTTTCATCTTCAATAGCATAGATGTTCTGGTAAAGGGAATCTGCTGTGCCTTGGTACCAGCGTTCATCAAGCCGCTGCTGAGCAGGTATGATATCTATATATTCGCCAAGCTCGCCATTCAAGACATTCCATCCTCCAGAGATATGCCTTGTAAGTGAATAGGATTTGTACTGTGTTAGCACGTGGACTTTCCGCAATCCAGAGTTTACACAGTTAGAAAGTGTAAAATCTATGATCCTGTACACGCCTCCGAAGGGCACTGCTGGCTTAGTCCTCTCGTTCGTAAGAGGAGAAAGTCTCTCGCCTTTTCCGCCAGCCATTATAAATGTAAGAACCTTATCCAACGTAACCTCCCCAATAAACGCCTATTATATACCTAACTTTACATTTAAAGCAAGACCTAAAATGTAAAGTTAGCGGACAGAAGTTTCTTGGTATAGTCATGCTTTGGATCCTTAAAAATCTCCTCGCATGGGCCCGCTTCTACAAATCTTCCTGACTGCATAACTATAACCCTATCGCAGATAGATGCTATTACTCCTAAATCGTGGCTTATAAATAGATATGTAAGATTTTTGGTCTTCTGGAGATCCATTAAAAGATTTAAAATTTGCGCCTGGATAGAGATGTCAAGACTCGATACAGGTTCGTCACATATGATAAATTCAGGATCAGTTGCCAGGGCCCTGCCAATACCTACTCTCTGGCGCTCTCCGCCAGAAAGTTCAGATGGAAGGCGCTTTAGATAGGTCTCGCCAAGCCCTATCATTTCTAAGATCTCTATTACGCGGATTCTTCTTTCTTTCCTAGAAAAATTCTCGTGAATAATAAGTGCCTCTTCTAGAGTCTCTCCTATCCTCATACGTGGGTCTAAAGACGTGTATGGATCTTGGAATATCATCTGTAGACTGCTACGCATCTCTCGCATTCGCGGTTTAGGAACCTTTAATAAATCCTCATTTTTATAGAATACTCTTCCTTCCTGTGCATCTGTGAGCCGCAGGATCGATCGCGCAAGTGTACTCTTGCCACAGCCTGATTCACCTACCAGACCAAGGATCTCTCCTTTAAACACAGAAAAATCTACGTCATTAACAGCAGCGACCTTGTGCTTTGGGAAGACCTTTTTTAGGCTAGTTACCTTTATTAGCTCCATCCAGCAAAAGCTCCTTTGATCTAATGCAGCGCGAGAAATGCTGCTCAGAAATGCTTTCTAATTGCGGCTCTTCTTTTGTACAAGCTTCTATCTTAAATCTACATCTAGGGTGAAATTTGCACCCATGGGGCAAATCAGAAAATAGAGGCGTCCTGCCGTCAATCGCATTGAACCTCTTTTTTCTGTGCTCAAGTGACGGGATTGAATCTATCAGACCCATTGTATA
>CAZWYD010000014.1:0-21124 GCA_964637815.1 uncultured Planctomycetia bacterium
TTTTTGTGCCCTCTAGAGGCCCTATGCAATGGATAGCTGCCTTTGCAACGTCGCGCGTAGTAGTAGATGCGCCTGCCACAAAACCATCCACATCTCCTGCGCGTACTGCTAGCGCAGAATAAAAAACAGGGTTTTCTAAAATCAATTTCCGCGCCTCAGAGTCTTTTATATTTTTATGTTTTCGAATTTCACAATAGAGCGACACATATTTATCTAGATTCTTATAATCCTTCGTGCCTGAGATAACTACTGGCGCACATATATCGTGCTTTAATATAAAATCAACTGCCTTTAAGACGCGCGGCTCTTTTCCTTCAGGCAGGAGTATACGTTTTTTTGATTTTTTAGCGAGCTTGTATATCTTTTCTACAAAACCCATGACCCCTATCCTAACTTCTCTTTGATTGCCTTTTCTATAAAAGGAGGGACAAAACCTTTTAGATTTGCTCCAAGGGCTGCTGCCTCTTTTATTAATTTACTTGATAAATACGAATAAGACTCTGAGGGCATCATAAAAATAGTCTCGATATTACTGGCAAGCTTTCTATTAGTAAGCGCCATCTGGAATTCATATTCAAAATCTGAGATCATACGAAGTCCTCTGATTACAACAGATGCCTTCTTCTTTTTGACATAGTCTACGACCAGGCCATCAAAGTCATCCACCTCCACTCTCTTAAACCCCTTGACTGCTTTCTTTAAAAGATCTACCCTTTCGCCTACATCAAAAAGCGGCATCTTCTCAGAGTTGTGCGCAACTGCCACAACCACCTTATCTGATATCTTCAGTGCCCTTTTTATAATGTCCAGGTGACCATAGGTCACTGGATCAAAACTGCCAGGGTACACAACTATCTTTTTCATGTCTTATAGAACTCCAGTTTTGTGTCGCCGTATTTGCAGGTGCGGATTTTCTTTAAAGTTCCTGCCTCTTCAGGCAGGACATCCTTCTTATACGCCTCTATTATTATCAGCGCATTGCGAGCCAGTATATCACAATCAGATAGTGCTATCAAGGTCTTTTTAGCCATGTCTTTATAGTAAGGTGGGTCAAGAAAAACAATGTCAAAACCCTCCTTATTCTCCTTAATCCACCTTAGAGCGTCCCTAGCATATATATTTACTTTAGATAACTGCAATAAAGCCAGATTCTTCTTTAATATAGCAACACACCTGGCATCCCTCTCAACAAAACTAACGTTTTTTGCGCAGCGCGACAAAGCCTCAATGCCTATTGCACCGCTACCACAATAAAGATCAAGAAAACTAGCTCCTTCTATCCTATCCTTAAGTATTTCAAAAAGCGCCTCGCGCACCTTATCCGAAGTAGGCCGAATCCCCTTTGGCATTTCAATAAGTCTACCCTTAAGTCTTCCGCTTATAATCTTCATATGTCCCTATCCTACCGTCGCTAACTCCAAACTCGCCATCCCAAACTTTTTCTCCAAACCTTGTCGAATATGCCTGTGCTCTGGCCTGCGAAGAAATCTGTCCTCCTTGATTATCTCAAAAGCCTCTTTTCTTGCCAGCTCTAAGATATCCCTGTCCCTTATGATATTACCTATCTTTAGCTCTGGAAGGCCGTGCTGCCGCGTGCCGAAAAATTCTCCTGGACCTCTTATCTCCAGATCCTTCTCTGCTATCTTGAAACCATCTTGGGTCTCGAGCATTGCGCTTATGCGGCTCTTTGCATCATCGCTCTTTGGATCTGAAACCAGGATACAAAAGGAAATATACCTGCCGCGGCCTATGCGGCCTCTTAGCTGGTGCAGCTGGCTAAGTCCGAATCTCTCTGCATGCTCTATAATCATGGTTGATGCATTTGAAATGTCCACGCCTACTTCTATGACTATAGTGGAAACTAATATGTTTATTTTTTTATCTCTAAAATCCCTCATGATCTTTTCTTTATCAGCTGATTTCATTTTCCCATGTAAAAGTCCTACGCTTAGTTTGGAAAAACGCTCGCTTAGCTGCGTGTGCATCTTTTTTGCTGCCCTTAAATCCGAGGTCTTAGATTCTTCGATTATTGGATAAACTACATAAACCTGCCGGCCAAGCGCTACCTGTTCTTCAGCGATCTTGTAAGAGAGGTCTCTATTTTTCTCTTCGAAATAAAGCGTCTTTGTCTCGCCCCTGCCAGGTGGCAGCTCGTCTATGATTGAGACATCCAGATCGCCATACACAGTTAGGCTGAGCGTCCTTGGTATAGGAGTAGCTGTCATAATAAGGATGTCGGGATTCACGGATTTTGATTTTAAAAGCGCACGCTGGCTAACGCCGAATTTATGTTGCTCGTCTATTACTGCAAGGCCAAGTCTTTTAAATCGCACACCCTGCTGGATAAGCGCATGCGTGCCAATGACTAAATCTACCTCACCTGTTTCTATCATGTGCTTTCGCCTATCGCGTTCTTTAGGCTTTAAATCGCCTGATAAAAGCACCACTTTTACGCCAAGATCCTTTAGGAGCGCGCTTATATTTTTGTAATGCTGGTCCGCGAGGATCTCAGTAGGCACCATTAATGCACCCTGATAACCATTCTGTATTGTCAAGATAAGCGCGCACAAAGCAACTATTGTCTTTCCACTGCCCACATCACCCTGCAAGAGTCTATTCATAGGCTTAGGATTTTTCATGTCCTCTTCTATTTCCCTTAGAACCTTTGCCTGGCTTTTTGTAAATTCAAATGGCAGGCCCTGTTTAAATTTCCCAATTAAATCCCCATCAAGTTTATGCACACACCCTGTTAGATCTATTTTAATGCTCGCGCGCTTCATGGCAATACCTGCCTGCAGCAGCAAAAACTCGTCAAAGATAAGCCTGCGCCTTGCCTTTTTTAGCACAATCTCACTCACAGGAAAATGCACATTTTCCAGGGCGCCTTTAAGAAGCATTAGATCGTTACGCCTTCTTATATCGTACGGTAACATATCCTTTGCATTACCGCCATACTCATCCACTGTAAATTTCAATACATTCCTGAACCAGCGCTGGTTCAAGCTCTCTGTAAGAGGATATATTGGCACGATCCTTCCCATGTGGATAGAATCCTCTTTTGTGCCTGTTAAGATCTCATATTCAGGATTATTGATCTGCGGCTTTTCTACTTTTCCGTGCAGGATAAGCTCCTGCCCTACCTCAAACTTATCCTTCATGTAGGGCTGGTTAAACCATGTCGCGTGCAGCACGCCTGTAGAATCCCCCACTGCCATCTTAAATATGTTCAAGCCCTTTCTTGTAGTACGATCCCCAAATGCAAGTACCTTGACCTTTATGGTTTCAAACCTGCCAGACTTTGTTTCAGAGACCTTTTTTATCTTACTCCTGTCCTCATATCTCCGAGGCAGACAATAGAGGAGCTCCTCAATGGTCTCAATGCCAAGCCGGTTCAAAAGCCTAAGCTTCCCCGGCCCCACACCCTTCACAAACCTAGCTGAAATAGACAAATCCTTCATATGGTATCAATATAACAAATATATATAATAGGGTCAATCGCTAACTTTACACTTTTGCGACACACAGAAAAGTGTAAAGTTAAGTGCGGAGGTTGTCGGTCCATTCGGGGATTTGGGCGCGGTCTATGGTCTGGAGGACCTGGCGGAAGCCTCGGGAGAGACCTTTTTCTTTGGCGAGGTTTATGACATCCAGGTATTCGCGGCGGGTGATGCGGCGGGAGATCTCTGAAAATTTAAAAGCGTTATGGCAGGGGTAATACTGTGCCATAAGGTTTATATATGTTTGAGAGGGCAACTCCTTTATTATAGCCTCACTTCCTGCAAGGCCATTAGGCAAGACAAGGTGCCTTATTAAAAGGCCTTTTTTGGCAATGCCTTTGTCGACTACTAAATTGCCTACCTGGCGATGCATTTCTTTGATAGCCTTTTTAGACACCTCAAAATAATCCGTAGCAGATGAATATTTCTTCGCGACTTTATTGTCTGAATATTTCATATCTGGCATATAGATGTCAATTATACCATCTAAGATCTTAAGCGCCTCTATTGATTCATAGCCGCCGCAATTATATACAAGTGGCGCCTTTAAACCCTTAGCCTTTGCCATAAATACTGCCTCTAACATCTGCGGCATGTAATGCGTAGGCGTAACAAAATTTATATTGTGACAACTTTGCTGCTGTAGATTTAGCATCATGCTGGCTAGCTCTTTTATGCTAACTTCTCTTCCTTCGCCTAACTGACTTATAGGATAATTCTGGCAAAACACACACCTTAGGCTGCAGTGTGTGAAAAATATCGTGCCTGAGCCATTGCGGCCAGATATAGGAGGCTCTTCTCCAAAATGCGCGTGGAAGCTCGAGACCATTGGCAAAAGACCAGCCTTACAAAAGCCTATCTCACCCTTAAGCCTATTTACCCTGCAGTTCCTGGGGCAGAGCTGGCACGATTCCATGAGTTTATAAGCGCGCTTAATTTTCTCTTGCATAGTCTTTTATATTATGCTATTATTTTAGCTCCAATTCAACACCAAAATGAGAGGTAAAACATGTCACGTATATGTGCAATTTGTGGAAAAGGACCAAGGGCTGGAAGTACTATTGCAAGACGCGGTCTTGCTAAGAAAAAAGGCGGCGTTGGTAAGAAGATAACAGGTATTACTAAGAGAAGATTCCTGCCAAACCTACAGACCATTCGCATAGTCGTAAAAGGCACTACTAAGCGAACAAAGGTCTGCACCTCCTGCATCAAGGCTGGCAAGATTCAGAAGGCTTAATATCTTTGATCTTAAGCTGGATGGTGTTCACGCCCTGCCAGGAATTAAAAGAAATATTATAGGCCAGGTCAAATTCAAAGTATTTTTTAAGAATGGTCTCTATGTCAGTATTCTTGACAAGACCAAATCCTATTGCCTCAAAGGTCCTGTCTTTATCTTTTATCCATAATTTAATGTGTTCATTCTTTAATATCCTTGGCGGCCGCGCCAATTTCAGATTCCTAGAACAAAATACTGGCTGAGGATTACCTTCTCCAAAAGGTTCAAGTCGAGCCACCTCTTCGACCACGCTATCAGCTACTTCGCTCAAGGGTATCTCCATATCAATGTCAAGGCTCGGGATAAGATCCTCAGCGCTCAAGACATTATTAGCGATCTCATTTATTGTTTTTTTGAACTGAGTCAGATTCTTTTCTAAAATAGTCAGGCCGCAGGCGTATTTATGGCCTCCAAATCCTTTTAAAACATCTCCGCACCCCATAAGTGCTTCAAACAAATGAAAACTCTCGATCGACCTTCCAGAGCCCCTTCCCACTCCGTCCTTTGTTGATATTAAAATCGTGGGCCTGTAAAATCTGTTTGATATCCTGGACGCAACTATCCCTATCACACCTGTATGCCAATCTTCATTGTCCAACACTATGATCTTATGCTCTTTGAAATTTATATCTTTATCTATTTTTGAAATTGCCTCTTTTAAGGTCAGACCTTCTATCTTCTGTCTTTCGCGATTGGCTTCATTCAGCCTCTTTGCCAGGGTATCTGCTTCCTCGAGATCAGCCGTTAATAAAAGCCTTGCGGCAGTATCTGCTGAACCGATCCTGCCTGCCGCGTTTATTCTCGGCCCTAAAATAAAACCTATCTCAAAAGAACCAGGGTCTTTTTTCTTTAACCCGCTCGCCTGGATAAGCGCCTTGATGCCTTTATTGGAACTGCCATTTTTAAGTAACTTCAACCCCTCTTTAACAAGAATCCTGTTTTCTCCGACAAGAGGCGCTACATCTGAGATCGTGCCGAGCGAGACAAGATCCAGATGTTTCCATATTTCTTTACTACCAAGCTCTATACATAATGCCTCGCATAACTTAAAGGCGATGTTCACACCTGAAAGATTCTTATCAGGGTACAGGCAATCTTTGCGATGAGGATTTACAATGGAATACGCGGGCGGCAAAACCTTTGGCACTTCATGATGGTCAGTTATAATAACATCTATATTGTGACTGTTAAGCGTTTTTACCTCTTCGAAGCTGGTAATGCCGCAATCTACAGTGATCACTAGATCCGCATTGATCTCTATTGCCCTTTCAACCCCTACTTCGCTCAGACCGTAGCCTTCAGTAATTCTATCAGGTATATAATACTCCGGCTCTATGCCAAAATGACGCAATGTAAATACGAGCAATACGACGGATGTTACGCCATCCACGTCATAATCGCCATGAATAAGAATCTTTTCTTTGTTTTCAATGGCCCTTTTTATACGACAGACTGCCTCGTGCACGCCTTCCATTAAAAATGGATTATATAATTCTGAAATATCACCATTTAAAAATGTCCTGGCCTTATCAATGGTGAATAATCCTCGATTTATCAATAATTGGGAGACGATTGGAGAAATGGCAAGGTTATCGCTTAGTTCTTTTTGGGCAGCTTGGTCGGATCGTTCGATGTTCCAGCGTTTCACTTTGATGGCTCCAAATGCACAATAACGTCTGTTATGCCTGGTATTTTTTCCTTAAGGATCGACTCTATCCTGTGACTCAACTTATGCGCATCATCAACGTGCATATTGGCATCGATGATCACGTGGAGATCTGCATGTATATCGTCACTTCTTCCTCTTGTCCTTATCTTGTGGACTGACTTTACTCCGGATATGCCATTTACGATATTCGCTATCTTTGATTTTGCCAGCACATTCGCATCGCACAAGACATTAGAACTTTTCTTTAAGATATCAATACCTGATTTTGCTATCAAAAGCGCTATGACACTCGCGACGATCGTATCCAGAAAAGCAAAACCTGCCTTTATTGAAATAAGAGTGACTAATACTGCCATCGAGGCAAGGATGTCGCTTCTTGTATGCAAAGAATCACATATCAATATGTCGCTGGATAAGTCCCGGCCTCTACGATTCTCGTATCGCATCACAAATATATTAACGACCATTGTGGCAAGTATGATTATGAAACTAAGGCTGGTCACATCAGGCACTACAGGATGAAATACTCTTAAAATCGCCTCTTTAAAGATCTCGATCGCTGCTAAAAAGAGTATGACTGCTATGCCCAGCGTGGCAAAGGTCTCGAATTTTTTGTGACCGTATGGATGGTCATCGTCTATGGGTTTGGATGCTGCCCATATACCGACGAGGCCTATTATATTGGACGCGCCGTCTCCGAACGAATGCACGCCGTCAGCAGTCATGGAAGCGCACTTGGTAATAAGCCCGTAAATAACCTTGCAGAGCGCAACAAGCCAGTTTAAGGCAAGGATCAGGATCAGTATGCGCCTTATTTTGACAAACTTATCCACACTATCTCGCCTTCTTTGCGTGCCAGAAGATTATGAGCGGCGCTGCGATGTAGATCGTCGAATATATACCTGAGATTATTCCTATAAGCAGCGTAAAAGAGAAATCCCTGAGTACATCGCCGCCGAATAAGAAAATAGATACTACCGCAAGAAGCGTTGTGAGTGTCGTGAGTATAGTCCTTGAAAGCGTCTGATTCACACTCATGTTTATGATCTCTTTCATGGATGCCTTGCGATAGAGCTTTATATTTTCCCGTATTCTGGAATATATAACGATCGTATCGTTAATAGAATAACCCGCAATGGTCAGAAGCGCCGCGACTATCGTAAGATTAAGCTCCTTACCTGCTATGGCAAGAAAACCCAGCGCTATAAATACATCATGAAAGAGCGCTATTACGCCAGCAACTGCAAACCCGATCCTTTTGAATCTGAATCCTACATAGATCAATATCCCTATAAGACTCCAGAGCATTGCCTGCCACGCGCTCTTTCTCAGGTGCCTGCCGATCGAAGGGCCTACTTTTTCAACACGCAAAAGATTCGAAGGATTATCATTGAAGCTCTCTTTGAATTTTCCGCTTATTGCAGACGCCACGTCATCAGTCGTCTTTATCAGGACCTGTTTCTTGCCCCCGACGTGCTGGATAGTCGCGTCTTTTATGCCAATATCCACGAGTGAGTTTCTCACTTCATCCACCTTCACGTCCCTGGAAAAAGAATACTCCTGAAGCTGGCCACCTGTAAAATCAATACCGTATGAGTCCTCGCCTTTTGAAAAGAAAACGCTCAGGCCAACTATAAGGACGATCCCTGAAAGCACATATGCGATCCAGCGCTTTCCGATAAAATCGATCTTTGTCTTTTTGAAAAACTGCAGCATTGGAAGGCGTTCGAATTTTTTATTTGTAGTGATAAGGTCAAAGATGATCCGCGTCACAAATATCGACGTGAACATACTGGCCAGGATACCTATTGAAAGTGTAACGCCAAAACCCCTTATCGGGCCTGTACCGAATTTAAATAAAAGCGCGGCAGCGATGAGTGTCGTGATGTTAGAATCCAATATAGTGATAAAAGCCTTGTTGTAGCCGGCCGCAACAGCGCTCCGGATGTGCTTGCCTATTGCAAGTTCCTCGCGAATGCGCTCGTATATAAGCACGTTCGCGTCAACTGCCATACCTATGACAAGTATCATGCCAGCAATACCTGGAAGCGTTAATGTTGTATGAAGCCAGCCCAATACACCCAACACTATTAGGAAATTTAAGAGCATCGCAATGCTGGCGACAACACCTGCAAAAAGATAATATAAAAGCATAAAACCCAGGACCAGCGCGACACCTATCAAGGATGCCCTTACACCGCTTTCTATGGAATCTTTTCCCAGGAGCGGGCCGACTGTGCGTTCTTCTTCAATATAAATAGGCGCGGGCAAAGCACCAGCTCGTAGTACGATCGCCAGATCGCCTGCCTCTTCAATCGTAAACCTGCCGGTTATACTGGCCTTGCCTGATGGTATCCTTTCATTTATGCGCGGCGCAGAATGCACCTTGTCATCAAGGACGATCGCTAAGCGCTTGCCAACATTCTGGCTTGTTATTTCCGAAAATGCAGCTGCGCCCTTTGAATTGAACTCGATCGCTATATAAGGCTCGTTAAATCTGGATTGGTCAAATTTCACCTCTGCGTTTACAAGTGTATCCCCTGTTAACGCCGTCTCTTTATGCAAAAGAAGATTCTCTTTCTCAACGACTTTTAAATCATATCCATCAGGGATATCTCCATCGCCTGCCCTTTTATTCAATTCCTCATCGCTCTCGACGATCTTAAATTCTAATAAAGCAGTCTTCCCTATGAGCTCTAAGGCCCTGTCTCTATCAGTAACGCCTGGAAGCTGCACCACTATCGCGTTCTTTCCCTGACGCTGGATCAATGGCTCGCGCACACCAAACTGATCGATTCGGTTGCGGATCACTTCCAGTGCCCTGTTAGGCGCATCTTCCCGCACCTCCTCAGGCACCTTTTCAGTATCTACCTTTAGCACGAGGTGCATGCCTCCCTGTAGATCAAGTCCCAGGTTTATCTTTTCCCTTAATGGCAGCATACCCAGTAAGGCAAAGATCACCACGCCCAGGGTTATTAAAATCCTCCATTGTAGTTTCTTTGTCATCTCTCCCCCTCTTTTAACCACAGAGAACACAGAGGTTTTTTAAATTTCAACACATTAAAGCTCTGGGTTCTCCTTTTAAGTAATTTTTTATACTAAAATATTCGTCTTTTGTTTTTAAAAAATCTTTTTTTGCTTTAATTCCTAGTTTTTGAGTACACAGAGAAAATTATAAAAATCTCTGTGTCCTCTGTGGTTTCTTTTACCTGCCTTTCTTCAAATACGAGACTGCGCTTTTATTTATCTCTACTTTTACATTATCATCTATTCTCACTACAAATGTATTGTCTTTTACATTTACAATAGTACCGTGGACACCGCCGCTTGTGACGACCTCGTCATTTTTCTTTAATTCAGTGATCATTTTTTCATGATCTTTTTGTTTCTTCTGCTGCGGCCTGATCAAAAGAAAATAAAATATACCGAATATAAAGATAATCGGCATAAGAGATGCTATTGCATTTGGCTGAGCTGCGCCTGGATTCATTTCTAACCCCTTTCTGTTAAAAAATCTTTTTCTCGAACTCTTTTTTTAATTCTAAAAATGTGCCTTGTTTAATTGCTTCGCGAATCCTTCTTAATAAGTTTACATAAAAATACACGTTATGTAAAGAAGTAAGTCGTAGACCCAAGATTTCCTCTGTATTAAATAAATGTCTTATATAGGAACGTGAATAGTTCTTGCAGGCCATGCAGTCACAGGTCTCGCTCAATGGCCGCAGGTCCTTGGAGTATTCGCTATTCCTGATAATGAGCTTTCCTTCATTGGTGTAGACAGCGCCGTTTCTAGCGTTTCTCGTTGGCACAACGCAGTCAAACATATCCACGCCCATCTCAATGGCATTGAAGAAATCGTGCGGCATGCCTATACCCATCGTGTAACGTGGTTTATCGTCGGGAAGATATCTTGCTGAATTCTCCATCATCTCATACATCAGGTCCTTTGGTTCGCCCACGCTCAGGCCGCCGATCGCATACCCGTCAAAACCAATATCTACCAACTCCTCTGCAGATCGCTTACGCAGATCTGGATATGTGCTGCCCTGAACAATGCCAAATAATTTCACCCTACACCCTTCACTCTTCACCCTCTTTGACCTCTCTGCCCACCTCGTCGTAAGTGCCAACGAGCGTTCTGCCTTGTCTTTTGGACACGGGTAATGCAAGCACTCGTCCAACACCATCATAATATCGCTTCCTAATTCTAACTGGAGCCTCACCACATCCTCTGGAGTTAAAAAATGCTTTAAACCATCAACATGTGACTGGAATGAAACACCCTCATCCTTTACCTTCATTAACTTTGCCAAGCTAAATATCTGGAATCCACCACTATCAGTAAGAATAGGCTTATCCCATGACATGAATTTATGCAAGCCCCCTGCATTTTTAATAATCTCCATGCCAGGTCTAAGATAAAGATGATACGTGTTACCCAGGAGAATCTGTGCTTTGCAATACTTGACCTCTTCACTGGAAAGCGCCTTTACAGTGGCCTGCGTACCAACCGGCATAAACTCCGGCGTCTCTATCACTCCATGCAGCGTCTCGAGCAACCCCACTCTAGCTTTTGTCTTTTTATCTTTATGCGTTATCTTAAACATCACCCAAAAATAACTTTACATTTAAAGCAAGACCTTAAATGTAAAGTTAAAGTATTAACATGGCATCGCCATAAGAGTAAAACCTGTATTTTTCCTTTACAGCTTCGTCATACGCCCTCAGTAATAGATCTCTCCCACAAAACGCGCTAACAAGCATTAAAAGCGTTGTCCGAGGCAAATGAAAATTAGTCAAAAGCGCATCCACTGCCTTGAATCTGTATGGTGGATGAATAAACAAGCCTGTCCACCCCTGTCCGACCGCGTAGGTCGACCGCGTAGGTCGACCTACGCGGTCGGACAGGGTCTCTAACACGCGACAAGTAGTGGTGCCGATAGCTATTGTTCGGCCTTTTCTATGCTGTAGTTTTTTAGCCACTTCAGGCTTTATCTCAAAATATTCTTTTTCCATCTCATGCTTTGTTACATCATCACACTTGACTGGCTTGAATGTGCCGTAGCCAACATGAAGGGTTACATGCTCGACGTCTATTCCTTTATCAGTGATGCGCGACAAGATATCTTTTGTGAAATGTAGGCCTGCTGTAGGCGCTGCAACAGCTCCCTTCTTTGAAGCATAGACTGTCTGGTATCTGTCTTTATCAGCATCTTCTGCTTCACGCTTGATATATGGTGGCAAAGGCATTTTGCCAAATCTATCCAAAAGTTCATCAAAATTCCCATTGCATTCAAACTTTAAAAATCTCCTGCCATTTTCTATTCTCGCAACTTCAGCCCTTAACTCACCATCTCCAAAAATCAACTTAGTCCCAACTTTACAGCCTCTACTAGGTTTTAGTAATACTTCTTGTTCTTGTAAAACAAGCGCCTCTATTCTTCCACCACTTTCTTTTCTGCCAAGCAATCTTGCTGGCACAACCTTTGTATTATTCAGTACCAATAAATCATCCTTGCAGAAATAATCTACAATATCTTTAAAGATCCTATGCTCTATTCTGCCTGTATCTCTATGTAGAACCAAGAGTCGAGATTCATCTCGTTTCTCGCTCGGGTGCTGCGCGATTAACTCCTTTGGCAAATTATAATCAAAATCCGAAAGCTTCATTACTCCACCCTCACTATGTCTGCGCCAGGATAATAATATTCTAAAATCTCCTCAGCCTTGTAGCGTTTCCTTGACATGCCATACGCGCCCCATTGGCACATGCCTATTCCATGGCCCCAACCATGACCTAAAAAAGTAATAAACCTGCCTTTGATCTCTACATCAAAATTCGCGCTCCTTATTATATTTGGCCCTACCTTTAATCTAAACTTATTCCCGCTTAATTTAAGATTACCACCCTCGCCCTTTACAACTAAATTTAGTATTCGGCCAGCTCTATCTCTTTTTAGAATATCTATTGAGGTAATGCCCTTTTTATTCAACTTCTCCTCTATATAATCCATTTTCAATTCCTTTTTCCATCTATAATGAGGAGAGGCCTTGCAAAAATTACACGCCTTGCCTCCTAAGGCAGGTACGTCTATATTCCACAGGCTCGTGACGTCGGAGGTGCGACCGCCGCAGGTAGCGTGATAATAGGTTGGAAAGATCTGTTCGTTATATGTAAGTATCAATCCCACTGTTAGATTCACTGCCTTGGTAGTCTTCCATGTCTCAGATGTCCTGCCACCATAGACCTGTGAATATATATCTGAAGAAAGGTCAAAAAATTTATTCTTACTTATAAGTTTTTCATAAAGCGCGTATGTCCTTGCCACTATTGCCTGGGCCTTCAGGATCTCCATTGGCCAGCGATGCGAGACCTCGTGATACAACACCCCGTAGAGATATTCCTCCACATCAATGTGGTTTATCACCAAGAGATTATTTTTCTTATCTTTGATTATGTCGATGTCGCCGCGAAACTGGCGCTTATTTATGTAAATTCGGGATTTTTCTCCTGGCAAAAACTTTATTCCAGTTGAATCAATATCATTGATAGATACAGAATGCTTTCTTAAGCCCTCGCCATGCTCTAAGACTTCCTTGGTATCAAAATCAACCATCCTGTAAGGCCCCTTTATGCTCAGATTTATAGCATCTTTGGTCTTCAGAACTAACACCCTCACAGGGATATATTCATGTGGGGGCGGAGAACCCATGGCATAAAGCCACGACGGATTCATAATCAGCATTAAAATCAAGATATTACGGATCATTGTTTGGTTTGGGAGATTTTTACGCGTTCTAACTCCGAGAAGACACAGCCACAATACTTCTGCCTGTACATCTCAGATTTTTTTGCCTCTTCTTGCGACTGTCTAAAGCCTACGCGAAAATCCTCATAGTAAAACTTTATCTCTTTTTTTCGACCTATATCTTCTCCGATTTTTTTAACTAATTTATGATCCTGATAAGGGCTTATCAAAAGCGTTGTTGTAAAGGCATCGAAATTGTTCTTTTTGGCATACTCTGCTGTCTTTGCAAGCCGCAGATCCCAGCACAACTGACACCTTTCAGGTCGGTCTTCTTTTGATACAGTCTTTCTAAAATATTCCTCCATCACATAAGGGGGATATATTACATCCATACCTGTAAGCTGTAAAGCATCCCTGCGTCTTTTGTATTCGCTGGGCGGATGGATATTGGGGTTATAATAAAAACCTACAACCTCTTTAAATTTTTTATCTGCAAGTTTTTTGATGGGATACAACGCGCATGGCCCACAGCAGATGTGAAGCAACAATCTCATTTAGAAAAATTCCTTCTGGCTTTCTTTTTTATAGGCTATATTCAGGTGCTCGTAGGCGCGCTTTGTGACTTCTCGACCCCTTGGCGTGCGTTTTACAAAGCCGATCTTTAAAAGAAATGGCTCTACTACATCGACAATCGTATCGCTTTCTTCATTGAGCGTTGCCGCAAGTGACTCTATGCCTACTGGACCGCCATTGTAAAAATCTATGACTGTCTTCAGGACCTTTCTGTCAATCTCGTCAAGCCCTGCTGAATCTATGCGCTGCGAGTCCAGCGCTTTTATAGCGCTTTCCCTGTTTATCTTCTTATCGCCTTTTACCTCACTATAATCCCTGACTCTACGCAGGAGTCTATTCGCAACGCGTGGTGTGCCGCGCGAACGTCTGGCGATCTCATGCGCAGCCTCTTTATCAAGCACTACATCCAGGAGCTTTGCAGAACGAGAGATTATCTTGACCAAATCCTCTACTTCATAAAAATCCAGGTGATAGAATATCCCGAACCTACTCCTTAAAGGCGCGCTCAATAATCCTGCGCGCGTCGTAGCGCCAATAAGCGTAAATCTTTTTAGATTGAATTTTATAGTCTTGGCATACGGGCCTTTATCGATCAGAAAATCTATTTGAAAATTCTCCATGGCAGGGTAGATAAATTCCTCGACCACCTTGGAAAGCCTGTGTATCTCGTCGATAAAGAGTATATCGCCCTCGCCGAGATTTGTAAGGATACCTATTAAGTCGCCTGCCCTTTCTATTGCAGGGCCGGATGTAGCAGTGATCTTGGATCCCATCTCGTGCGCAATGATATGCGCGAGCGTGGTCTTGCCTAATCCAGGTGGACCTGAGAGCAGAAGATGTTCAAGACCTTCTTTTCTCTTCTTGGCAGCCTGGATCGCGATCTTCAGATTCTCAAGGGTATGCTTTTGACCTACGAAATGCTCAAAATTTTCAGGCCGAAGCGAAATATTAAATACTACCTCTTCCTCAGTCTCCTGACCAGTAATCAACCGTTCCCGATCATCGTTTATCCCTTGTCCCTTGTCCCTTGTCACTTGTCCCTTTCCTTATTTCTTTGTCTTTTGCTTATATACTTCGTTCAGCAGGTCTTCGGCTGTTTTAATGTCTGGATTTCGGCCTAGAGCAGTCTCTACCATATTAGCTGCTTCTGATTTTTTATACTGTAGTTGCAAAAGTACGTCTAGTGCCTCTTCCTTTATTCCCTGCTTAGTCTTATCTGCAATAAATGTTCTATCTTGAATAAGTCCGAATTTACCGACCTTTCCCTGAAGCTTAGCCACTATCTCTTTTGCCCTTTGCGCGCCAATACCCGGAAGAGACTTTAGGAGTGAGACATCACCTATGTCTATCGCCTGAGCAATTGTAGATATGGGCAGTTTAAGGGCCCTTACCGCAGCCTTTGGCCCAATGCCTGATACAGTTATAAATCTTTCGAAGAATTCTTTTTCTATTTCACTCAAAAAACCTATAAGAAACGGAAAGCTTCTAGATTGCTCAACCTGTAAATAATGATAGATGATCAAAGAGAGCGAAGCGTCTTCCTTAATTTGGCTCTCAATAGAACTCATAACAGCTCCTGGAATCAGTACCTCATACGAAATACCATTTATATCCAGGATCACTGAATCCGTTAACTTATCTATTAATTTTCCTGAGATTCTGCAAATCATATATTATGCAAGCACACATTCGCGTGCGCTAAAGCTAATGCTAGCGCATCAGTCACATCCACAGGCTCTGGCGCTTGCTTAAGATTCAAAAGACTCGTCACTGTGCGCTGGATCTGCTGCTTTGACGCGTGCCCTCTTCCTGTGATGGCCTTTTTTACCCGCGTAGAAGGGTAATTCACTAATTCAACTCCTTGCTCTTCTACTGCAAGGCATATTATGCCGCGCGCATGACCCATCAATATCGATGTGCGCGGATGTTTATAATGCGAGTAAAGTTTTTCCAGAACTACTACATGAGGTGCCGTGTCTTTTATTAAACTCGCGACCTTTTTGTGAATCTCTGAAAGCCGCCTCTCCATTTTATGTTTGGAGCTGGACCGAATAACACCTGCCTCGACTACCCCTGTATTCCTACCAGAAAGCTCGATAAGCCCATATCCTGTAATACCTAATCCCGGATCGATTCCGAGAATACGCATGCTAGTTCACTGCCTCGTCTGGTACATCAAGATTCGCATAGACATTCTGCACATCATCGCTATCTTCAAGCGTCTCTACAAGAGCGAGTATCTGCTTCGCGTCCTCGCCTGTGAGTTTTACAGTGCTCTTGGGCATCATCGTGATCTCTGCGCTCTTTGGTTTAATGTTATTATCGACAAGCGCTTTCTTCACTGTCTCAAAATCCTTTGGCTCAGTCGTTATAGCGTAGACCGCTTCTTCTGTCTCCATGTCTTGCGCCCCAGCATCAAGCGCAATAGACATCACTTTATCCTCTGTAACACCTGCTTTATCAACCTCTATATACCCCTTTTTTTCAAACATCCAGCTCACTGAGCCAGCGCCTGCGATATTGCCATTCTTTTTAGAAAAAATGCTTCTGATGTCAGCCGCAGTGCGATTTTTATTATCTGTTACAACCTCCACCATTATCGCAACACCGCCCGGCCCATATCCCTCCATAGTAAACTCTTCATAAGTCACACCCTCTAATTCGCCTGTGCCTTTTTTTACAGCGCGGTCAATATTATCCGCCGGCATGTTGGCCTGCTTGGCCCTATCAATGGCTGTGCGTAGTCTGGGATTTTTCTCGGTTTCTCCACCGCCATGACGCGCGGCAATTGTAATTTCCTTTATAAGTTTGGTAAATATTTTGCCGCGCTTTGCGTCAGTCGCAGCTTTTTTATGTTTAATCGATGCCCATTTTGAGTGTCCTGACATGTTAGATCTCCTTTATTTTTCTTGGTCTGCTTTTTTCTGCTCTTCGTGTTTCGCTATGATGGTCTGTGCTGCTTTATGAGGGACCTCTTCGTAGTGAGAAAACCTCATTGTATATGAACCCCTACCGCCTGTCATTGATTTCAATTCAGACGCGTACTTAAACATCTCTGCAAGAGGCACCTTTGCCTTTATGACCTGGCTTTTACCCTGAACATCCATGCCAGCGATCCTTCCGCGCCTTGAACTCAAGTTTCCTGTAATATCGCCCATGAACTCATCAGGCACAATAACATCCACGTCCATCACAGGCTCTAACAAAATTGGATTTGCATCTAACGCTGCCTTCCTAAGCGCGCCTGAAGCTGCTATTTTAAAGGACATATCAGAAGAATCAACATCATGATAAGATCCGTCATACAGAGTGACTCTTAGATCGACCAATGGATAACCAGATAACACTCCTTTAGACATGGCCTCTACAATACCCTTTTCCACAGCTGGTATATAATTCCTTGGTATTGCCCCGCCTACGATCTTATCAACAAACTCAAAACCCTTTCCTCTTTCTAAAGGATCTATCTGTATCCAAACATCCCCATACTGGCCATGCCCGCCAGTCTGTCTCTTGTGCTTATTCTGGACCTTGGTCATCTTTTTAATCGTCTCTTTGTACGCCACCTTTGGCGTGCCTTTTTCAACCTCAACATGAAACCTCTTCTTAAGGCGATTTATCATGATATCGAGATGAAGGTCGCCCATGCCAGAGACAATAAGCTCTTTTGTCTGTTCGTCTCTAGTGGTCACAAAGGTCTTGTCTTCTGCAGTAAGCTTTTGAAGTGCTGTAAAGATCTTATCTTCGTCTTGTCGTGTCTTTGGCTTTACTGAAAACGACATAGCTGGTTCTGGAAAACTAACATCAGGAAAAATGACTTGCTTCTTTTCATCGCACAGCGAATCCCCTGTAGAGGTATTCTTTAATTTTGCAACAGCCACAATGTCACCAGCTATCACCTCTGTTACAGCATGTTGCTCTTTGCCACACAGGCTTAAAAGCGGGCCAAATCTTTCTCGCGCGCCTTTTGTCGCATTGTAGAAATTCGTATCTGACTTAAGACTACCTGAAAATATCCTGAAGATGGTAAGCTGACCCACATAGGGATCTGCAATTGATTTAAACACATTGGCTGCAAAAGGCGCACTAGGATCAGGTCTAAGCTCTTTTTCCTCTTTTGTCTTTGCGTCACTGACCTTTCTGGCAGGCCTCTGGTCAGGAGAAGGCAATATTTCTCCGATCGAAGAAAGGAGTTCTTTTACACCGATGTCCAGTATTGACGCGCCACAAAAAATAGGAAATATCTCGCCAGAGGCAACACCCTTTTTGAATCCGTTTGCGATTTCTTCCAGGGTTAATTCCTTGCCATCTAGATATTTTTCCAAAAGCTCATCATTGTTCTCAGCTATTACTTCTATTAGTGCATTCCTTAACTTTGTGGCATTATCCTTTTCAGATCCGCTCAACGCATCTATAGCAGCTTTATCCATAAGACTGACAACGCCTTTGAAGCTTGCTCCACTTCCGATCGGCATTGCTGCCAGAACACACCCCTTACCCAGTCTTTCTTTTACATCCTTAACTATATTATCGAAATCAATATTCTCCTTGTTCATTTTATTTATGAAGACAATGCGACTGAGATTATACTGGTCTGCGAGATTCCACACCTTATCAGTGCCCACTTCTACACCTTCACACGCATCCACTAAAACTATTGCGCTATCCACGCCCCTCAAAACTGTCAAGGCCTCGCCGATAAAATCCGCGTATCCAGGTGTATCTATAAGATTAATGCGCTTTTTCGCATAACTAAAACTAAGTATACTGGCATTAATAGAGACCTTTCTCTCTTTCTCATCCTCGCTATAGTCGCTTACTGTAGTGCCATCCTCGACCTTTCCAAAGCGATTCGACGCACCAGCATTATGGAGCATGGCCTCTGCCAGAGTAGTCTTGCCGCTCCCTGCATGGGATATTAAAGCTATATTCCTAATATCTTTAATAGTATAGTCCGCCAACGCCTACCTCCTCTAATGTTGTAAGGGTTAGAATTAAAATTTCGTAGATTTTTATTGTAGCATAAAGGATAAGAGTAGTAAAGGGAAAATAAGGGATGATAAGGGCTAATAAGGGTGAGCACAAAAAAAGGAGTAGCAAACATTTTGTTTACTACTCCTTTTATATACAACCAGAGCAACTACCTACTCTCCCCCACCGTTGCCAGTGTAGTACCATCGGCCTTGGAGGGCTTAACTACCGTATTCGAAATGGGAACGGGTGTATCCCCTCCAGTAATGTCACTCCGGAAAATTCAATCAGGGACAAGCAACAAGTAACAAGGGACAAGGAGTATCTAAACTCCCTTGTCTCTTGTCCCATGTCCCTTGTCCCTTTAAAGTTAGACTAATAAAGTAATACGCGGTCAAGCCGTTCGGCAGATTAGTACCACTCAGCTGAAGCCATTACTGGCCTTACACATGTGGCCTATCAACCTCGTCATCTACAAGGTGCCTTATCCCCGAAGGGAGGGATATTTAATCTTAGAGGGGGCTTGGCGCTTATATGCATTCAGCGCTTATCCTTTCCAAACATAGCTACCCAGCAAGTGCCGCTGGCGCGACAACTGGAACACCATTGGTTTGTATATCCCGGTCCTCTCGTACTAGGGACATATCTCTTCAAATATCCTGCGCGTGTAATAGATAGAGACCGAACTGTCTTACGCATGTTATTCCACGATTACTCGTGGCACAGACTATATCTCCATCCCATTTCTGGGAGTCGACGTGTTATAGTTAGCATTTTTGTCTAACTATCTCAGGCGTTACGCCTTCAGTCGTTACAGGGGTTGATCTACTCTTCTATTCAAAAATTTCTCTACATCCTGTGTAAAATGTTTTCGCTTTTTTGAATAGTTAAGACTAGAATATGAGTCGACAAATCTTGCAAGCCTTAGAAATTCATCCTTCAGCATTATACTTATATCACCGTCGAGAAACTTTGTCACCTGCCACGAAGTGGCAGGTATCCAAAGAATCATTCCTTACAAAGTTCCTTGCCCACAGAAGTTACTACATGCCTTCAGTTCCACTGGCAAACACTGAGATTTTGCTCCTTCTATGCTGCAAGAAATCCAGCAATATATGCTTTTGTTGTCTCGTCGATCATTTTATCAACCTTCCCTCGGTATTACCCATATGGCATTCGGACCATATTAGGGCTTCACCGATATAAGTCGATTTGCATCTTAGAATTACTCCTAAGAGACGCAGTATTATCTACGTTCTGAACCCAGCTCACGTACCGCTTTAACCGGCGAACAGCCGGACCCTTGGGAGCTTCTCCACCCCCAGGATGCGATGCATATTGATCCACTATTACTAGTGGTATAGACTATACCATCATCCCTAATCCATAAATAGGGAGTTTAGCGTGTTATGGCAGATATGATTTTAACTGAATCCACCATCCATCCTTCTTTAAAGGATAAGTCGTTACGGGGTTAAAGGAGTTTTTCTCCTAAACAAGGTATTGCTTCAGTTTTTATCAAATCTTGGAACGCGTCAAATTCACTGGAGGGAATATAAAGTTTAGGTCTTCCACGAGCCCAATGAATTCTCGTCTTGATTCCAAAATTCTTTTCTAGTGCTTCTTGAAGCAATCTCTGGCCTTGTTTTGAATATGCCTGTGTATTGAAATAAGCTCCTTTACAATCCTTTCTTCTATACCCATCATCCATAAACCATACAGCTAAAGACAATGGCCTTATCAATAATTCTATCATATTGGAAGGTATTCCCTTCTTGCCGTCGGTATAAAATAAATTCTTGAAAGGAACTAATATTTCAGTAGATATTGTATCGAATCGCCAATGTTTGTAAATTTTACGAGTTCTTCTATCGTAACATTCAACAAATCTTGGCTTACCAGAAGTTAGATTATGTATCTCTCGAAACTTCCAAAATACATATTTCTTCTGGCGCTCTGAATGGTCGGTTCGTAAACGAACATATCTGCCGTTTGTCTCCAAACAACCATCACCAAGCAACGTTCCGATAACAATAGCTTTTTGTCTTTCACTTAAAGGCATTACTCCTCAACTTCCCACGGTATTACCCATCCGCCCTGGATTATAGCGAATTAGGGCTCCACCGTTATGAGCTAATTTTTCCTGCAGGATTACTCCCACAGGGGCCAATCACAATTAGCCGACATCGAGGTGCCAAACCTTGCCGTCGATATGAACTCTCGGGCAAGATAAGCCTGTTATCCCCGGAGTACCTTTTATCCGTTGAGCGACGGCGATTCCATGCTCCACCGCCGGATCACTAAGTCCTACTTTCGTATCTGCTTGACTTGTAGGTCTCGCAGTTAAGCTCTCTTATACCTTTACGCTCAATGCGCGATTGCCAACCGC
>CAZWYD010000015.1:0-21122 GCA_964637815.1 uncultured Planctomycetia bacterium
TCTTCCCATTCCCGTAACTTTACATTTTAGGTCTTGCTTCAAATGTAAAGTTATGTTATAATAAATAGAGAAAATGGATATTTTTTTGTGTAGATTGTGCCATACCTTGAAAAAGCATTATCAAGGAGATAAAAATGAGGAAAATAGTTAGTTTTATTATAGTTACAACCTACCTATTTATTAATAATGCCTACCCCTCGTCTTTAAGAATCCCTGTAAAAGTAGATGGAAGGCACAAACAAGCTGCTAAGAATGAGTTGCTAAGAAAAAGCCTTGATAAACACATTCACTGCCTCTATCAGACGCATGCAGCTACAAAGGAAGAGGCAGAATGGGTAATAGAAAAGATAGCCCCCGTAGTCTCCAGGGCCAAGTCTAAGGACCGAAAAATAATATGGATTATGGAATTCGCAGGCCTATCTCTGCAGCAGATAAAGGAGTTATTTAAGATTGATAACAAAACTCTTCGAATAATACTCCTGAGAGATGAAAAGAGATCCAGGGGAATCTATAAAGGGGTAGTAAAATTAAGGAAGCAACGTTTAATGATGCTTAAAAGACAAGATATGTTTGAGAAATTGGATGAGCGTACAGGGATCCTGGCTAGTTATTTTTTAGAAAATGACATACAGCCTATTCACGAGCCACTGGATTTTGATTCCTGGCGCAGGACAACACTATTGGATACGTATATACATAAAATTCCAGAGGTATTTCCTGGGAATTTTGATGTTTATGAGAAAACCTTTGAGAAGGCAACAAAAGAGATGCACGAAGCTGGTGTAGTAACTCGCGATAAAAGACTTCGTGAATTCATAAAAAGGATTAAAAGAAGACATCCCGAGGCATACATCATTACACTCAGAGGTACAATGCATCGCTACATGCATAAGCCCTTATCGGAAAAAGGACACGAGGTCAATGCTATAGTAAATGAGGATGCACTGTCTGATTTTCGATTTGAATATAGAATCCTTGATAATTGGCTTACAGAGGGACGAAATAATTTTAATGAGCAAGACTTATTAGACTTGGCCTATGATGGAGCCAGACCGTGCATACTTAGTATTTTAAAAACCACTGGCATGCATGACATTACAATAGAGAAATTGACAGAAGATATAATAAAGCGATTAAGCTATGAAGACGTTAAGGATCTATCAAATAATGTATTATATAACTTTCAAACAACAGACTCTTCTTATTTAATGCTTCGGCTTTACAAGTGGTTAAAAAAGCACAATAAAATAGAAGAGAAAGAAATAAAGAAACTCTCTGAGTATTCCTATGTAATAAAGAAGCTGTTGGATAACAGCAAGGTGAGCTATGAAACCTACGATGCTGCTGGATCTCAACAGGGCTATACATATTGTATCTACAAAAACAAAACATCTTCAGTAGGAAAAGATGGTTTGTGGCTTTTGGCTAAAATAGACCCTATTGTGTCTGAGGTCAGAGAAAAAGGGCGAGAGGTAGTGCTAGTTACAGAACTTGATGGCGTGCTGGATTTATATAACGTGAAAAAGGAATTGAAAAGCGAGGACAATGATGATGCAATTAGGCTGATTGAAGAAGGGAGCGCTTCGGTACAGAAAATTTATAAATTAGATAACGGACTGCGAGAAGCGGATAGGATATCACTAGAAACAAATAAAGGCACCAATGATTTTAATTATGTTTTAACAATATTAGCACAGTATGCTGCAGACAATAAAATCAAGGTTTATGCTGAAGACATGCCTTTTGATACATGGTGCCAGAAAAAGCTACTGGATTTTTCAATGCAAAGTACTTTGCTCTTTGATCTAGGATTCGATAAATACATGGAAGCGGAAGAAGATAACATGAGGAAGAGACTTGAGCTGTTTCGTTTAAAGGATAGAGACGCCCGAAGTACTATAGAGAAAATAAGGGCTCTACACCCAGATGCATATATAATTACTGATAAATCAGGCGTGTATAAAAATATGCATGAAGAATTGGTTAAAAAAGGACACCGCGTAGTTACAGTCACAGACCGCGCAACAATTAAAAAGCCAAATAGCGTATATGACAAAATACTATCAAGATGGCTCGCGAAGCAAAACCCCAGCCTTAATCAACGGGATCGCTTAGATTTGGCTCAGGCATCAATCGAGGAGCTTCTATCTTCTTTTTTATTATACAGGATCTCTTCTTACAGTGCAGAGCCGCTATCTAAGGATATTGCTTCACGATTTACCAGCATTAAAGAGATTCGTACTTTTGTAGAGTTTGTTTTAAAAGTGAAAGAAACGCATGCATATGCTGAAGACCAGCTTCATCACCAGTTTCTAAAGCCGGCTGTAAAAAACTGGCTAACAGATAGAGAGAAATTAGAAGAGAATGAAATAAAATACCTCGCCTCAATGGAGAATCTGTCAAAGATGATGGCTTATCTTGGCGATACTCAATTACAATCAACGCATTTCGAAGATCTGTCTCTCTTATTTGCTCCGGACGGGCTAGTTAAGAAATTTACTTCTTATCTAAAGGAAGAAAGGGGAAAGACCAGCTTTCAGCAAATACTACAAAAGGCAGCTGAGAATGACATTTTTGGCATCAGTACACCAATAGAATACGGTGGATCAGGATTCAGTCATTATTATACTTATCGTATTGCTGAAGAGATTGCGCGTTACTCGCCATCTTTAGCAGTAACTATGTTAGTCAATGCCACTGTTCAGGATGGCATCAATAGATTCGGCACAGATAAGCAGAAAAAAGAGCTTTTGCCGGGATTGGCAAGTAAGGGGATAGGCGCTATTGCTATTACTGAACCTGGCGCTGGATCTGATGCAATGGCCATAACAACTTCTGCTGAAAATGATGGGGATTTTTATATTTTAAATGGCGAAAAGATATTTATCAGTAGTGTGGACATAGCCAGCGTATACCTTGTTTTTGCAGTAACTGATGACGCAGGCGGAAACAGGAAAAAGAAGAAAATTACAGCATTTTTAGTAGATTCTAATACGCCTGGCCTTTCAATAGGAAAACCTGAAATGAAGCTGGGTCAGAAAGATTCTCCCACTGGTTCATTGTCCTTTGGATATTGCAGGGTTCCAAAAGAAAATATATTGGGAGAACTTGATCATGGTACTGATATCTGGAACTATATAATCCCTGGCGGCAGGATAGGTATTGCCTATTTACAGCAGGGTATTGCAAAGGCAGCATATAAAGATGCGTTTATACACGCTACGAAACAAAGAAAGCAATTCGGCAAACTTATAGCTGCGTTTCAAGAACCGAAAGATATGTTAAGGAAGATGCAATTTTATATTGCTGCGTCTGATTTAGTTTTAGGCTGCGCTGCCTATCTAAAAGATCACAGCCAAGATAGTGCTGCCATAGAGTTTTTTGCGTCAATTGCTAAACTGCTTTTATCTGAAGAAGGGAATAAGATCGCTAGAGATGCGCTTCAACTATTCGGTGGCAGCGGGTATATGCTTGAGTATCCACTGGCAGGGTATATGCAGGACTCGGTCGTTACTAAGATTTACGAAGGCACTTCTCAGATTCAAAAACTAATCATTAAAAGGCATATCCTGTCTTTTCTTGGAGCAGATATCGATGCAGAGAATTCGATATATTCTTATCTCCAGAATTCTCCAGCAGTTAGTGACTATCAAGGAACGATCAATAGAATCAACGCAGTCATGGATGATGCAGAGGCAAAATTATATATGGCTATATTAGATGAGAGAGCTAATTACCACGACTCAGACCTGCTAGCGGATCTTGTCATTACAAGGCTAATGCTCTTCAAAGCCATTTTTCTTGCTAATCAAAAAGACGCTAAGCCCGGAACAGTTAAAAAGGCCTTTCGCGATACCTCGCTGGCATCTAAGTTTCTTGGCCTGAGATTAGCTGAATACGAAATCTTTGCGCTTCCAGAAAACGCTCAGCGCAAAACCGCTTCAGATCTCTAAATCATGAGAATGCTTAGATTAATTATTATCACAGTCTTCTTATTGGTCAATTCCACCTATTCATTGGCAGAGGATTTCTCTGTCCTCAGGATCCCTTTGACACATGGCAGGGAATCAGGGAGATCGCTTGATGTAGAAGCGAACAAATTTTATGAAAAAGAGGTATTAAAGGCGCTTAAACATGCAAAGGATGCACTGCTTTGTAAATCTCCAAAAACCAAACAAGCAATAGAAGCCATTCATCAGCTAGCAGCATGGAAGCATCAAGGTGCTCTCTCTATCCTCATAGAGGCGATAGAGATGCATAAAAATAAAGAGAAGCTTGCGCTAGAGATAGTAAAAGGCATAAGAGAGAGAAAAAAACAAACAGTCTTAAGTAAGAAAGATATTCAGGGCAATAGCATAGTGGGCGCGATATGGAAAAGCATAGGGGATTATTTTTTTCACGAAGAAGATACTAGCATTACAAGGGATTGTTTTGAACTTATTTCAAATGAAAGAGGAGACTCTTTTATTTTGAGTTTTGATTTTCCTTCAGACAAGCCATTTTATGGAATTGAAAAATTTTTAAAATACATGAAGCAGGAGTTTATTAATACATCCTCCTTGATAGATCTTAAGGTTGACGTTGCGCATATTAATAAAGACATGACAGAGGGCGAGATCACCATAAGTTTTGATATAGACATAACAAATCTTACAGAGTTTTGGAGGGCAGTTGGGACGCACGATTTTAAATTAAACGGATACGGTTTTTACAGGGCCTTTACTGAAGAGGAGTTATTGGAAAAGATCGAGGAAAAGACCAGGATGTTTATGGATGGCATAAAAGGTAAAGATGTAGAGGCGTATAAAAAATTGGCAAAATACATTTATGGTGACGGAACAGAAGAATGCCCAGGTTTAATGAATATTATTCGCTCACCAGAGTCATATGGTGATCTACAGTTCATAAAAATAGAGTCTCACCCTAATAAAAATAGAGGCAAAAATAGGTGTTCTCTCAACGAACTCCTTGCTCTAGCGAAATACAATCCGCATTTCGCTCACTATATCCCAAAGCACGGGATACAGAAATGGATATTTCTTGCCAGGGCCGCAGGTAGCATTTTTAACACCTCTTATATAAAGGGACTTATGCGTGGATATAAAGATATACATCAGATGTTTTTTATTTCAAGGGATACCCTTGGAGAGACGCGTAAACAAGACTTGGCTGAAGAGATAGAAAAGCTAACTACGGGTTTATACTTTGATAGAGATGAAGGGGAAGAGGTTTTTACAAAGAGTGTCCCTAACTATACAGCTGTAAAGCTTCATATGCTTAAGTGGTTTCGCGGCAAATATTATAAAACAGTTCCAGTAGAGGTAGGAGATAAAAAGGGTTGGGTAAAATTCAGAAAGTGTTTTGTAGTTAGAGATGAACTGGGCAAGGATAGAACAGAGATAATGCCTGTTTATGATAAACCTGGTAGTGGAGCAGTGAAGATAGGAGAGATCGAAAGATATAAGGCATACGGAAAAAATCCTGAGATAGTTAAGGCTAAACTTTCTGAGACAGAATTAAGTAAGGATGAAATTTCAAAGATAGGTACTATTGGTGACGAGAGAGATGCTATCTATCCTTATGCCATAAAAACCCTGTATAACCAATTAAAAGAATTTACTACGATATTCGATGACCTAGAAAGAGAAGATGAAAAAGGAGAGAAGATTATACCAAGGATTTGCATGATAGATGAGCTTGCAGATGGTTCATGGGATTTTATAGCAACCTTTGCTATCGAAGAGTTATCCAGGATAGATGAGGATGACTTTGATGAGGAAGAGTTGCGTAAAAAAGCTGAAGAAATCTTAGGTCAAGACTTGTGGCACCTTCGTTCTGCCGAGCCTTTTACATTAACAGTAGCGGAGATTGAGCAATGGGAGCAATTAGAAGAGACTATAAAAAAGATAAAGGAAACCAAAGACTCTATAGATGTTGATATATTTATTGGCTATCCTAGGAGTGATGGCGCGCAAGCTACGCCTGGATACCCTTCTATGAAACCTGAAATATTGGCCAAAGATTTCTCTGTAGAGCTATCTGAAGCTAAAAAAGCAGCAATAGCCATATCAGAAGGAGCTGATTTTATCCCTCATTCTTTTATTGTTGATACAGATAGGGTTAGTCTTTTACCACTTTATAATTCCATGGATGACAAGAACAGGTACCAAGCCACACCCATAAGACTTGAGACCAGCGAAGTTCAGCTTGGTGCATACTTAGGGGCATTGTTGTTTTATAATGGCGTAGTAGATTATTATAAGAATGAATACAAGAGATGGGTGAGGAAGATGGGGAATATTATTTTGGATAACAACGCCCGTGTATCTGATTCAGTGAGGCGCGAGATATTAAACGCCTTTAGGGATTTTCCATATCTAGACACGATAGATATCTTGGTACACGTAGTAGATAAGTACCCCGCTTTTAAGCCAGAGATAGAAGACGTTGCCCTAGATATATTATCCAAGATGATATCAGAGGCGCTGGATGTAGATGATAATTTGCTTCTCGATCATGAATATTTATTGCACAGGGAAGAATTGATTAAAGGATTGACAGGTTGCAAGTCTTTGCCTAGATTTTCAAAAAAGGCAAAGGAGATAGCAGTGTTAATAGGCAGTATAAAGAAAAAAAGAAAAGTAATGCATGTGCCCTTTGATAAATATATCGAGTTATCTTTCTTTGAAAAGCGAAAACTAGAACTTAAAAGCGGGGTTAAAATCTTACCCATTATGTCAGCCGAGGCTAAAGACATAGAAAATATTCATGATATAGTGCGCGAATACAGCATGTTTCCTGATAGAGGAGTATATGATTCCTATGAAGGAGATACAGGCAAGTGGGATATTAAGTACGAGTCTGTCCCTGTAGAGGCAATATTTAGCATCAAAACTCAGCAGAAAAACTTATAGAAACCATATTTTAGGAGGATGCTGTGACTTATAAGCCCAGGAGATACCAGAGATATTTGGCTGAGGGGAGCGTTGTGCTCGAGGGTAAGTCTTGCAGCATAACTGCGGATTTGGTAGATATTAGCTTTACTGGGATGCATGTATGCGCAGAAAAGAGCATAGAGCCAGGTAGTAGAGTTAAGTTTGAAATAGTGTCTAATTTAAGCAGCGTGACTATAGCTGGCGAAGGAGAGGTTAAGTACGCAAAGAAAAAAGCAACGCATGACGCAAAACTTTTTAAAATGGGCATAGAGTTCATTAATGTCAATGAAAGCGCCATAGAGCACCTTATAAATAGGATTCAGAGGGCTATAGCTACAGAAAAGAGGAAAAAGAAGGCCAAGTCAAAGCCTTTTATGAACTGGGATTGGTAATATTTACTTGTATTTCCTTAAAAGTATGATATTCTAGGCTATATATGGATAAAAAAAGAATATTACTTGTTGAAGACGAAAAAGATATATCACGCATGACAAAGTCATCCCTGGAAAATGATGGCTATGAAGTGATTACAGCCTATGATGGCCATATGGCCTTGCAGGAGGCGCGCAGCAAAAGACCAGATCTAATTATACTGGATATTATGATGCCGAAGATGGATGGTTATAAGGTCTGTCGCATGCTGAAGTACGATAATGAATATAAGGACATCCCCATAGTTATGCTTACTGCGCGCGCCCTGGATTCAGATAAAAAAACAGGCGAAGAAGTGGGTTCAGACGCGTATATAGTAAAGCCATTTAAATGGAGCGTTCTTACAGACAAGATTAGCGAGCTACTTGGAAGATAGGAGAATATATAATGGTTAAATTATTAATAGTCGATGATGATCTCCCAACCAGTGATTATCTACAAAGCTTTTTTAGCAAAAGGGATTACGAGGTCTTTACAGCTAATGATGGGGATAGTGCCTTAGCCATAGTAAAGGATAAACGGCCAAGCATAGTGCTTTTAGATATAAGAATGCCTGGGCCATCAGGCATAAAGGTCTTGCAGCAGATAAAAGAAATCGATAAGAATATCAAGGTTATTATGATGACAGGCGTTGATGAAAAAGTAGTAATGGAGTTAGCAAAGGAATCAGGAGCCACTGATTACATCACCAAACCCTTCAGCCTAGAAAACCTAGAAAACAACGTCCTCCCAAAGATTCTAAAACAACTCCTTTAAGCGAATTAACTTGTCCCTCAGGCATAATTTTGTGACCCGTTTGTGCTTGCCTTCCGTACACTTCCAACTATATACTGAAAAAAGTTGAAAGAATTTAGGGCCTTTGATGTGTCTAATATAGCAAAGGGAGGTGTTTTATGAAACATGTTTTAATTTTACTGGCGGTAGTTTTGTGTTGTTCCAGCGTATTCGCCGACCACGCATGGGACATAGTAACGGGGATAAGCGAGGCTGAGATAAAAGAGGTCGCGGTAGATCCTACCAAGGTGGGCGTTGTTTATGCTTCGTCTGAGAAGAAGATGTACAGGAGTGAGGACAGCGGGAAGAGCTGGACAACAGTATTTACCGCAAGAGGGGATGGAAATAGTATTAATTTCATAGCGGTTTCAAGAAAGGCAATTTTTGTTTGCACACAAAAAGGCGCGTTTAAAAGTGTTAATGGAAAAAGCAAATGGAAAAAGGTTTTTAAAGGTGTAGGAGCGGAAGAGAACAATGTATCGCATATGGCTTTTTCCCAGGATGGAGATATTTATCTTGGGACAAGAGGAGACTTTTTTATTAGCAGTGATAATTGTGTAACATGGAAGAAAGACCAGGATCTTAGCGTAAGGTGGATCGCGTTTCTGGATGATCATGTTTTCCTTGCAGCAGAAACAGGTGTATATAAAGGAAGAGAGAGGAATTGGAAAAGGGTATTCGTGACTGCTGTAGAAGAATCAGAACATGACAGTGATGAAACAGATCATGCGGCAAGCGCTACAAAGCCAGTCAATAGCATCGTGATCAACAAAGGAAAGATTTATCTTGCGACCGACTCAGGGATATTTATAAGCAGCGACACAGGAGAAACATGGGGCACGTTTCCATCCAGCGGATTATTGTCCAAAAAAATAAAAAGACTTTTATTTAAAGACGATCTTTATGCGGCAACAGATAAAGGCATTTTTATTTTCAATGATCAGGACCAGAGCTGGACAGCGCTATATAAAGGGATGTCAGCGAATAAGGCTTACTCTTTGTCAATCGACAACAATAAAAGAATCTGGGTCGCAACAGATAAGGGATTATATAATGCAAAAAAGCCGAGGTCCGGCCTCGGCTTTTTTGATAAAGGAGATGTGTTTGAAGATTTTGACTATGAACCCACGATTAGAGAGGTGCAGGAAAAGGCAATTAAATACGCAGAGGTACATCCGGATAAGATAAAAAACTGGAGAGAAAGGGCAAGGCTGAAGCCTTTATTGCCAGAAGTGTCAGTGGATTACGATAAGACTATCAATTATGACAGTGGGGCAGACAGGTACTATACTGGTCCGCATGACTGGGGAGTCAGCGCCAAATGGAATCTCGGCGACATCATCTGGAACCATGACCAGACCACCATAGACATAAGATCAAAGCTCATGGTGCAGCTGCGCGATGACATACTCGATGAGACCACGAGGACATATTTCGAGCGCCGCAGGTTACAGGTAGAGCTTGAGCTTTCACCGCCAACTGACTTAAAGAATAAAATGGAAAGTGCGCTTCGCGTGGAAGAGCTTACTGCAGATCTGGACGCCATGACTGGAGGATATTTTTCCAAAAGCATAAAATAGCCCTTGACGTAACAAAGCCCATATGATACACTTGTGAAAAATGGAGATATTAATGCGAAGACATTTTTCGCAAGTCCTTATAATAATATTTTATCTAAGTCTTATATCTTTAATAAATACCAGTCATATACATGCTGCAGTACTTAAGGATGAGGCTGCGTCTTATCGTGGAAAGGGATATGAGGCACAGGAAAGAGGTGACATAGACAGCGCCATTTCCTGGTATCAAAAGGCAATTGCCCTGGATGTAGATTACGCTGCACCGCATAATGATCTGGGGATCTTGTTTGAAGCCAAGGGGTGGCTTGATAGGGCTGAGACAGAATATCAAAAGGCCCTGACAATAGATTCTGACTATGAAAAGGCCCACACTAATCTAGCGCTTCTATACGAGAGAAAAGGAGAGCTTGAGAAGGCTGCCTATTACTGGATGAAGCGATACAAGCTCGGCAGGCCCAATGATGCATGGACAAATGAAGCAAGGCAAAGACTTGAGAAATTAGGATTGCTTGACGCAAAAAAGATACAAGAGATCGAGAGGACTTTTGAGCAGCAAGTGCCAGGAGAAGAATCAGGACAGCAGAAGAAAAAAGACTCAGACGAGTGGACAAGGATAGAGCGCAAATCAGAAGAGAAAGCAGTGAAGAGCGCTCCAAAGCCAAGACAAAAGAGAAAGATCGTAAAAAAAGTTAAAAAGGCTTCTGTGGAAGAAAAACCCAGGCCAAAGAGAAAAATAGTAAAGAAAAAAAAGGTTAGAAAGAAGAAGCGAGCGAAGCGAGTCCCGAGCAAAGTCGAGGAAAAAAAGACCCCTAGCGATGAATGGACAAGACTTGGGGGCGCTCCAAAGACAGAGACGAGAAGATCTGACATCGATGCGGAACTGCAGGAGTCTTTGAGGCTGGCAGAAGAAAGGCTACGAGAGGAAAGGCAAAAGACACCCGCTGTTACTACGAGTAAAAAGACCGCTAAGCGCTCAAGCAGCGTTAAAAAGGCCAGGCCAGCTCCGAGCGCTAACAGTTCTTACTCAAAGGCCCGGAATTATCTGGGTAAAGGGGAATACGCAAGGGCGCTTGATGCAATAAGACTGGCAAAAAAGGATAATCCCAACGATCCAGCGCTTCTGAAGCTGGAGCAGGATGTAAAAAATAAAATGAAGGAGGAGAGGATAGGAGATCATTATAACGAAGGTATAATGCGCTATCAGAAGGACGATTTTCCTGGCGCAAGAAAAGAGTTCGAGGCAATACTTAACATTTTGCCGGAATAGCTTCACTAATTTTCGCACATAAATCCTTCCATTTCATACAGTAATCCATGAAAAAGAAAAAGTTATTTTTGATTGATGGAAATTCTTATTGTTACAGGGCTTTTTATGCCATAAAGGAGCTCAGAAACTCGAAGGGCCTCCCTACAAATGCGGTCTACGGATTTGTATTGATGCTCAAAAAGCTGCTTGCCAGCGAAAAACCGGATTATCTCGCTATAGCCTTTGACCTAAAAGGCCCGACATTCAGGCACAAGAAATTCAAAGAGTACAAGATAACGCGAAAACCCATGCCAGATGATCTTGTCTCGCAGATGGCGCTTATAAAAGAGGTAGTGTCAGCATATAATATCCCGATATTTGAAAAACAGGGCTTTGAGGCAGATGATATCCTTGCCACGATCGCCAAAAAGGTCTCAAAAAAAGATATAATGACCTACGTAGTAACTGGTGACAAAGATATGCTGCAGTTCGTAAGCGATAATATAAAGATCTGCTCTACGCATAAGGAAGGCCTTGTTTATGACAGAAAAAAGGTGGAAGAGAGATTTTCCGGTCTTGGGCCTGAGAGTATCGTGGATCTTATGGCACTTGCAGGGGACCAGACAGATAATATACCAGGCGTGCACGGCATAGGCGAAAAGACAGCCATTGATCTAATAAAAGAGTTTGGTGATATAGACATGCTCTACAAGAACCTTGATAAAATAAAAAGTGATTCAAGAAAAAAGACTTTAAAGGACGGTGAAGAGAGCGCCCGCATGTCAAAGGAACTGGCTATCCTGGATAGCGCTGTGCCTATAGATATAGACGAAGAATCCATGTGCTTGAGCGAACCTGATACACAAAGACTTTTGAGTATCTTTAAAGATCTGGAATTCAAGGCCTTTGCAAAAGAGATTTCATCACGGGATTCCCAGGTGCGACAAGAGGCCAGCTACGAGACCATAACCAATAAAGCCAAGTTTGATGAGCTTGTGAAAAAATTAAAGAAGCAAAAATCATTTGTGTTGGATTTCGAGACAACAGGTGAGAATCCTTTGGAGGCAAGACCTTTGGGTGTATCATTTTGCTGGGAGCCTGGAATGGCATATTATGTGGCTTTAACTGAGGGACAAGGGGTTGAGATGGCGTATGTGTTTAGTGCGCTTAAGCCGATTTTAGAGGATGAGAAGATAAAAAAGATCGGCCAGAATATTAAATATGAAAAACTTATTCTGGCAATGCAGGGTGTAGAGCTTAAAGGTATAGAGTTTGACACTATGGTGGCCTCGTACCTGTTGAATCCCTCAAAACTAAATCATAATCTTGATGATATTGCGTTTGAATACCTGGATCACAAGATGATATCCTTGGAAGATCTTTTAGGTAGCGGCAAGAAGAAGATAGGCATGGACGAGGTATCCTTGGATAGGCTCTCTGAATATTCCTGCGAGGATAGTGATGTTACGTTGAGACTGAAACAGATCTTAGAAAAAGAGCTCTTCAGAAAGGAACTGACCAGTCTTTTTAATGATATAGAGATGCCCTTGGTAGAGGTGCTGTCGCAAATAGAAAGAAATGGCGTGAAGATAGACACTGCTTTATTAAAAAAGGAATCAAAAGAGGTAGAAGAGATTTTATCTGATACAGTAAAAAATATTTATAAAATGGCAGGGGGTGAATTCAATATAAATTCGCCAAAACAGCTGAGTCATATCCTGTTTGAGCAGCTGGAGTTGCCAGTGATAAAAAAGACAAAGACAGGTTTTTCAACAGATGTTGGCGTATTGGAGAGATTATCGAGCGTGCATCCATTGCCAAAAGAGCTTTTGCTGTATAGGGAGCTGTCAAAGCTGAAATCAACATATATAGATGCGCTACCCGAACTTATAAATAAAAAAACAGGGAGGCTTCACACGTCGTTTAATCAAACAGTCACAGCTACAGGCAGGCTTTCTTCCAGTAAGCCAAACCTGCAAAATATACCCATTAAGACAGAGCAGGGCAGAAGGATCAGAAAGGCGTTTATTGGAGAAAAAGACAGGTATATCGTGGCGGCAGATTACTCGCAGATCGAACTGAGGATCCTGGCGCATTTATCAGGCGACGAGGAGCTGGTAAACGCGTTTGAAAAAGACATAGACGTGCACACGCATACCGCGTCCTTGATCTTTGGCGTAGATGAGAAGGGCGTTACCCCTGAGATGCGTTCGAATGCCAAGACAGTAAACTTTGGTATAGTCTATGGTATCAGCGCATTTGGCCTGTCTCGAGGCCTTTCTATTGACCCGGCAAGCGCGCAGCAGTTTATAGACGCATATTTCGAGAGATATCCGCGCGTAAAGACTTATATGGAGGATACGATCGAGAGCGCCAGGGATACAGGGTATGTAACAACGCTTTTTAACAGACGAAGATATATCCCTGAGATAAATACAGGCGGCGCCAGAGAGCAGCAGCAGGCTGAAAGAATAGCGATCAATGCGCCTGTGCAAGGCTCAGCAGCTGATCTTATAAAGATCGCAATGATAGATATTCATAAGGAAATAAAAAAGCAAAAACTTTCTTCTATGATGACGCTCCAGGTGCACGATGAACTAGTGTTCGAGACGCCGAAGAAAGAACTTGAGACGATGAAGGAACTTGTCCGCACAAAGATGGAGGGCGCTGTAAAATTGCGCGTGCCTGTAAAGGTAACAGTAAAGTGCGGGAAGAATTGGCTGGAGATGGAAGAATGTTAATAGGGATCACGGGCAGCTATGGAAGCGGGAAGAGTACTGTTGCAAAGATGTTTGCGAGGCGCGGCGCCTTTGTGATCGACGCTGACAGGGTTTGTCATTCTCTGATGGAGCGCCCCAAGCCAGTGTACAAAAAGATTCTCAAGCATTTCGGCGCAGGCATACTTGATGCGAGAAAGAATATCCACAGGCGCAGGCTTGCAGAGATCGTGTTTAGCAATAGATCGAAATTGGATCTGTTGAACAGATCAGTGCATCCATCTGCGATAAAAGAAATAAATAAAATAATTCGAAGAAATAAAAAGAGAAAGATCGTTATTGTGGATGCTGCGCTTTTAATAGAAACAGGTTTCCATAAAAGCATGGATAAGGTGATCATTGTCAAGGCTGGCTCAAGGAAAAATGATTATTTGCAAAGAATGAGGATGCAGGCGAGTTTGAAAAAAAAGCTGCTGCTTGCAGACTTTACTATAGATAATAGCGGATCGAAGAAAAAAACACTATCCCAGGTCAGAAGGATCTGGAAACAATTAGGAGCGTGACATGTCTGTAAAAGAGAAGTTAGATATTGAAAAACTTAAATCCTTGAAAGTATCAGAGCTGAACAAGGTAGCGGCTGACCTGAAGGTCAATGGCGTGAGTGGTTTGAGGAAACAGGAGCTGATATTCAAGGTGCTTCAGGCACAGACAGAAAAAGCAGGCCTTATATTTGGCGAGGGCGTACTGGAGACGCTTCCTGATGGATTTGGATTTTTGCGCTCTGTCAATTACAACTATCTTCCTGGCCCGGATGATATATATGTCTCACCTTCACAGATCAAAAAATTTAGCATGCGTACGGGCGATACTGTGAGCGGGCAGATAAGGCCGCCGAAAGAGGGCGAAAAATATTTTGCGCTTCTTAAGGTAGAGGCGATAAATTTTGAAGGGCCTGAGGCTTCAAAGGATAAGATATTATTTGATAATCTTACACCTCTTTACCCGAACGAGAGATTTACATTGGAAACAAAAAAGGACGAGCTTTCCACGCGGGTGATGGATCTATTGACGCCCCTGGGAAAGGGCCAGAGGGGTATGATAGTCGCCCCGCCTTATAGTGGAAAAACCATTATCATGCAGAAGGTGGCGAATAGCATAGCGATAAACTGTCCTGATGCCTCTATCATGGTGCTTCTTATAGACGAGAGGCCTGAAGAGGTCACGGATATGCAGCGTTCAGTAAAAGGCGAGGTAGTAAGTTCGACATTTGACGAGCCAGCTGAAAGGCACGTGCAGGTAGCAGAAATGGTGCTCGCAAAGGCAAGACGGCTTGTCGAACACAAAAAGGATGTTGTGATACTCCTTGATAGCATAACGCGTTTAGCAAGGGCGTATAACACAGTTGTGCCGCATTCCGGAAAAATACTTTCAGGTGGTGTGGATTCAAGCGCGCTTCATAAGCCAAAGAGATTCTTTGGCGCTGCAAGGAACATAGAAGAAGGCGGAAGCCTTACGATCATAGCTACTGCCTTAGTTGACACAGGCAGTAGGATGGACGAGGTCATATTCGAGGAATTTAAAGGAACCGGAAACATGGAGCTGCAGCTGGACAGAAACCTGTTCCAGAGAAGGGTCTACCCGGCGATCGACATCAAGAGATCAAACACGAGAAAAGAAGAGCTTTTGATGAGCGAGAAAGAGCTGCAGAGGGTATGGATATTAAGAAAGGTCCTGAATGAGCTAAACAGCGTTGAGGCAATGGAACTTCTTCTCGGCAAGCTCAGAAGGACAAAGTCAAACGAGGAATTCTTAGAAAGCATGAACCAATAACTTTACATTTAAAGCAAGACCTAAAATGTAAAGTTATTTAGAGGGAGGTTGCAATGAAGGAGAAAATACATCCTAATTACAAAGAGACGACCATTATATGCGCGTGTGGTGAGGTCATTCATACATGCTCTACGAAGCAGAATATTCGCGTGGAGATATGTTCTAAATGTCACCCGTTCTTCACGGGCAAGCAAAAATTCATTGATTCTGCCGGCAGGGTCGAAAAGTTCTTGAAGAAATACAAGAAGAAATAAACTATGGTACCTGTCCGACCGCGTAGGTCGGATAAATCCGACCTACGCGGTCGGACAGGTTTAAGTTATGTTTGAGAAATTTGACGCTCAGTTAAAACGCCATGAAGAGATCCATGGCCTCATGATGGATAGCGAGGTGGTTTCTGACAGGGAAAGATACCAGAAGCTTGCCAAGGAACTTGCATCCCTGGAAGATGCCGTAGCGAAATACAAAGAATACAAGAAGATCCTTGCTGAAATAAGCGATACAGAGAGGCTTTTGGAAAAAGAGTCACACGCTGAGCTCATTGACATGGCAAAGAAGGAGATCAGTGAGCTGGAAAAGAAGAGGAATGGATTGCAGCTCAAGCTTGAAGAGATGATCCTGGATGAGGACGAGGATGCTGCTAAAGACGTCATTATGGAAATAAGAGCAGGCACAGGAGGCGCAGAGGCATCGTTATTCGCGGGAGATCTTTTCAGGATGTATTCCAAGCATGCTGTAAAGGCTGGCTGGAAGATAGAGGTGATGGACAGTCATATTGCAGAGGCCGGCGGTTTCAAGGAAGTGATATTTTCAATAAAAGGAAAGAATGTCTATAAAAAATTAAAGCATGAAAAGGGAGTGCACAGGGTGCAGCGCGTTCCTGCAACTGAATCTTCCGGCAGGATACACACCTCTGCTGTAACTGTGGCTGTCTTGCCTGAGGCAGAAGACGTGGATATGCAGATAAATCCACAGGACTTGAAGATAGATACTTATCGCGCGGGTGGCGCAGGAGGCCAGCATGTGAATGTCACGGATTCCGCTGTAAGGATTACTCATCTTCCGACAGGGACCGTGGTGCAGTGTCAGAACGAGCGGTCTCAACATAAAAATAAGGCCGCTGCAATGAAGGTGCTTAAGGCAAGGGTACTTGATAATCTGCGGCGGGAACAGCAAAAAAAGACAGCAAGCGATAGAAAAAATCAGGTAGGTACTGGCGATCGCAGCGAAAAGATACGGACGTATAATTTTCCAGATAGGCGCGTGACTGACCACAGGATAGGATTTACGATCCACAAGCTGGACAGGGTAATGGAAGGCGAGATAGACGAGATCATAGATGCGCTTTTACAGGCAGAGAGAAAATTAAAATTAGGACAGGGCAAATGAAGACGGAACTTAGAGAACCTATACAGTATATAGAAGGCCGTACTAATTTCATGGGCCTGGATTTTATTGTAAATAAAGATGTGTTTATTCCGAGGCCAGAGACGGAGATGCTTGTTCAGGAGGCATTGGAAGGGACAAGGGACATGGGACAAGGGACAAGGGTGTTGGATCTCTGTACTGGGTCTGGGAATATTGCAATTAGTTTGGCAAAGGCAATGCCTCGGTTGGAAATCGTTGCTACGGATATTTCAGGAGCGAGTCTCGAAGTGGCAAGGCAAAATGCCGCGCGCCACAAGGTTGAAAAAAACATCACGTTTTATGAAGGAGATTTTTTTAATGCTTTGCCATTGGAAAAAAGAGAGAAATTTGATATAATAGTATGCAATCCGCCGTATGTAAAAAAGGCTGATTTTGAATGGCTGCAGCAAGAGGTGCGCTGCGAGCCAAGAAGAGCTCTGTATGGCGGAGAGGATGGCTTGGATTTTTACAGGCGCATAGAGAATGAGGCGCCAGAGCACTTAAGAGAGAAAGGTGCTATATTCCTGGAAATAGGTTTTGGGCAGAAGGATTTAATAGTAGATATATTTGGGACAAAAAGTATATATAAGATACATAGCGTAAAGAAAGATTTTAGCGGAATAGACAGGATCTTATGGATAACTTTATTATAGAGGGCGGGGTAAGGCTGAAAGGCAGCGTTGAGTTAAGCGGCGCAAAGAACGCGGCGCTCCCTATTCTGGCAGCAACGCTTTTAACAGACAGAAAATCAATAATAAAAAATGTGCCACCGCTAAGAGATGTCTATACTATGCTCCGGATAATGCGTTATCTGGGCGCAAAGGTGGCAATGGAAGACGATACTGTTATAGTGGAGCCAGCTGGTTATTCCAATTATATTGCGCCATATAAGCTGGTGAGTACGATGAGGGCTTCTATATGCGTGCTTGGTCCTGTATTGGCTAAACTCAAACACGCAGAAGTGTCTATGCCTGGCGGATGTGTCATCGGTCCGAGACCCATTGATCTACATGTAAAAGGGTTGCGTTCAATAGGAGCTGATATAAAGATCGAGCATGGTTATATAGTAGCAAATGCAAAAGAACTTCGAGGGAGCAGGGTGTATCTTGGTGGAAATTTTGGTTCAAGCGTACTGGCAACTGCAAATCTTATGATGGCTGCGACACTTGCAAAAGGCAAGACTGTGATTGAAAGCGCTGCATGTGAGCCAGAGATAGATGATCTGGCGAGATTTCTTATTAAGATGGGCGCAAAGATAAAAGGAAACGGAACACCTGTCATAGAGATAGAAGGTGTGCGTTCGCTTCGTGGCGCGGAGCACGCAGTGATTTACGACAGGATCGAAGCAGGCACCTTTATGATAGCGAGCGCTATTACAGGGGGAGACATATTTATAAAGCATGCCAGGATAGAACATGTAGGGGCCTTGGTAGATAAATTAAAGAGTGTCGGGATAAAGGTTACAAAGGTCAAGGATGGCCTGCATGTTAAAAAGAACCGCTCTTTAAAGCCAGTAGATGTCGCGACTTTACCATATCCTGGCTTTCCAACTGATATGCAGGCGCAGATGATGGCGCTTATGACAGCGACAAAGGGTATCAGCGTCATCACTGAGAAGATATATCCTGAAAGATTCATGCATGTGAGCGAGCTCGCGAGAATGGGCGCGCAGGTATTTCTCGAAGGTCCAAGCGCGATCGTGAAGGGAGCGACGCGGCTTAGCGGCGCGCCAGTAATGGCGTCAGATCTTCGCGCGTCCGCAGCATTGATACTCGCAGGCTTGGTTGCCAAAGGAAAGACAGAGATATCCAGGATCTATCATATAGACAGGGGTTATCATAATATCGAAGAAAAGCTAGAAAAATTAGGCGCTAAAATAAAAAGAGAGAAGGAAGAATAGCAGCCTATGGCAGCTGTAGGTCACACTTTAGTGTGACAAAAGCTAGGTAGATAGAGGAGGCAATAATGGCAGTACGAATTAGACTTAAGAGGTTTGGTACAAAGAAAAAACCGCACCAGAGGATCGTTGTGGCAGACAAGAAACGCGCAAGAGACGGCAAGACAATAGATGAGATAGGTTACTACGATCCATCAAAGACGCCGCCAGTCATAAAGCTCGACAAAGAAAGAGCCAAATACTGGATAAGCAATGGCGCCACGCCATCCGAGGTCGTGCGAGTCCTGCTCAAAAAACAAGGCGTCCTCTAAAAATAACTTTACATTTAAAGCAAGACCTAAAATGTAAAGTTAACTTTTGACTTATGCAGATAGATGTCATCACTATATTCCCAAAGATGTTTGATGCTGTGCTGGGCGAGTCTATTGTAAAGCGGGCGCAGAAAAAAGGCGTTGTTGAAATAGACATAGTAGATCTGCGAGAATTTACGAGTGACAAGCACAGAAAAGTGGACGACAAGCCATTTGGCGGCGGGCCTGGCATGGTCATGAACGCCGAACCATTTTTTGAAGTAGTAAATTACATAAGAAAAAAGACCAAAGACAAAAGGCTAAAGACCAGAATTGTTTTATTGAGCCCAAAGGGCAAGGCATTTGATCACAAGTTGGCAAAGAAATTATCTAAATACGAGCATATGGTCTTGCTATGCGGGCATTATGAAGGCATTGATGAGAGGGTAAGAGAAAATCTTGTTGATGACGAGGTTTCAATAGGTGACTATGTGCTGACCGGAGGCGAGCTGCCGGCAATGGTGATCATCGATGCTGTTACGCGGCTTCTGCCAGGTGCCTTGGGCAATGAGGATTCTTCCGAGGATGAATCATTTGCAAATGGGATGTTGGAGTACCCTCACTATACAAGACCTGCTGATTATAAAGGCATGAAGGTCCCTGATCCACTCTTATCAGGTGACCATGAAAAAATAAAGGAGTGGAGGAAGAAGCAGTCTTTAAAGACGACAAAGAAGAAAAGACCGGATCTGCTAAAGAAAAAGAAAGGGGATTTATGAACAAGATCAGTGAGATAGAAAAAGATTTTATGAAAAAGAATGTGCCCATGTTTAATGTGGGGGACACGCTGAAGGTGTCTATCAAAATAAAAGAAGGTGATAAGACTCGACTTCAGGCCTATGAAGGCACATGCATAGCAAAGAAGGGTTCTGGGGTCAGGAAGACCTTTACAGTAAGGCGCATATCATACGGCGAAGGCGTAGAAAGAGTTTTTCAATTGCACTCGCCTATAATCGACTCTATAAAGGTAGTAAAAAAGGGTAAGGTCAGGCGCGCCAAACTGTATTATTTAAGGAAAAAAATTGGAAAACGCACGAAGATCGAAGAAGAGCGTGAGTTTGAGCAAAAATCGGATGCTTCTCTGGGAGAAAAAGGCGTTTCTTGATGGAGCGTCTTTAATAATCGGCCTGGATGAGGCTGGTCGCGGCCCTCTGGCAGGGCCAGTAGTGGCAGGTGCAGTGAGTCTGAAGAGATCTCCTCTAAAGAGATTTAGCCTGCCACAATATAGAGAAAGAATCGACGATTCCAAAAAGATAGCTCAAGGACAGAGAGAAAAAAGTTTTTGTGAGATCTCAAAAAAGGCTGTATTTGGCATAGGACGAAAGAGCCACCGGTTCATTGATAAAAAGAATATACGCGTTGCGACTCTTTCAGCCATGAGAGAGGCTGTAAAAAATCTTCTCAAGGACTATTGCCGCGCAAATAATAAAAAAGAGTCTCAGATAAGAAAGGATGTCTGCGTACTTGTCGATGGTAATATGGACCCAGGACTGCCATATCGCACAGTGCGCATTATAAAAGGGGACTCGAAGAGCCTTTCAATAGCAGCAGCGTCGATCATTGCCAAGGTCATGCGGGATAGGATGATGGACTCTTTTGACAAGAGATTTCCCTGGTATGGATTTTCGAGACATAAGGGGTATGGCACAAAGGCGCATTTAGAGGCAATAAAGACGCATGGCCCGTGCCGGATCCACAGAAAAAGCTTCGCGCCTATGAAAAATGACTTTTGAGAGATTGTCGACAGGAAAACGTGGCGAAGATCTGGCGCTTTTGTATTTAAAAAAGCAAGGTTATAAAATAATTGAAAGAAATTACAAGACAAAAGTGGGTGAAATAGATATAATAGGCACTGATAGAGATATAATTTCTTTTATCGAAGTCCGGTCTATAAATAGTGCAACATCGGTATCTCCAGAGTACACCATTAACAAGAAAAAACAAAATCAGATCA
>CAZWYD010000016.1:0-20092 GCA_964637815.1 uncultured Planctomycetia bacterium
TCGCTCCAATATAATTTGAATCCTTCCCATATGTATGGTATAATTCCTAATTGAGTAAATTTGCATCGGGGCGTGGCGCAGTTTGGCTAGCGCGCTTGAATGGGGTTCAAGAGGTCGCTGGTTCGAGTCCAGTCGCCCCGACCAGTTATTTATTATGACAGAAGATAAAGCGAATTTTAAACCAGATCTTATATTTGAAAGGAGAAGATTCGTAAGGGTAAATGGGACGTTTGTAGTTAACTATAAGGATATTTCAGTAGCATACTCGAAGAACGATATAAGCCAGACCAGGAATATAAGCGAGGGCGGGTTATTATTTACTACAGATAAAAAATTCAAAAAGGATACAGTATTAAAGCTCAAGCTAAGATTGCCAGATAGTCGTGATTTCATTGATGTAAAGGTCAAGGTAGTTGGTTCAATGCAGAGAGTGAAAAACATAATGTATGAGACGAGGGTAAAGTTTATTGGCATTACAGATGAAGGTAAGGATAGCATCAAAAAGATAGTGGAGCATACTTTAAAGGAAGAAAAAAAGGTTAAGGGTGATGACAGTGAAAAACAAGATTAACATTGGTGTTATAGGCTTTGGGACTATAGGTGCTAGTGTCGTGAAGCTCTTGTTAGGGCGTCGCAGGCTCTTTCGCGAGAGGACTGGTATTGATCTAAATCTCGTGGCAGTGTGCGATAAGGACCTTAGATCGAAAAGGGGCGTTAGGGTGCCTAAGAAGATGCTTACTAGAGATGCCAATAAAGTCATTAATAATCCAGATATAGATGTCATAGTAGAGCTCATAGGAGGCGTGCATCCTGCTAAAGAGATAGTCATGAAGGCGTTGACATCAGGTAAGCACGTGGTGACTGCTAATAAACTGTTGCTGGCAGCTGAGGGCGAAGCCATATTTAAGAAGGCTCGAGCAATGGACAGGGAGATTTTCTTTGAGGCGAGTGTGGCAGGAGGCGTACCTATAATAAACTCCATACGTAAGGGCCTGGCCGCTAATACATTTTCCAGCATTATGGGCATTCTGAATGGCACTTCGAATTACATACTCTCGCGCATGTCCAGCGAGGGCGCTAGTTTTAAAGAAGCTCTTATGGAAGCACAGGCAAAGGGCTATGCTGAGGCAAACCCGTCCCTTGACGTAAAGGGCCTGGATTCCGCGCATAAGTTAGCAGTGCTTTCGCTTCTGGCATTTGGCAAAAAAGTCAAGGTGAGGGACATCTACACTGAGGGCATAGAGAATATTTCACCTGTTGATATACAATACGCAAAGGACTGGGGATATACTGTCAAGCTTCTTGCAATTGCAAAGCGCGATGGGAATCAGCTGGGCGTGAGAGTGCATCCTACGCTCCTGCCGTCAAAGTATCTCCTTGCCTCTGTCTCAGGCGCTTACAATGCCATATTTATAAATGCAGATCTGGTAGGCAAGCAGGTCTTTTATGGCCAGGGCGCAGGAAAATTACCCACTGCCAGCGCTGTTTTAAGCGACATAATGGATATGGCTGGCGCGATCATCTATGGCAATAAGTCCTCCAGCCTCATTGCGCCAAAGAGGATAGAGATCAAAAAGATCAAGAAGATGGACGATACCTATACCAGATATTATGTTCATTTTTCTGCTATAGATGAGCCAGGGGTTTTGGCAAAGATAGCTGATCTTTTAGGAGAGCATGATATCAGCATTTCCAGTGTTGTACAGAAGGAGAGAAAAGAGGCGCACGTGGTGCCTATTGTGATGCTTACCCATGATGCAAGGGAAAAGGACATGCAGAGCGCATTGAAAAAGATAAACAATCTCTCTGCCATAAAGAGAAAAACCGTAGTAATCAGACTGGAGAGCTAGGCCTTATGTGGAAAGGTTTAATCAATAAATATAGAGAATTTTTACCTGTCAGCGAAAAGACACCTATAATAACCCTGAACGAGGGCAATACTCCGCTTATCCATTCACAGTTTTTATCAACAGCTATAAAGGGCGAGGTCTATCTAAAGTACGAGGGCCTTAATCCCACTGCCTCTTTTAAAGACAGGGGCATGACCATGGCTGTATCAAAGGCGATCGAAGAAGGCAAGACTGCTGTCATATGCGCTTCCACTGGCAACACCTCTGCATCAGCTGCTGCATATGCGGCAAGGGCAAAGATAAAGTGCGTGGTACTGGTTCCAAAAGGCGCTATTGCTCTTGGAAAACTCGCACAGGCACTGATCCATGACGCCCAGGTCATAGCAATAGACGGGAATTTTGATGATGCGTTCAATCTTGTAAGGGAGATCGCGGATAAATACCCGATCCAGCTGGTAAATTCAGTTAATCCTTACAGGATCGAGGGCCAGAAAACAGGCGCGTTCGAGATCTGCGATCAGCTGGATGGAAAAGTGCCGGACTTTCATGCAATTCCTGTTGGGAACGCAGGCAACATCACTGCATACTGGAAAGGCTATAAGGAATACAAGAAAAAGAAGAAGATCTCCAGCCTTCCTAAGATGCTTGGTTTCCAGGCAGAGGGCGCAGCGCCTATCGTGCATGGCAGGCCCATAGAAAAGCCTGAGACCATAGCCACTGCCATCCGCATTGGTAATCCTGCAAGCTGGAAAAAGGCAGAGGCAGCCCGCGACGAATCAGGCGGCCTCATAGACCTGGTCTCAGACAAGGAAATCCTTGAAGCCTACAAGCTCCTTGCATCCAAGGAAGGCGTGTTCGTAGAGCCAGCCTCAGCAGCATCAGTAGTAGGCATCCTTAAGCTCAACAAAATCGGCTACTTCAAGAAAACCAAACGCCCCCGCATCGTCTGCATCCTAACAGGCCACGGCCTAAAAGACCCAGACCGCGCAATAAAATCCATCAAACCCCCAAAAACCCTCCCAGCCAACCTAAACTCCATAGTAAAAGCCATCGGCCTCTAATTCAAAAAAATAAAAAATAATTGAAAGAATTCCGCCTTCTTGATGTGTCTAATATATATAAAGCGCAACTTAACTTTACATTTGAAGCAAGACCTAAAATGTAAAGTTATTTACAAAGGAGGCGGCTATGAAAAATGTAATTGATTTGATAGAAGAAGGTAAACTAAAAAGCTTCTTTAGGGCTAGGGACAAGATTTCCTTTGAGAATGCGATAACACATGTTACCCAGCACGCCAGCGGGACTGAACCATTATTTTTAGAAAGATCAGATTATCTATATATGTTACTTTTGATTAAAGAAACATGCAAAAAATTCCATCTAGATGTTTTAAGTTTTGTTTTAATGTTGAACCATCTTCATCTGTTGCTAAGATTACATAGTGCAAATTTAACAGAGGCAATGAAAAATCTTTTTGAGAGATATGCGATGTATTTTAACAATAAATATCAAAGGCGAGGGCATGTTTTTAGCGGGGCGTTTAGATCGAGTTTGTGTTTTGATGAAAGTTATCTTTTGGCAGCTTCGCTCTATATTCATTTTAATCCTGTTAAGGCGCATATTGTATTAGATGCTGTAAATTATCGCTGGTCATCTGCCGCATTATTTTTAAATGATATAGAAAAAGAAACATTCGTCGATTATAAGTACATCTTATCTACATTGAACCCCAATATTTCTATAGCACACAGACAATATAGAGAATTATTGGAAAACCTAAAGATGTTAAAGATAGATAGTGCTACGCCACAGCACAAAGTGATACGCGAGATAGCAGAGAATGTAATACTGGACCATGATAATTTAGAGACCAGGATAGGAGGTTTAAAATCTCAGAAAAGGCTTAGAAAGCCACAAGATAAAGAAGCCAGAAGGTTTTTAATAAGACAGTTAAAGGCAAGAGGATTTGGTGTTTTAGAGATAGCGCAAAAGTTAAATCTAAGTCGACAGTCTATCCATAGCGCTATGAAATAACTTTACATTTTAGGTCTTGCTTTAAATGTAAAGTTATTGTGAAGGAAATGTGCCTGACAGGCATGATTTTATGACTGTGGGGCTATTCAATTCTTAACCAGCCAATCATATAATAAACCAAAGGACATATTATGAATCTTGAGAAGATTAGAAGTATTTTGCCTAATCGCGTCCGGAGTTTTCGCAATTCTAAGAATCTCACCCAAGAGCAGCTTGCCGAGAGAGTAAATATCCACCCAACATATATAAGTCGAATAGAAAGCGGCAAGAAACTTCCTACCTTGATTATAATTTGCAAGCTTGCTGATGCCTTAGGAATAAATGCTTATGAACTTCTGATAGATGAGGCAAAAGCGACATCCTGCCATTATAAGATAAAGAAATTAATCAACATGATAAGCGAAGCAAAACCTGCAGATGTAGATACCTATATGGGCTTGCTTAATGTCTTACGCAAAAATCGGAAAAAGTAGAAAATTTTTATTTTGTTTGGCTATTTTGGTCCTGACTATGTCAGGCTGCGCCAAGACTTTTGATAAGACAGACATTGTAAAGATAGTAGATTTTGAGCTTTCGCCAGACGAAGAAAAGATTGCCTTTGCTGCTGTAACGCCTGTAGGAAATACTGACATCTGGGTAGTCAATATAGACGGTACCAACCTAAAAAAACTCACCTTTAAAGATCACTCACCCACGAATCACCTCGCAGGATTTTTCAAAAAACGTAAATGGAGAAATTTTTACGAGATTAATATGTCTTCGCCTGGATGGACAAAAGATGGGGATGTTTCATTTTGTCAAAAATTAACCAAACACAATATATGGGGAGTTCGCATCTCCAATCTTAGATATTGGACAGTAAAACCTGACGGAACTCAAAAAAGACCAGCGATAGAAAAACCTCAAGGCCCAGTAAATAGATATAGAAGATCTGAGCGTTCAGAAAAATATAAGAAAGAAATCCTTCGCAAAGAAAGAACTCTCTGGTTTTTAGATGATGGAGAGCCTACCCCTAAAAGATTGATTCAATAATTTATGAAGCTCCTCGCTGCTTTAGCAGCGGCATTGCTATTGTTTTTTAGCCCACCTATTTTATTTGCAGACCAGTTTGCTACAATTGATAGCACTAAGGGTGCAAAGATAAATGTCCAATGCTATGCAGCTACAGCAGGTAATGTTAAAGACAAGCCATTATTGTTAGTCCATGGTTTTAATTCAAGTGCAGAAGTTTGGCATAACCAGGCAAATAATTATGTAAATGAATTTGTCTCCAATGGCTACGACGTAATAGTAGTAGACATGCGTGGTAACGATGTCGACACTGACGGCGATCATGCAGTAGATGCGCCTGTTGTTGGAAGCTCCTGGGGCTACGGCGTCAGAGATCTAGGCGATGATGTTGGAACAGCGCTTGCCCACGGCATAGATTATTTAAACAGTAACCTCCCAGACCGTAATTATGAAAAGGCAGATGTGATAACACATTCTGCTGGTGCCTTGGCAGTAACAGCGTATTCTCGTTCGTTGGGTCTAATATCTTACGGATACAACATTGATAGATTAATTGAGCTTGCCCCACCAAATAGCGGATCTTCAAAATTCATAGCAAATTTAAAAAATATTGGCCAGATTACCCCATCACTTACAGCCCAGACCTTAGTCGCATATGAACATTGCCTGGGATTATTTGGAGGTAAAGTCTGGATTCCTGGTGGCAGAGAAGGATTCGAATCGGAAAACCTGAGAAAAGAACTATCACCTGAGAGTATTTTCTTAAAAAGCATAGAAGGTCTTGGGCCGCATCCAAGCATAAGGGTCTTTATAGGAATAGGTTTAAAAGATTCTATAGTCGATAACTGGAGCTCGGTTATCGAAGAGCGGGATGATATTGGTTATGAATATTTTGAAGAGATAGGCCATAGTAATTTCTGCAATGATGGATATGTAATTATAGCCCTGCGCGACAAACTCGAAAAAGGCGAAGAAAGCAAATTTTTCAATCGCTACGAACCCCATCGGACTAAAAACACGATTACTTTTTTGCCAGCTCCAGGCACGGGTATAGATCATCCTGACGATACTTTTGATGTTACCACTTTTGCAAAAGGCATAAAGGTAAGTCCAGAGAGACTCTTTGAGATATATCTAAGGATAGCGGGCAGAAAAGGTAAACAAGCGCTGCTGAATTACTGGGATGCACTGCATTATTTTAAAGAGGCCCAAGAGGAAATAGACGATGGCATGCCTGAAGAGACAGTTATCGCTAATTGGGATGCGCTTTTATCTGAAAAAAACCAAATCCTACATGATAATTTTTCACAGGCATCAAACGAGTATCTAGAATGCCCTGATATTGCGATTCTGGCCAATGGTTTTTACAACGAGCTCGCAAAACTCGTTATAGAAAAGGTCGAAGAGCCTGTTCGTATAGTAGATCATACATTTAGCCCATCTATATTAAATGACCAGAAAGTCCTAATCATAGCCTCTGGCGGCCTCTCGGGTCTGTCAAATTCAGGCATATTTAAGAAAAAGCTCTCAGAATTTGTCAAAAATGGCGGTACGCTAATTTGTTTCACGCAACAATATGGCTACGATTTCACCGGCCTTCCAACAGGCGAGCTCAAAGGCTATGGCTGGCAGGAGGATGCATTATGCTATACCAAGGCAGCCTATATCGAGAATTTCCATCAGATTTTATCGTCACAAGACGAACTTTATCCTGACCTAAAGCTCGACGGATATTTTACTGCCTGGCCGGACAACGCAAAAATCCTTCTGCGGCGCTCAAAGAATCTCATGCCAGCAATGCTTATGTATGAATTTGGAGAAGGCATGGTTATAGTTTGTTCACTTTATACAGACTGGGGGCATATAAATGGCCAGGCGAATGCCTCGGAAATAGATCTAACAAGAGATCTTATTAGATGGTCAAAACAAAGCCATGCCTTGCCAGAGACTCAAACTGGCAGCGATATCAGAGAAGAGATCGCGACAAATAGAGAATTTAGCAGAATCGAGTTGATCCTGAAATCTCCAAACGGAGATATCTTAGAAAAAAAGGCCAGGGCTGACCCGATATATGAATCAGGCCTTACTTTAGATAAGCCCGGCATCTACAGCGTTGATTATATACTTTACGATTCTGACAATGAAATGATCCAGCCTCAAACCGAAGGCTTTTATTTTTGTTTTTCCCAACCCCCTGCAGGCTCTATAAAAAATCCTGACTTTACATTCAACATCACTACAGACAGCGAGAATTATATTCATGGCACTGAAGCCACATTCACCCTGCATCTTAAAAATAATACCAGCCGCGATGAATGGGTAAAGTGTAAGGCCAAATTCTCACTTCACGATATAGAATTCACAGAGTCGATAAAGATCCCAGCCAATACACTTGTCTCTTTTGAGAAGAAGATAATCGCAAAACTTACTGATCGCCTCACAGCAAATTTCTATTCATCTGGAAATGAATTTCTCAGCAGGACAGAAAGAGGCATAAATGTTTATATAGCGAGTGTAGACACAGCTATAAATACTGACAGAAAACAATATACCCCGGGCCAAAAAATTTCTATACAATATAGCGTAAGAAACAATTCAAAAACAGCCGTTGGGCTTTCGCTTGTCATGGATATTATTGATCCAAAAAATAACGGGGTCCAGTACGATACAAAGACGATTAGATTAAGCGAGGGGGAGAGCGATTCATGGAAGCAGGATTTTAAGATACCTAAAGATGCGCCCAGGGGGATATATAAGATAAAACTGAGCGCGTTTTCAAATTCTAGACTTGTTGGTTCAAAAACTGTAGAGATCGACATACCAAGCCCATTGCTCTATATGGAAGATGAGCCGCTTAACTCCTTCTTTGAATTGTTAAAGATCGAGATGGAAAAATTTGTATACGCTCCAGGCGAATCGATTCTGGCAAAGATAACAATTAACGATAGCATAGATTCTGCAGAGTTGGACATAAGAGTGTTACCGAGTGTAAAAAAAGGAGATTTGTGGGGGACAATAAAGGATCATGAGGCCAGCCCAGTGCAAGGTACTAATGTTAATGGCGTCTATGCAAACAAGCAAGGTAGATATCTCCTAAAGGGCCTTGATAGAGGCGAGCGTACGATAGATATTCGAGCACCTGGATTCGATAGGCTCATAAAGAAGATAAATCTTTTAGCAGGAGACAATAACTTAGATGTAACCCTGACTTCTTCAAAGTACGGTAATCTTTTTGGGAGAGTTACAGATTCAATAGGTTCGGAGATGACGCTTGAACCAATTAGTGTAGCAAGTTCAGACGCATCTATCAGGTATGCAGTTGCCTCGAGTGAGGGTAAATTTGAGTTCAGGCATGTTCCGATCGGTGCATATCAATTAAAAGTACAACCAGAGAATATCATAAAAGATATACAAATTAGAGAAGGTGATAATCCCGAATTGTCATTGCGAGCGAAGCGAAGCAATCTCGAAGAAGAAGAGATTGCTTCGGCCCTTCGACAAGCTCAGGGCCTCGCAATGACAAGCGAAACCGAACCCAACAACGACTTCACTACAGCCAATGAAGTAGGATCGAACTCAATCATCCGCGGGAAGATCTATGACTTTGGCGACGAGGATTATTTTAAGTTTTCAGTAGAAAACGCCTCGATATTGACTGTCTCGGTCAAAAACATCCCAAAGGACCTTACACCTAATATCAGGATTTATGATTCACAAAAAAGATGGGTTGGCTCTACTGCAGCCTTCAGGGGAGAGGAGATAGAGTATACCTTAGAGATCTCTGAAGCAGGAACATACTATTTGCATCTAAAAGATAGATACGGAGCCTCCTCATCACATAAACAATACAGGCTTGAGATCGATGCTGTTTCAGGCAGTGATCAATATGAGCCAAACCCTGATTTTGCGACCGCAAAAGAGATTGACATAAGAAAGGAAATCTCTGGCACAGTCTTTCCGAGCGCTGACCAGGATTATTTTAAGTTTGACATAGAAAAGAAGGGCGTCTTTTATATCCAGATGCAAAAAGTGCCTGAGGGCCTCAGGCCATCTTTAAAGATATACGATTCTACAGCCAAAATAGTTGCCCAAAAAGGCGGCTCTAAAGGAGAAAAAATAGAACTCGAAATAGAATTGTCCAAGCTTGGCCAGTATTATCTCATGATAAAGGACTGGTATTCAAACTTTTCTTCTCCCGATGAGTATTCTTTCAAGACGTATTTCATAGAAACACTTGATGAATACGAGCCAAATAATAGCAAAGAGGAGGCCCAGCTTCTTGATTTTGGCAAGAGCTATTTTGCCACGATCTCCACCAAGAAGGATGCTGATTTTTATAAATTATCTATCTCGGATGCTGGCAAGGTAATTATCTCTCTGAAGGATGTGCCCCCTAACATAAGGCCTTACATAAAACTTTACAAGTCTACGCGCCAGTCCTGGATTAATTCAGTCGCAGGATCTGCAGGCGATGATTTGACAATGGAATTTGAGGTGAATGACCCTTCGAATTATTTTATCCAGGTTCAAGATAGATACAATAGCCAGAGTTCTTATTTGAGATACAGGCTTCTTGCTATGTATATTCCTGACGACGAATATGTATTAGAGCTTCCTATAATTTTCAAAAAGACTTTAGAGATTTCTAACATAATAGATAAGAAGGAGATTGCACTTGAGATCCCAGGCATTGACGCACTCGGGAAGTATTACTTGCAGGCTGCTTTAAAGTCTCCTCTGCCAGAGAAAAACTCGCAGGTTGTAGAGAGGTTTTACGTAGGAGACCTGGAGCCAATAGCCTCTCCAGAGATAAAGGTTTCGTGCTTAGAGGATGAGAATACAACATTCAATGCAGGCGGCCAGGCACGTTTCGTATTCAAGGTTATAAATAAAGGTAATGCCGGCGGCCCGTGCCAAATCGATTTTAGATTTATGGATCTATTCAGTCAGAGTGTGTCCGCGTTTTTAGAACCTGACAATGAAAAGGGGATAGAATTTGAATTTTCGCTCCCTATGGATTTAGAAAAAGGAGCATATAAAGCAGAATATACATTTAATGGCGAAAGGTATGGTATAAATTTTAAAATTTTAGGAGCTAAGATTGAAGTGGAAGCGGAGTTCGAGGATGATCTTTTCACGCTTAATATTAATAATATTGGGGCTGTGAGGAATGTTGATCTTTTTGTTGAGGCAAGATGCGGGAGCTTTGAAGAGAAGAAGGATTTTGTATTGAGGGATTCAGAGGAGTTGAATTTTGACATACCTGATAGTAGCGGCCAAGAAAAGATTTATTATGGGATATATTTTTCATCAGGCAAGGCGCTCTATCTGAGTTCTTTTTTAATTGATGAAGATGAAAAGGAGCAGCTCCCACTTATTAAGGTAGTCAAGGCAAGCTGCGATAGAGATAGAGACACGATAAGACTTCAATGGAAGATCAGTGCGCACAGAGAGACTTTGATTGAATTGGTAGTTGATTTAGCAGGACCCGATGGACAACTTCGTAAGTTACCCATGGGTAACTTACGAAGTTGTCCACTAGACAAAGGCGCAAATGTTTTAGATCGAGAGATTCAACCAGAACTTACATCGTCAGGACTATATACAATTTTATACAGCTTCATTCAAAACGACACGACGTTAGCTCAAGGTTCATTATTCTTTGATGTTGGCAATGAGGTCAGAATAGATGTAAGGCCGGCTAAAAGAGAATATATGGAAGGAGAGGAAATAAAATTAAGAGTGTCGATCTTTGCAAGTTTTTCTTTATCCGGGGATTTGAATGTTTTCCTGGACAATAAAATTATTGATACCAAGCCTGTGCATGTGGATGGATTTAAAGAATTTGATTTTAGTATAAAGGATATCAAGCCTGGCAAGTATAAGGCGCATGCTGTTATCTCTTATGATGACACAAAAGATACTTCGAGCAAGGAAGATTTTCGCGTTAAGAAAAAGCCCAAGCCGAATCATTCACCAGTGTTATTTACAATAGGAGAAAAGCAAGTCACCACAGGAGAGCTTTTGGAATTCTCCGTAGGTGGAATGGATATAGATGGAGATGAGATCACTTATTCTGCAAGCAGCTTGCCAGATGGAGCTATCTTTGACGCAAAAAAGTTTTCATGGAGGCCCAGCTCAGGGCAGGTCGGTGAGCATTTTGTAACGTTTAGCGCAAGTGATGGAAGGGATGTTACATTGGAAAGGATAAAGATAATAGTAGAGGCTGTGCCTGTGGGACCTCAGGCACAGGCGCTTGCAGCACCGGTAAAAGGCATGGCGCCGCTCGAAGTGCATTTTGCTACAGATAGTGTTGATATGGATGGCCAGATTGTCAAATATGAATGGGACTTTGACGGCAAGGGTGTGTATGATTTTGATTCTCTTGAATCAGGCAAGTGCACGTTTATTTATATGGGCGAGGGAAGTTTTACTGCGACTCTGCGAGTAACAGATAATGAAGGTTTTACAGATACCCATAGCGTCACCATAGATGTAGAGAGAAATCCAGCTGCGCCAATTGTTAATTTGGAAGGCATGCCTTTAAGGGGCACTGCGCCATGCAAGGTCTATTTTCAGGGTAGCGCATTTTCGCCAGCCGAGGTATGTAGGTATGAATGGGATTTTAACGGCGATGGCGCATACGATGCAAGTTCTACAGAGTCAGCTAATATCGTCAAGACCTATGGCGTACCTGGGGTTTACGACGCAGAGTTTAGAGTGACAAACTCTGAAGGATTGAGCGATTTCGCAAGCGTCAAAATTGAGGTGGTGGATCCATTTGCGTTAAGCGTTGAAACAGTAATTTCAGATCAAAAAGGCAATGTCCCTGTTGAGGTGGATTTCGATGCGATTATAGACGCAGATAATGAAATTCAAAAATATCAATGGGATTTTGAGGGCAATGGAGATTTTGATTTTACCTCTACGGATACAGCAGCGGTCGGGCATACCTATTATAAGCCCGGAGTGTATTCGCCTGTTCTGCGAGTTACTGATGAAAAAAATATTGCTGTAGAATGTAAGTCAGAGCTTCGATTTGGTGTATTTGATGTACAAAATATTAAGAAGGGCAAATTGGTAGTTAAGCCCAGGAAAGGTAAGGCACCTTTTACAGCAGGATTTTCTTTTGATTCAGATCTCGCGCCTGGAGGCGCTAATTACTTTTGGGACTTTGACGGTGATGGCCTCTGTGACGTTGTGACGTCTTTGGCTGAGGTAGAGCATACGTATTATGACTCTGGGGTCTATGTTGCAGAAGTCAATGCTAAGACTGCGGATAGTTTCATCAGATCATGTCGAGAAGTAGTTTATGTGACTAATGGGAAGCATAGTAGCCGAAACCTGGCGATGCCCAACAATTTAGAACTAAAGAAAACCAAGAATGTGTTAAAAAATAGGCTGGATAAGATCGAGCTTTCAGATAAAACATCTCTATTGCTTCCAGCAGGCGTTTTGTATGAAGACGATGTGGTCGATATTGAGAGATTAGAGGAGTATGAAGTTGATAGTGAGATTATTTTTGAGACAGAGGAAAAGATAACTTCTGCTGGTGAGTATAGAGAATATAAATTTGGAAATCACAAAAAGGGCTTTACTGAAGAAATGACTATATCAATACCTTATCCTGATGAGGACGGAGATGGAATCGTTGATGGAAAGAATATTAATGAGCTGACACTGGATGCATATTGGTTTAACGAGGATAGCGACGACTGGAAGATGCTTTCAGATGCACTGGTATTTCCTGATGAGAATTTAGTCACGGTAAAGACAAATCACTTTAGCCTATTTGGGATTGCAGGCGCGGAAGTAGAAGATAACGATTCTCCTGCTGAGAGCCCTGGTGGCAATGGAGGTGACGCAGGAGGAGGCGGTGGAGGAGGTGGCGCTGGTTGTTTCATTGCAAGCGTGGCATTTGGAACACCTTTGGCAGGAGAGGTAAAGGTATTATGTGAATTTAGAGATAGATATTTGCTGAGGTCAAAGCTTGGCAGGTCTTTTGTTGATTTTTATTATAGCTTTAGCCCGCCCATTGCAGAATTCATCAAAAACAAACCCATACTCAAGGCCTTTGTGCGCTATCACCTTAAATTCCTTGTAAAACTTACCAAAGATATATTATAATGTGTAATGTCATTGCGAGCGAAGCGAAGCAATCTCAAGAAAGAGATTGCTTCGTCGCTCCGCTCCTCGCAATGACAGTTCGATATGATGGATGAGCTAAGGGTTAAGATAGAGGATAGCGGCAAGCGGGTCGATAATGTGACGACGAAGAGGGTGTGTGCATTGAAGCCGGAGATGGAGATTTCACGTTCATTGGTACAGGGGATGATAGAGAAGGGTGAAGTTTTGCTGAATGGGGAACGCGTAAAATCAGGGCACAAGGTAAAGACAGATGATGTGATAGAGATAGATATGGAGAAGCTCGAGAAAGAGACTCTTGCTGACCATGACAGGAAAATCCCCAAGGCAGAGAAGGTGCCGCTTAAGATAGTTTACGAGGATGATGATATATTGGCAGTGAATAAGCCAGCAGGCATGGTAGTACATCCTGCATGCGGAAATTATTCTGGTACACTGGTAAATGCACTTTTAAACTATGCTGGATTTTTGACAAAGTTTAATAAGCCTAAAGAAGATACCTCTGACCAGACGCACATTTTAAGGCCTGGTATAGTGCATCGCCTAGACAAAGATACCTCAGGCATAATGCTGGTAGCAAAGACTGGTGTAGCGCACAGAAAGCTTTCAAAGCAATTAAAGAACAGGACTGTTGCTAAGACCTACATAGCGATAGTAAAAGGAATCGTAAGTCTGGATGAGGATATGATCAAGGCGCCTATTGGGCATGATAAAAAAGACAGGCGCAGGATGGCCATAGATGAGGAGAGAGGCAAAGACTCGATCACATTTTACCATGTCCTCAAGAGAGACAAAGACAGGAATTTTACAGTTCTTGAAGTGCGGCCAAAGACTGGCCGTACGCATCAGATCCGCGTTCATCTTCTGCATATTGGCCACCCGGTATTAGGGGACAAACTTTACAATGGGCCAGAAGTCAAGGGCCTATCTAGACAAGCCCTCCACGCCAAATCCATCACTTTTACCCACCCTACTAAAGGCACTTCCATGGAGCTTTCCGCAGATCTCCCTCCTGATCTAAATAACTTTACATTTTAGGTCTTGCTTTAAATGTAAAGTTACGGGGGGGTACTAATTGTGGGGATAAGTCTGGGAGCCACAAGATGTTGAAAACGCTTACACTTATAGTGGTATAGGGAAAAATTATCCACAATATGTTGACAATGAGTGGTTCCGTGGTATACTTAGAACTAGTTAAAATCGTTTAAATTGGACTAAAAAAGGAGCGCGATTTGAACGAGCGAGGACTACCTTGACTATACCATTTATATATGGTATACTTATAGTAGACAAAAACAAGACTTATCAAGATTCAATTGATAAGGGTAAACCATTCGAAAGAGTGGGGCACAAAGCTTTAGAGCCTAAAAGTCCGAGTGACTTATGGTTGTCAGCTGCCAAAAGGATCTAAATTTTTGAAGCTTATTCTCGAATGGAGAATGAGCTTTTTTATTTGTTTTGATTGTGCCCTAAAAGGGCACAAGCGTTCCTGAAAGAGGAACAAACGAAAGGAGAGAGAGATGATTGAGAAGATAATAACCTCGAAAACACGAGTAAAGCTTCTCAAGCTATTTCTCATTCATATAGATGATAGATATTACCTAAGGGAGCTAGAAAGGAAGTTAGATGAGTCATTAAGTCCGCTAAGAAGACAGTTATTGAAATTAGAAACTATGGGGATTCTGAAGAGCGAGTATGAGGCGAATTTAAAATACTATCGATTGAACAAAGAGTTTGAAGGGATGACTGAGCTAAGAAGGTTGGTACTGGAGCAGGAGTTCTCAACTCAGCCTTTGGCTCCGATAAAACAATATGCTGGAGCACCTGTTCCTGTTCCTAAAGTGGCTCCAGTCCAGAAGCGCATTAAATACGATATTGCTGTTTTGTCAGTGATATCGTTTTTTGTTTTAGCAGTGGCAGCCTTTATGCTTTACACAGGCACAAAGAGCGCCAAACAGGTAGCGAATTTAGTTTCAGAGAAACCTATCGCCGAAGCAACGAGGCCGGATGAAATGGTCTCAAGGCGTTGGAAAGTTTTTCCAGGAAATGTTCCAGTGCTCTCGAGTGGGGAGACTGGTGGAGGGAAAAGAAGCGAAGAACTTTAATTTATATTTTCTTAACTTTACATTTAAGGTCTTGCTTTAAATGTAAAGTTAAGAGAGTGAGAGGGAGGCGATTGAGATGAAGACGAAGAGAATATTTAAGAGGTTTTTGGGTGTTATGATGCTGGTGTTTATACTGGGGTATCTTGCAGCTGCGCCACCGTGGGCGCAAGCGCAAATACCACGGTACATAAATTATCAAGGCAAGCTAACAGATGCCGATGATAATCCTGTGACCGGCGATATCTCTGCCACGCTCAGGATCTATGATGCTGAGACAGGGGGTATTGCGCTCTGGACAGAGGCTCAGACAGTGACTGTCACCAGGGGCATATTCAGCATACTGCTGGGGAATGTAGAAGACCTGGATGATCTGGACTTCAATGACCCATACTGGTACTCGGTCGAGATCGAGGGTGACGGCGAGATGACGCCACGTCAACGCCTTACTACAGTGGCCTATGCCATAAATGCAGATAAGCTGGATGGCTACGATGCCTCTGATTTTCTGACAGTGGATGCAACAGAAGGCACAACTACAGGCATAACTGTATCTGGTGGTCTAATTACTGCAGGCGCAAATGAGGACATTGAATTAAATCCCACAGGCACTGGCAATATAATCATGACCATAGACACTTCCTCAGGAGATTTTAAGATCACTGATGGCACGACAAACTGGCTCCATGTGGACAATGACACCGGTAACGTTACTATTTCCCAAAATCTTACAGTAGGTGGCACGATTTATGGAAATATCGCGTCCACTGGCGGGGACTCCACGTTTGCGAGCATTACTGTAACCGGCGCCTCAGATCTTCAGGGAAATCTTGATGTCGGGGGCAATGCGGATATTACGGGAAATCTTGATGTAACAGGCGCATTAACTGCAACTGGCGCTACGACTCTGTCCAGTGCTCTTGATATGAACTCAAACATAGACCTGGACTACTCAGGCACTTCAGCCGCGCTCAATGTAGCGCAGGCAGGCACAGGCACTGCCGCGACTTTTACTGGCGGCGAAGTCGTAATCGGAAGCGACACTGCAAATACATACGCAGTCTCTACGGGTGAACTCTATGTGCAGGGTGACCTGGAAGTTGACGGCACGATCTATGGAAATATTACTGGCGCGGGTAGTACTGATCTATCGAGCCTCACTGTAACTGGTACTTCAGATCTGCAGGGCAATGTCGCTGACTCTCTAGGCACATATACTATCGCAGATGATATGGACATTACACCCGCAGCACTTACATCAGGGGGCACAGATGACTATGCCTTGAGTATAGCCCAGACTCTGAACGACAGTGATGCAGCTGGCGGCTCAGACGTATACCGTGGCATAAAAGTAAATGTCACTGAAACCGACACTACTGGCTGGAACAATGTGTATCTGATGGATTTACAAGTCGATGGAACAAGTAAAGCAAATATAGATAATTCAGGCAATGTCACATTCGCAGGCACAGTAACTGTAGCAGCACCTACTGCAAATATGCACGCGGCAACAAAGACTTATGTGGATGCGATTACGCCCGCCACAGCAGGTGGCTGGACAGACGGTGGAACAGGCGTATATCTACTTACCTCAGGAGATAATGTCGGCATCGGGACTGACTCCACAGGCACCTACAAACTCAATGTCTCTGGCGCAACAAATACAACCTCGCTCTACATAAATGGCGCACTTGTCGATTCAGGTGATCTCTCTGACGTCTCATCCCTTGCGATGCTGGACGAGAACGAAACCATCACAGGCAACTGGGTCAACACAGACAATCCATGGGCGGACAACGAAGTCGTAGATGCCCTTACTATATCAGGCGGCACAATCGAAAACACCGTCATCGGCGCTGCGACTCCAGCAGCAGCCACACTCACTAATCTCACATTTGAGAACACTGGCTCTGCTACTGTCATGACATTTGACGACGGCACAGCCACAGACACCCTTGTCTATGACTCAACAGCTGCCCGAGAACTTTATTTCTCAGGCGCAATGTCAGCAGTAGACTTCCACGTGCGCGGATCATCACCTGCTGTCTTGAGTTTTGGCTCAGACACTGCCGGGACAAGCCTTATCTATGACCCTGCTACAGACGAGATCCGTTTCTCGCGCGGCACATTTGTGCAATCCTCGCGCAACCTCGTAAAGAACGCGTCATTCGAGGCATTCTCAGCGTTCCAACAGTTTCACGACTATGACCCTAACTATGCAACAGATTCTGCTTATGCCACTGAATATTCTTGGGACACAACCGCAGGTTATCAAGGTGGATGGACAGACTTTTCCCCTGATGACTGGGACTATGTCTCAGGACAGATATTTCAACACTCGCCTTTATTCTTTAAAACGGATTTTAACGCTGCTGATATCGATGCTGATACCTACGCGCAGGATTTTACTGAAGGAACAAGCGCTGTGCGTCTCGAGCACGATGGAGCCAACCCTGGAAAGATTTCCCAGGTGATATCAGGACTTAAACCTTCCACTGTCTATAGTGTTGGCGTAAAGATGCGTGTTGATCCCCTTACAGATCCAGTCACAGATGGCAGCGCAAAGATCGACATCCAGGGTGAGGACGGCGGAAATTCAAGCTCAGCAGATACCAGTACAGAGCTTTCAGGCGCCATTACCACGACTGCCAAATCAATAGCAGTTGACTCTACAACAGGCTTTCCTGCATTTGGCACCATACTGATCACTGATGATGGCGATGCTAACGTAACTGAAAGGATCAGATATGAAGGCATAGAAAATAATCAATTCTTAAAATGCACACGCGCCTCTAGTCCTATTGCCTTTAGCACTGATGATAATGTAACAGTCGCTCCTTTTACTCCTCTAACAGTTACTTCTTCCACTGCTACTGATTACGCTAGATACGAAAGCCAGTTTGCCACAGACCCCAAGGCCAGCGGGATTACAATAGTACTTTCAGCAGAAACAGGCGTTGCATATTTTGATACAGTGCAGATCGTGGCAGGAGGAACAGTGCCTGAATACGGCCCTGCGCCTATCGTGGATACAGGTGACCAGACACTATATGGGACACTACGTATTGGCCGCGCATCTGGTGAAAAAGGCGGTATCCTCTCAGTTGATAAATTCGTCAGGACCCGCGGCATAGAACTTTTTAATGATGACCCTGGTTTAACAGGCGCCACAGGCGGAGGTACGATCACAATGGGCGGCGGCGGCGGTATATTTCCTCCTGGCCCTGGATGGAATGAACAGAATAGCAATGAGGCAAGTGTTATGCTATATGTTTCAGGAACCTATGCCTCCTCAGCCCCGACTTGGCGCGACTATAAAGTAAGCGTTGATTCAGGCGGCGAGAGTTATACATGGGAGTATATGGATAACTCCACTGGATGGCAGTATGAAACAGGAGGGAGCAATATTGCTGTTGGTGGAAAATTGCCCACTGACGCTGCAGGTACATTTCTTGACGGCGATGACGGCTCCACCACAGGAGTAGAAGGTGTCAAGATCGCGTTTAGTTCAGATACAGGTATCTATGGCGATACATGGTGGTTCAATGCCTCAAACGAAGACACCCACCAGCAGGATTATACGTTTCAAGAAAATTTCTCATACACGCCTGGAAAAGTCAGGATATATGTAGATCCAGAGCCATCGTCTCCTTATTTTAACCGGATGGTATTTGAAGATGGTGCTACAAAGGTCTCACTCGCAGACCTGGCAGGCGAAGTGGCTACAGAGGCTTATCTAGATTCAATGCCTACAGCTGATGGCAATAACTCGTTTGGTATGTACATGGATATTTCAGGTAGTTATGCAGGCGCTACCGCGTTTGAAGTTGTAATTGCTGCTGATGGGACTTCTCCAAACCCTGATCAATTCTCATGGAAGAAGAGTGACACTAGCTTGTCTACAGCTGAAAACATTACTGGGACCTGGCAGCAATTAGGCACTACTGGTGTTTATGTTATGTTCGGAGAGAATCAACCAACTGGTTATTATAACGCTGCAAGTATAAATGATAAATGGTATTTCAATGCCTATGGAGGCGGCACAGCCTCAGGCAGAGTCACCTCGCTTAATAACCTGAGCGATGCTGTTACCTTACAAGCAGGTAGCAATATAGAAATCACCAATCCATCTGGAAACAATATCCAGATTAGCGCCACAGGAGTTGATGGAAGCCCGTCAAATGAATTTAATACTTCGATGGGCTGGGTTGATGGCACCAACACGGTGTCTGTTGTAGACGGCGGCGGTACGCAGAGTATACAAATTACAGGATTTCTCGAGAACGAATCAGATCCGCAGGTAGGAACGATCTCTACTAATTATGTGCCAAAATGGAACGGAACCGCATTATCAACAGGAACAATTTATGACAGCGGCAATATCGGTATAGGTACGAACGTGCCAACATCTCTATTGCATCTTGCAGCTGGCTCAACAACTTTAGCGCCCCTTAAACTCACCTCAGGGACAAATCTTACTGCCGCAGCAGCAGGCGCAATGGAGTTTGACGGCACAAATCTATACTTTACGCCTGCTGCAGCGCGAAAAACAGTCGCCTTTACTGACAGCAACATCACAGGAACATCAGCTAATGTAACTGGAATAGTAGCTATTGCTAATGGCGGTACAGGCGCATCCACTGCTGCGACTGCAAGGTCTAACCTCGGCTTAGGCGATCTTGCAGAGCAAAACGCTGCAACTGTCCCAGCTTTAACCATGGCTGGCAATATTGGCATGGGTGGTTCATACACGATAACAAATCTTGTTGCGCCTACAAATGCCAATGATGCGGCCACAAAGACATACGTGGATGCTGGCATAGCAGGACTGTCATGGAAAGAAGCAGTGCTTGACGATATCCAGTACGTAAAGACAGGCGCGCCTGTAGACGCAAACGCAGCAGACGGACAAAAGTGCCTTGATACAACTAATAAACAGATCTACACCTA
>CAZWYD010000017.1:0-19313 GCA_964637815.1 uncultured Planctomycetia bacterium
AAGACCTAAAATGTAAAGTTAACTAAGTTAACTTTACATTTTAGGTCTTGCTTCAAATGTAAAGATAAGTTAATAGCCCAGATTCTTCAGCGCGAATGGGTCTTTGCGCCAGTTTTCGTAGACTTTGACCCAGAGGTCGAGGAAGACTTTTTTCTGCAGGAGTGTTTCGATTTCTTTTCTGGAATTTTCGCCTATCTTTTTTAGCATTTGTCCGTTTTTACCTATGATTATGGCCTTTTGGTTTTTTCTCTCCACGTAGATATGGGCCCTGATGTAAAAGAGGCCTTTATTTTTTCTCTCTTTCATCTCTTCCACAGTTACTGCTATTGCGTGTGGCACTTCCTGGTGTGTCAGCTCCATTACCTTTTCTCTTATGATTTCCTGGATAAGGAAGCGTTCGCTTTTATCACTTAGCTGATCTTCTGGAAATAGGGGATAGCCTTCTGGCAAATACTCCAGGATCTTTTTGAATACGATATCAGTGCCGTCTTTCTTGGATGCGGCTATAGGGATTATTTCTTTAAAAGAGAATTTCGTAGCCTCTTCAATAACTGGAAGCACGAGTCTTTTGTCGATCTTGTCCATCTTGTTTATGATGAGTAAGGTGGTTTTTTCAGGAGGCAGTTGCTGGAAGATGGTTTTATCTTCTCGAGAGATACCACTATATGCATCTATAAGCATGAGCACGAGGTCTACTTCGAGCAGTGTTGATGTAGCCTTGCGTACCATTGTTTTTCCAAGAAGCGTGTTTGGCCTGTGCATACCTGGCGTGTCTATAAAGACTACCTGAAATTCTTTACCGGATATTATACCTTGTATATTATCTCGTGTGGTCTCTGGCCTTTTTGATACAATACAGAGCTTCTCCTTTACAAGCGCGTTGAGAAGCGTGGACTTTCCCACATTAGGCCTACCGATTATAGCAACCTTACCTGCTTTAAACATGCTTATATTATACATGTATGTGGTATAATGAAAAGGAAAACTAATGCGGTAATATGAAATAACCAGAGAGGGCTTAAACACCAAATACTAAACTCTAAATCCTAAACAAATTCAAAACACAAAATACAAAACACTTGTTTGTGAGTTTTAGATTTTGGGTTTGTTTAGAATTTAGGATTTAGTGTTTAGGATTTTATGCCATGATTAGTTAGTTAGTTTTTTAAACATATTATGTGATGGAGGTACGCATGAAGGCATTTTATTTTGCATTGGCTACAGCAGTAGTGTGGGGCATTGTGCCGATTCTGGAAAAGATGGGCGTGGCGAGAATAGCGCCGCTCGCAGGGGTCATGATACGTTCGTTAGGAGTAGTCATAGGTGTTAGTTTTCTGGCTGTATTCAACAGCCAGACCTTTAAGGCAGCCTTAAAGGCAGACCCGCGCACAATATTTTTACTTGTGCTGGGCGGGTTTATGGCGAGTATACTCGGTCAAATACTTTTCTATAATGCGCTTAAGACTGGCGAGGCCTCAAAGGTCGTTCCCATAGCTGGCATATATCCTCTGGTTGCGTTTTTATTAGGGGTTATATTTCTAGGAGAGGCTGTTACTGTTGCAAAGGTAGGTGGTGTAATCTTTGTAGTCCTGGGGCTATTTTTGCTGAGGTAGATCTTCTTCGTTTACCTCGATCCTTTTTATCATATTGGATTGACGGTTGCTTATATCAAATACAGTATCGAGTTCCCCGTCCGAATCTTCATCCCTTTCCAGTTTTATGACCTTACCGTCGCGGTATTGACTTCGCTGGTCTATCTTACCGTCATAATCAGAGTCTATTTCAAATTTGGTGCGCTGGCTGTATTCATACCAGGTTCTCATATCAATATTTCCATCAAAGTTTAGGTCGATCTCTGTTACCTTTTTGCCTTTTTCTCCATATGTAATCCACATATCCAGCGTATCGTCATAATCTCTATCAGCCTCTATCTTTACAGGCCTTTCATTCTCAAAATATATCCATAGATCAGTCTTTCCATCTTCATTTTTATCTTCCTCTTTGACCTCTGCGGCATTTGCCACTGGTGCCAGAAGGAATATCATTATAATTAATCTAAGAAGGGTCGTTTTATACATATTTGCCTATTTTAATAGATTATGATACAATCTTTCTTGTATATAGTATATATGAAAAAGCTTAGAATTGCAATTGCACAGATAAATACTATTGTAGGAGATCTGGTTGGCAATACAGAGAAGGTATTATTTTGTCTAAATAAGTCAATCAAAAAGCGCGTAGACATTGTTATATTTCCAGAGCTTTCCATAACAGGATATCCGCCCGAAGACCTTGTCTTAAAGCCCCATTTTGTAAAAGAAAATCTTAAATGTCTGGATCTAATTGCAAAGGCCACAAAGGATATCATAGCGATAGTCGGATTTGTAGACCAAAAGGCCAAGGATCTATATAATAGCGCTGCAGTTATAAATAATAAAAAAATAGTCCATGTATATCATAAGAGGCAGCTTCCGAACTATAGCGTATTTGACGAAAAAAGGTATTTTAAGCCTGGCAGAGAGAATGCCTTTTTAAAGGCAAAAGGTTATTCTTTTTCAGTAAATATATGTGAAGATATTTGGGCAAAAGAAGACTCTAAAACAAAAGCACTCCTAAAGCGCGCGGACTTTCTAATAAACATCTCTGCCTCACCGTATCATATTGATAAGATAAAAGAAAAAGAGAGGCTGTTGCTTGCCAAGGCCAAGAGATTCAAGGCATCTATAATCTACTGTAATCTCGTTGGCGGACAGGACGAGCTTGTGTTTGACGGCCGCAGTGCTATATTTGGAAAGTCCAATAAAATTATAGCAAAAGCCAGGGCCTTTGAAGAAGATTTATTGATAGTTGACCTAGATAACCGCGTAGGTTGCCATTCTGGCAATCTACGCGGTTGCAGAGGTATGACGAGGATCGAAGAGGTCTATTCAGCCCTGGTACTGGGATTGCGTGATTATGTAAGAAAGAATAATTTTAAAAAAGTGGCGTTTGGACTTTCAGGAGGCATAGATTCTGCACTGGTTGGCGCGCTTGCAGTGGAGGCCCTGGGCAAGGCGAATGTCCTGGCTCTTTCCATGTCGTCGAGATATTCTTCAGAAGCTACACAGCAGGATGCTGAGAAGATAGCAAAAACCCTTGGTGTTAGATTTGCAAAGGTCCCAATAGATAGCATATTTGACGTATATAATAATACTCTCCAGGCCCACTTTGCCGGCATGGAGCCTGATATAACAGAGGAGAATATTCAGGCAAGGATACGCGGGAATATCCTTATGGCATTTTCAAATAAATTTGGATATCTTGTTCTAAATACAGGCAATAAGAGCGAGACAAGCGTAGGGTATTGTACTCTATATGGAGATATGGCAGGCGGATTTGCAGTAATAAAAGACGTACCTAAAAAACTTGTTTATGAATTAGCAAGATTTGTGAATAAGAAAAAAAAGGTTATTCCAAATAGCGTCTTTAAGAGGCCACCGTCAGCAGAGCTGAAGCCAGGCCAGAAGGATCAGGATAACTTACCGTCTTATGATTTAATCGACGCGATAGTTGATTTATATGTAGAAAAGGACAGATCTTTCAGCGATATTGTGAAGAAATTAGGGAATAAGGATATTGTCAGAAAAGTTTTGAGTATGATTGACATGAATGAATATAAGCGCCGTCAGGCACCTCCTGGAATAAAGATAAGTCCTCGAGCTTTTGGAAAGGACAGGCGCATGCCTATTACGAATAAATATAAGGGGGGTAGTGTATGAAAGGACAGACCAGCGAAGAGGTTTTTATAAATGTGGTCAAAAGGATCAATCTTTATTTGATTATATTGGGTGTAATTTTTCTTGTATATTTTGTAATTCAGACTAAAGTGAATGTGTTTTTGTTTCTGCTGGCACTCTTAAATGTAGGTTTTGCGCTACTTTCCCATAAACATATTATAATAACGAATAGGCTTGCAATTGAACTTAGGCGCGCAAAAGAATCGCTGGGTGATATTTCAAAAGAGATGAAGGACATACATCCGGACTTACATGCATAGGCGCTTACATTCGATACTTCTAATACCCTTCCTTTTTTTAGGTATATTTAGCTTTTCAGAGAAAAATATTTCTATTAGCGCAGAGTCAGTTATTCTCATGAGTCCTTGGACAAAGAGGGTCATATATTCCAAGGATCCTGACCTTAGGCTTTCTCCTGCCTCTACTGCAAAGATAGTGACAGCGCTTTTGGTTTTGAAAAATTCTTCATTAGATAAAGAAGTAATTGTGAGTAAGTTTGCCACCTCGATGGAACCATCCAAGGTCTACATAAAAGAAGGAGAGGTCTATTCGACACGAGATCTACTTAAGGCGTTACTTTTAAATTCCGGAAATGACGCGAGTGTTGCCTTAGCTGAGAGCATTGCTGGTTCAGAAGAGGAGTTTGTAAAAATGATGAACGCAATGGCTATAGGCATGGGAGCCAAAGACACGAATTTCAAAACATCCAACGGGCTTCCAGCAGAGGACCAGTATTCTACTGCGCGCGATCTGGCCTTGATAGTGCGCGAGGCAATGAGGCATAAGGAATTTGTTGAGATCATAAAGATGAAAAAAGGAGAAATAAGCGAGCTTAAAAGCGGCAGGCGGATAAAATTAAAAAGCCATAATAAGAGCTTATGGAAAGATACACCCTATAGAGTTTTAGGAAAGACTGGCTATACTAAAAAGGCAGGTAGCTGCTTTGCAGGTTACATCGAGTATAATAGATGGCGTAAGGTTATTGTGGTGGTTCTCAAGAGTAAAGCTAAATGGAAAGATCTGGACACGCTGGCAAAGGGATTTTTATGAGAAAAATTTTAATTATACTGATGATTTTGATTTTTTCAACGTCGCATTCTTATGCTGCGCCAGTGTACGGGACACACATGCCTGAGAAAAGACGTTTTACATGCGGGCTAGAAGGAAATTTTATTGTAGATAGAAATCTGGATAATAACGAAGGCGCCACAGGAGGCGATAGATATTTTTTCACTCTCTCGTACGGGATTTTTTCATGGCTCTCGTTTGACGGGAAAATAGGCGTTGGTGATGCAGGATGGGATAGGATCGGAGCAGATGATTTAAGCTACAGCACAAACTTTGCAGGCGGGTATGGATTTAGGATAAAAGGATATGAGATAGAGCAATGGGGTATAAAGAGCGTAGCTGGTTTTCAGCATATAAGCGTACATGCTGATGCAAGGAATCAGGATGGAGATAAGCATGAGGCAATAATAGATGAATGGCAGGGGTCAGTGGTTATTTCTAAAGACATGGGAAATTTTGTTCCATATCTGGGCAGTCGATACGGCACAGTAGATTTCATAAAATGGCTAAACGAACATGACCGCAAACGCATCCAGTCAGAGAAATACTACGGCCTTATCATAGGATTGGATTACTGGCTTAGCGACAAAACAAAGATAAATTTAGAATGCGATTTTCTGGATGGCGAGGAATTTGCGCTAGGTTTTAGCCGTGATTTTTAATAAAACTTTGAGCTTCTTTTATATCTTTGAAGAATAGAAATGGAAGAGGCTTATTTTTGTATAGATGTGCGTTTTTTGATATAAAACCGAGTCGTGCATTTAACATGGCTTTTGCGACCATGTAAGCGCGGTGTTCTCCTGCAAGGCAGCCCTTCTTTTTGATATCCGCAATTAGTTGCTTGGGATTTTTCATGTCGAACATTTTTCTCATGAATCGCTTTTCGCCAAGGCCCTTGCCAAAGCCCTCTTTTAAGCCTGCCTTTACAAGGATCAGGCCATTTTTCTTTATATTAGTCACATAATTAAATGTCCGTGATGCCTGGTATATATTTACAGCCTTTTCTTTGGGGGCAGTGCATATTACTACATCGAGTTTTTTATTGATTTTTTTCTCGTAGATTTTTTTAGAGTAGCTTACTGCTTTTTTAAATGAGGATTTTGGAGTTCCTTTAAATATTTTTGGCGGGTTTGTGTTTACTATGTTTATTGAATATTTAATAGGGAGGAGACCGCTTACTTCTTCTATGAAACCCCTGAAAGGATTATTTTTTATTGAAAAGATCCTGGTGCCGGGTTTGTCCAGGAATCTCGGGTGATGCGTTGCATTTATTGTCTTTTCGCCTGCAAGCCCTATTGCTACAACCTTTGTACCGCCGCTATAGCCTGCATATAGGTGCGGTTCTACTACGCCCACGGTTATTATTGAATCCGCACTTTTTAATTTTTTATTAAGATATATAGGTACGTTGCTTTTTGTCTTACCAAAATATGTAACAGAGTTTTTTCTATAATTATGCACGGTCAACTTCGTAAGTTGCCCAAAGGTCAACTTACGAAGTTGACCAAGCTCCTTCTTTGTGGGCGGCCGATGTAAGCCTGTAGCTATTATTACCTCTGTATCTTTTTTTAATAGGGGAGGGAGTATCTTTTTTAGATTAGCCTTTCGCGTAAAATCAGGTACAGCTATAATGGTTTTCATTTCAGGAGGTCCTTTGAAAATATATTATCAAGTCCCAGGATGCATGCCGGGTCTAAAGATTTTTTTAAGGCTGCCATTTGCTTGATGTTCTTTTTTCCGTACATGGCCTCAAGGAATGCATGTTTTAACTTTCCTATGCCGTGTTCTGCTGACACTGTACCACCTAAACTAACAGCCTTTTTTACAAAATCCATGTAGATAGAGCGGCTTTTTACAAATTCTGCTTCAGTCTTAGGGAGCATGTTTACATGCATGTGGTTTTCGCCAATATGACCGAATATCACAAATGCGATTTTTGAAGAGAAGAGCTTTTCTTTATAGAACGCGAACATCTCAGAGAATGCAGCTTCTGGCACAGCTATATCTGTTCCGACCTTTGGAAGTTTATTTGTTTTTACTATCTCGTTTATCATCTCAGGCAGGGCATGCCTGAATTCCCTTAATTTTTCTCTTTCTTTTTCAGAATCCGCGAAGAAGGATTTTTCTGCAAGGGCACTGTGTTTTTCAAGTAGTTTCATCCATGATTCTGTGATAGAGGCCTCATCTTCTTTTTTATAGTCCTGCTCGAAATATACCATTGCCTTAGAGTCTGGGGGTATGTTTTTATGCCTTTGTCGTATCAGGTTTAGGGAATTTTCATCCATGTATTCCAGAGAGAGGGCTTTTCTGGCCTTAGCGTCTTTTACAAAACTCAAGGCGTCTTTTTCGCTTGGAAAGAAGCTGAAAAAGCTCATTACGGTTTCAGGTGTTTTGCCAAGTAAGAGAGATACCTCTGTAATAACTCCCAGCGTTCCTTCATGACCGATGAACAAGTCTATCATATCCATATTATCTTTTATGTAATATCCTGCAGCGTTTTTTATAGTAGGCATGGAATATGTTGGAATTGTTAATTTCAATTCTCTTTCTTTAAATTTTAAAGATATATTTTCGCCTTTTTTAATAAAAAATTCCCCGCGTTTTATATCCAGTATGTCGCCGCTTGAGAGTATTATTTTTAGTCTTTTTACATAGTTGCGCGTGGGCCCGTATTTAAAACCTTTTGCGCCTGATGCATTTGTTGAAATCGTACCGCCTATAAATGCATTTGGCTCTGTAGGATCAGGCAGGTATACGAGACCTTTTTTAGCAAGCTGTATTTGTAATTCTGATAGCCTTACACCTGTCTGGACTGTTGCTACAGAGTTTTTTTCATCTATGTCAATTATTTTATTGAGCGAATCTGTGGCGAGAATCGAGCCTCCAAATGGCACTCTTGCGCCAGTCACGCCTGTACCGCCGCCTGAAATGGTCATGGGAATATTTCTACTTGAGGCATCCCTGAGGATGTCGATCGCATCTTTTTCATCCTCGGGCATTAAGACCTCGTCGGCATAACCGCCTCTTAGTCCTGATTCATCCTCAAAATAAGACTTGATAATATCTCTATCTCTCTTTATAATCATAGCTATAATCTAACACACGAAGGAAATATTTACAATGGCGACTTTTTTAAGCTTGATTATTGGCGCGTTAGCAGGTGTAGCCAGTGGGTTTTTTGGCATAGGCGGGGCAGTGGTGATAGTGCCGATGCTAGTGTATCTATTCAAGTTTCCGCAGCATTATGCGCAGGGAACTGCTCTTGTCGCGCTTCTTCTGCCTATCGGTATCCTGGCAGTCATCCGATATTACCATGCAGGAAATGTAAGCATAAAGACGGGGCTACTTATAAGTCTTGGATTTTTTATAGGCGGATTTTTAGGAGCGCATTTAGCTCATTTATTGCCGCAGTTGGTCCTTAAAAGGCTTTTTGGAGTCTTGCTTTTAGGACTTTCTGCATACATGTTGATAGGTAAATAATGATAAAACCTAATCCTTTTACACCGCAGTCAGGATGGGAGCCGCGCATATTTGGCGGTAGAGAGAAGAGCCTTTCTCTTTTTAAATCCAATCTAGGAGATGCGATCTCTGTCAGGCCAAATCATTTAGTTGTGCTGGGAGAGTGGGGCATAGGTAAAACCTCTCTTCTTAAGCAGTTCAGGAGGATAGCCCAGGAGCAGGGATATCCATCATGTTTTTGCTCTCTCTCGAGATTTACAAAGAATGACAGGCCTTTAAGCGCTATTCATCTTATTGCTGAAGAGATGCTCATGGGTTTTCCAGGCTCTGGCGCGGATTCAGAAGAATTCCTAAAAGGATTTTCCAAAAGAAAATCGCTTGCCCAGGCACAAACCCACTTTACAAAATTTCTTCTAGAGCTCTGGAAGATTCTGGATACAGAACTGGCAGTGGTGATGCTGGATGACCTGCAGAATCTTTTGCCTATCTCGAATACGATCGATATCCTGAGAGCCGTATTAAGTAAGGATGAAGTCATTCGCAATACGCGTTTTTTGTTCGTACTTTCTTCTACACCAGCTGGCTGGTCGAGCTTTTTAGACAAGCACGACCCTGTGGGCAGGTTTTTCAGGAAACGCATGAATGTTGGGAATCTGGATAAAAAAGAGGTTATAGAGACTGTTGGCCAGACTCTGCAAGATACAGGCGTAGATTTTGATGAAGGCGTAAAGGATAAGATATTTGATCATACAGACGGCCATCCTTATGAGGTGCAGCTTTTATCCAGCCACCTATATGATGGACAGATAGAGGGAAAGGTAGGGAGCGAGGCGTGGGATAATGCACTTGGCAATACCTTGAAGGAACTGGGAAGAGATTATTTTAATATATTGTTTTCCAGGGCAAGCGACAGGGAAAGGGATCTGTTGAGGATGCTCTCTGAAGAGAAAAAGCCGCTTTCCTTAAAGGATTTTAGGACAATGATGATAGTAGGCAGGCACGCAAAGAAATTCCCTGTTGCGAATATAAAGAATTTTCTTTACAGATTAGAAGAAAAGGGTATTATAAGTAGGAATGAAAAAGGGAGTTTTGACATCCCTGATCGGATGTTCAGGGAATTTGTTTTAAGAAAGGAGAATGAGAAATGAAGGTCAAGGTAGATGCAGAGCTGTGCGTTGGTTGCGCTTTATGTGTAAATACATCTCCAGAGCTCTTTGAGATGAAAGAAGACAAGGCGATCCTAAAGATAAAGACAGACTTAGTCCCTGCCGGGCAAGAGGACTCCTGCAAGCAGTCCAAAGACGAATGCCCTGTCGAGGCCATTATTATAGAGTAAACCCCTTAACTTTACATTTAAAGCAAGACCTTAAATGTAAAGTTATTTTTTGGAGAGGATGCGGCGGAAGCAGAATATGGCAAGGGATATAATAGCGATCCACGATATGGAGAGTATTAGCCAGCCAAATACGTTCATTTCTTAGTCTTTCTTCGCGCTCGTTTTTTCCACGCGATCCTGACCATAATACCAAGCGTCAGAAACATACCTATAAGCATAAGCCGTATGCCTAGTACATACGGCTTATCTACTTCGCTTACACCCTTCATTAATATCGTAGGAATACCATGCTGGTAAAACCAGAATCCAAGTATACAGAATAAAAATAAAGGCGTTATGTATTTTATTATGAACTTGTAGATCTCTGGTATCTTAAGGTCTGCGCCATGATGCATCTCTTCCCATGCCTTTTCTATGCCAAATACCCAGCCGAAAAGGATCGTTTCAACTGTAGCGAAAAGCACCAGGCAGAATGTGCCACCCCAAAAATCCAATTCGTTCACTGCACCGTGTTTTAAAAATAATATAGCTGGCTGGCAGAGTATAAAAGAGATTATGCCAAAGACGATGACCGCTTTTTTCTTCGAGATATTGAATTCATCCTCGAGAAATGCAATGCTGGGCTGTGCAAGAGACACAGAAGATGTTATGCCTGCCAGAAATAAAAGTGTAAACCACATACATCCAAAAAACGCGCTCAGCGCGATCTTCTGGAATATTAGAGGCATTGTGACAAATCCAAGATTAAACGCACCGCCTGCTGCAATAGCCTGTATCTTATGTGGGCCAAAGAATACGTACGCAGCTGGTATTATAATGGATGAACCAAGTATGATCTCAGCAAATTCATTTGTGCTCGCAGCTGTCAGGCCTGAGAGAGCAACATCATCTGTTTTTTTAAGATAGCTTGCGTAAGTGAGAATTACGCCTATGCCTACACTAAGCGTGAAAAATATTTGTCCAGCTGCTGCAAGCCAGACCTTTGCATTTTTTAATGAGGCAAAATCAGGATTCCATAGAAAACCTAGACCATTTACGATATTCCATCCGGGCTTTGATGGATCAGGTGTGCCTAAGGTCAATACTCGTACAGTGATTATTATGCCGAATATAAGAAGCGCTGGCATTGCGATCTTGCAGAGCTTTTCAATGCCGCCAGAAATACCTTTATAGATGATCAACATATTGATGGCAAATGTTATTAGGAAAAATAGATATGCAGACTGCATATTGGAGAAGAACTGATTTTTCTCAATGCCCTGGAATCCGCGCAAGAGTGACATCATGCTTTCCTGGTCTGCAAGCTGTCCGTATTTTCCAACTGCTGAGAATACAGCATAGGCAAGTGTCCAGGATGCGATGTAATTATAGTAGATGAAGATTACGAGTGGCCCAAAGATTCCTATGACGCCAAAGTATTTTATGAAACGGTTCTTCTCCCACATGGTGTGAAAGATCCCAGGTGCAGTGCCATGGCCAAACCCGCCGCCTAGCCTCCCAACCGTCCATTCTATCCACATGAGGGGAATGCCGAGCAGAAGCAGCGAGATAAAGTACGGTATCATGAACGCGCCACCACCATTCTGCGCAGCCTGCACAGGAAACCTCAAGAAGTTCCCCAGCCCCACAGCACTCCCAGCAACAGCCATGATAATACCAATCCGAGATTTCCAACTATCCCTCTTCCGCATATAAAAGAGTATACTTGGTGTGATTTTATGTGTCAAGGGTAAGCCAAAGACACCTTCCTTCACAAATCCAAGACAGCTTCCCGATTAGGTTGGTAGACGTCTCCAATTTCTTGACATATGTTGTAGATAGGTTAGAATATTATATATATGTCAGGGTTTGATAAATTTTATAAAGAGCTTAATGTAGAACAGAAACTTGCAGTTGATACAGTGGATGGGCCGGTGTTGGTTTTGGCTGGGCCTGGGACTGGGAAGACGCAGCTTTTATCTGTTCGCGCTGCTAATATCATCCGTACGAAAAAGGCCCTGCCTGAGAATATCCTGATACTCACCTACACAAATGCTACGACAAAGACCATGAAGGAGCGCCTTGCAAAGATCATTGGTTTTAAGGGCTATGACGTGCATGTCTCTACCTTCCACAGTTTTGCAAACTCCATAATACTTGATTCAGAAGAGGCTAGTAATTATATCCAGGAGAGGATTCAGATTACAGACATAGAGAACCTAAAAGCAATAGAGTATGTATTAGATCATTCTAAGGATGTGTCTGATATTAGGCCTTTTCGCGCTCCATATACATACGTTAGGGAGATACAAAAAAGGATAAGCGACCTTAAAAGAGAAGGTATAAACCCGGATGAATTTTCTAAATACGTTAAAGACATAAAACCTGACAATGTATATGTTGAGCAGAAACATATCCCGCGCATAAAGGCATTGGCAATCGTCTACGAGCAGTATGAAAAACTCAAGGAAGGAAAGAACAAAAACATATTTGACGAGCGCGGAAGATATGACTATGACGACATGATCATGATCGCAATGGACGCTATAAATAAGGAAAAGCTTCTCAAAGAAAAATATCAACAGCTTTATAAATACATATCGGTGGACGAGTTCCAGGATACAAACAGCGCGCAGCTTAAATTTTTATTCTCCCTAATAAAAAATGCGCATTCTAATCTCTGTTGCGTAGGTGACGATGACCAGTCTATTTACCGTTTCCAGGGTGCAAGCATTGCCAACTTTAAAGAGCTAAAGAAAAGATTCAAAGACTTAAAGACAATCTCTCTTAAAGACAATTACCGCTCAGTAAAAGAGATCATAGATCTTTCGCAGGACCTCATAAAAGAACTTCCTCAAAACGAACGCACAGGAGAAAAATCCCTTATACCAAAAGTAGATTTTAAGAAAAAATCAATAGAATACATGGAATTTACTGCTAATGAAGAAGAGCTCTGTTTTATTGTCGAGCGGATAAAAGAGTTATGCGCTAAAGAAAAAGGCGTTTCTTATGACGATATCGCAATATTAGTAAGAAAAAGAAGCCTGATCCCGAGGATAATAGATGCATTGCTTCAGGCAGGTATCCCGTATGCTACTGACGGGAAAGAAGATATAAGAAGCGAGATGCGCGTGAGACAGATGCTGGATATCCTGGAGCTCGCGAGCATTGAACCTCAGGATTTTGGAGAAAGAGACAGGATCTTATATAAGATCCTCATAGCTGATTATTTCGAGATCCCGCACAAGGATATATTGGATTTTATAAACAAGGTCAATAAGAAAAAGAAAAATAGAGAGAATGTTACGCTTCTCTCAGAATTTTTTAAAGACAATGACTTTAAAGATATAGCCGGCATAATAGACAAATTCCTGAAAGAAAGCCTCTCTAAGCCTGTGCATGCAGTGCTCATGGAATACATCAGGGACGCAAAGATCTATAAATATATCCTTAAGACCTATGACAAGGATGAAGTCTTAAGGATCAGACAGGTGCGTGGCCTTGCCTCGTTCGTAAACATGATAAAGGAATATGACCTTTCAAATCCTGGCATAGATTTGAAAAGATTCATAGAGGAGATCAAGACGCGCAACGAACATAATCTCGCTATCCAGGGCGAGCTTGTCACAATGACACAGAATGGCGTGAGGATCTTTACTGCGCATGCCTCAAAGGGCCAGGAATTCCACAGCGTGATCATTCCTTTTTGCCTGCAGGACGATAGCTGGCCCATAAAACCAATGCCTGATAAGATCCCTCTTGGACCTGAGATACTGGGAGGTATTGAAAAGGTGGATAGCAAAGAAAGAATAAAAAAGTTGAGATTCTATGACGAGACAAGACTTTTTTATGTAGCCATAAGCAGGGCAAAGAGCAATATACTTTTTACATGCAGCCCTAAAGAAAACAAGATCTCCAGTTCGTTTATCCATAGATTGGACCTAGAGTCTAAAGAAAATTCTTTTAAAGAGGAGGATGTGCTGGCTGGATCTTTGATCAAAGCGGATTTTAAAGATCCTTTTATAGGCACTGAGAAGATCTTGGGCGACATGGTCAAGGATATGACCTTGAATCCCACCAGCATAAATAACTATCTATATTGCAGGAGAAAATTCCTCTACGATAATGTACTGATGCTTCCAGGCGCAAAGAAACAGAGCCTGATCTTTGGTAATGCAGTGCATGAGGGGCTTGAGCATGTGTATGGGCATTTTATGAAGACAGATAAATTTCCGGATTTTCAATTTTTCAAGGATAGATTTTCTGATGCATTGAAATATCAGGGTCCTGAAAAAGGGATCGAGCTTCGTTGCAAGGAACAGTTCGAGGGATTAAGGAAATTCTTTAGCAGGATCTCTTCAAATCCTGTCAAGCCTATTGGTCTAGAGAATCGCATGCCAATAAATATCGACGGCATTGTCATTACTGGAAAATACGATAGATTAGATATGGAAAACAATAGTGAAAACGCGCTTCGCGTAGTAGACTATAAAACAGGCCAGCCAAGAAATCATGCAAAGGGCATCTTCCAATGTAGAAGCTTGGAGGATGAATCCTGCGATGGTTATCTTCGCCAGCTCGCGTGCTATAAACTTTTATACGAAAAGGATAAGACGCGCAAGGATAGTGATCTATTTGTGAGTCATGGCGTGGTGATATTCGTAGAGCCTGCAAAAGAGGATGTACGCAGTTACGGAATAAAAAAGGGCGAGCCAACTGAATTCAAGGTCGAACTCAGAGAAGAAATGGTAGATGAAATGGTAGGCATAATAAAGAGTGTGTGGGCAAGCGTGCAGGATCTACATTTTGAAAAATTACAGGAACGCGACAAGAAAAAATGCAACTGGTGTGACTTTGATCACATATGTTGGAAATAAGGGGGATTTCATGAGGAGATTTATCATTATTTTTATAGTAGCAGTTTTGATCTCGGGCTGCAATATTGTTCCTAAATCAATGCAGTACCAGAGAGAGGAAGAAAAGACCATAGGGAGCGTGGACGTGGTTAACCCTCTTGTGGAAGAGGTACAGATAGTACTTGATAGTCTCGGATATGACGCCGGGACCATGGATGGCAGAATAGGTAAGAAAACTCGACAGGCCATAAAGGAATTTCAGGAGTCCATGGGCTTAAGGAGCACAGGTTATATTGATAAACGCACCTGGATGGCAGTAGAGGATGTAATGAGAGAGAATGAGACGCGCGACCTGAAAAAAGATTATAATATAGAGGTGAGAAGTCCGTATTTAGAAAAGATTTATGATTCTGAGAGTAAAGTAGGAGTTACGACAAGACAAATACAGACTGCTTTGCAGAATGCAGGATTTGATATTGGCACCATAGATGGAAAAATGGGGCCGAGGACGCAACAGGCAATAAAGGAGTTTCAGCGCACAAAGGGCCTGAAGATAGACGGCAAGGTTGGTCCGCAGACCTGGACAGAACTGGGCAAGTATCTTGAATAGCCTTGCGATAAGTTGATACAGTTGAGGGGAGTGAGTTTAATGAACTATATAAAGACGGGCATATTATTAATTCTTTTGACAATGCTCTTTGTATGGATAGGCGGTTATTTCGGGGGTCAGTCTGGCGCTACGTTCGCATTTGTGTTTGCGCTTTTGATGAATTTTGGCGCGTATTGGTTCAGCGACAGAATAGTTCTTGCTATGTATAAGGCCAAAGAGGTTTCTCCGCAGGAAGTGCCTGAGCTCTATAACATAGTCAGGGAACTAAGTTCCAATGCAAAGCTTCCTATGCCAAAATTATATATAACGCCGCAGAATTCTCCAAATGCCTTTGCAACAGGCCGCAACCCAAAGCATTCAGCAGTATGCGTGACGCAGGGCATTTTGAATCTCCTGAATCGCGAGGAATTAAAAGGCGTCATAGCCCATGAATTGTCGCATATAAAAAATAGAGACACATTGATCATGACTGTCGCGGCGACTATTGCAGGGGCGATCACTATGCTTGCGTATTGGGCAAGATGGGCTGTGATATTGGGAGGAAGAGGTAGAAATAGAGACAGCAATATCATTGGATATCTTTTTATGCTTATAGTCGCGCCAATCGCGGCAATGCTTATACAGCTTGCGATATCGCGTTCCAGGGAATACGCGGCTGATAAAAGAGCTGCATTTGTTGCGCGAGATCATGCAGGCCTTGCAAACGCACTTTTAAAATTAGAAAAAGGCGCGCAAGCTCATCCGATGCAGGCAAGTCAGGCCACAGCGCATCTTTTTATAGTGAATCCCTTGCGCGGCCAAGCGCTAGCAAGACTTTTCAGTACACATCCACCAATACAAGAGAGGGTAAAAAGATTACAGAACATAACTTTATAAAACTTAACTTTACATTTAAAGCAAGACCTTAAATGTAAAGTTATTATGCAGGAGGTGAGCATGGTAGAGTTTAGTCCTAAATATGGGCAGGATATTAGGGAGATCAATGAAAAGGTTAAACAGGCTAGTCTTTTTGTGCAGCAGATTAATGCAGAATTATCAAAGGTCATCGTGGGCCAAAAGTATGTAGTAGACAGGCTAATGGTAGCGCTTCTTGCCAACGGCCACATATTAATCGAAGGCGTGCCGGGCCTGGCAAAGACGCTTGCTGTCAAAACCCTTTCAAACTGCATCCAGACAAAATTTCAACGTCTTCAGTTTACACCTGATCTATTGCCAGCTGATTTGACCGGCACACTTATTTATAATCCAAAAGACGGAAAGTTTACAACAAAGAAAGGCCCTATCTTTGCAAATCTGATCCTGGCAGATGAGATCAATAGGGCACCAGCAAAAGTGCAGAGTGCGCTTTTAGAGGCAATGCAGGAGCGTCAGGTCACGATAGGAGAAAACACATTTAAACTGGATGACCCATTTCTGGTGCTAGCCACACAGAACCCAATAGAGCAGGAAGGCACATACCCGCTTCCAGAAGCGCAGGTTGATAGGTTCATGTTAAAGATAAAGATAGGTTATCCTGGTAAAAAGGAAGAAAAAGAGATCATGGAGCGCATGGCAGGACATGAACCAGCTGAAGTAAAATCGATTGTTTCTCCAAAAGATATCATAAAGGCAAGAGAAATAGTCAGTCAGGTCTATATAGACGATAAGATCAAGGATTATATAGTAGACCTTGTCTATGCAACGCGAAGCCCAGAAGAGTATAATCTGGATATAAAGAGTCTGATTTCATATGGCGCTTCTCCGCGCGCATCTATATATTTAAATATAGCGAGCCGCGCGCATGCCTTTATCCGCGGAAGAGGGTATGTAACACCTGAAGACGTAAAAGAGATCGGCATGGATGTCCTGCGTCACCGCATCATCGTTACCTATGAAGCAGAGGCAGAAGAGATGACAAGCGAAGATATTGTAAAACGCGTGTTTGATGAAATAGAAGTCCCGTAACTTTACATTTTAGGTCTTGCTTTAAATGTAAAGATAAGTCCTTATGATTCCCAAAGAGATCCTTAAGAAAGTCAGGCAGATTGAGATTCGTACAGGCAGGCTTGTGAATGATGTGTTTGCCGGCAAGTACGAGTCTGTGTTCAAGGGCCGCGGCATGGAATTCCACGAGGTACGCGAATACGTGCCAGGCGATGACATCCGCTCTATTGACTGGAATGTAACTGCCCGCACAGGCAATCCCTACGTTAAAAAATTCGTAGAAGAAAGAGAGCTCACGGTCTTACTCATGGCAGACCTGAGCTCATCAGGCAATTTTGGCACAAAAAACAAGATGAAATCGGAGATAATGGCAGAGATAGGAGCTGTTCTTGCATTTAGCGCAATAAAGAACAATGATAAGGTAGGACTTTTACTTTTTACAGATGGAGTGGAGAAATTTATCGCGCCTAAAAAAGGAAGACCTCATGTACTCAGGGTCATACGAGAATTATTATACTATGAACCTAAAGGCAAAAAGACAAATATCAATACTGCCATTGAATACTTGGGAAAAGTTTTAAAAAAGAAGGCTGTAATTTTTCTAATATCAGACTTTATAGATTTTGACTATGAAAAACGCCTACGGATCTTAAACAAACGCCACGACATCATAGCTGTCCCCATCTCTGATCCCAGAGAAACCAGTCTTCCTGATGTAGGACTCATAGAATTCGAAGATGCAGAAACAGGCGAGACCCTTTCTCTCGATACAGGAGATAGGTTACTTAAAAATGAATTTATAAAGAGAAAGCGTTCCTTTATAGAAAAGCGAAACAAGATATTTAGATCTGTAGGACTTGATTCTGTAGAGATATCTACGGACAAGCCTTATATAAAGCCGCTTATGCTTTTCTTCAAGACGCGCGCCAAAAGATTTAGATGAGGATCGAGAATGGATGACATCAGGCCTTTAAAGGATTTTGTAGAAATACAAGGCGGATTTCTACTCTGGCCATTTGTGCTAATAGTTTTATTATTGGCTATCGCAATATTTCTCTTTATATATTTTAGGAAGAAAAAAAGAATCGCAGAAACTCCTGCTTTACCGCCTCGGCCGCCAGAAGAAATTGCCCTTGAGGCATTAAATGCCTTATTAGAGATGAAGTTAATAGAGCAGGGCCTAATAAAACAGCACTATATAAGACTTTCAGATATTATACGTAAGTATATTGAGGTCAAATTTAAGGTCCCTACTCTAGATCGCACCACATGGGAACTCTATCAGGAGATGCGCGCGAAAAGAATCGAACGAAAACTTACAGATCGCATAAGGGATTTTCTCGAGGACTGTGACCTTGTAAAATTCGCAAAGTACATTCCGGATAAAAAGGAAATCGAAGAAGCCCATGCTAGTGCCAGGGGAATAATTAAGATATGAGATTTGCAAATCCATTGTTTCTAATGCTACTTGCTATTGTTCCATTAATGCTCTGGGACTATTTTAGGCATAGTAAGGAGCGCGAGGCAAGTATCCTATATTCTGATATTTCCATTATAAAAGATATTCAGCCTAGCTTTCGTGTAAGATATAGACATCTCCCAATGATTCTAAAAATTCTCGCCATATCTATCTTTATCCTTGCTTTGGCAAGGCCTCAGGCAGGCCAGAAAGAGGAAGAAATAATTACAGAAGGCATAGACATCATGCTTACGCTCGATACCTCCAGTAGCATGAAGGCAGAAGATTTTAAACCACAGAATAGATTGGGCGCAGCCAAAGAGGTGATGAGTGAATTTATTAGATCAAGAAAGAATGACAGGATCGGCCTTGTAGTTTTTGCTCAACACAGTTTTACCCAGTGTCCTCTTACGCTGGATTATGGTGTGCTGCTCGATCTTCTTGATAGTATAGATATAGGAATAATAGAGGACGGCACAGCCATAGGTACTGCGATCGCGAATTCTGTTAATAGACTCAGAGACTCTAAAGCCAAAAGCAGGGTCATGATTCTTCTTACAGATGGTATTAATAATGCGGGGAAGATAGACCCTCAAACAGCAGCAAAGACAGCCCGTGCCCTTGATGTAAAAATATATACTATAGGCGCTGGCAAGCCTGGAGGGGCGATGTATCCTGTGGAGCATCCTATCTTTGGAAAAAGATATGTGCAGATGGATACAGAGATAGACGAAGCGCTTCTTAAAGAGATCGCTGAAGAAACAGGCGGTATATATTTCAGGGCAAAGGATGAAAAAGGACTCAGCGAGATTTACGAGACCATAGGTAAACTCGAGAAGACAGAGAT
>CAZWYD010000018.1:0-7641 GCA_964637815.1 uncultured Planctomycetia bacterium
AGGGCTCAATCCATCCACTATTCAAAGCACTTCTAAAACTTTCAATTCCTCTTCCTCTGGCAGAAATCTGTCCTGCACCTAAAACATTCATAATTTTTTTATTATCGATTATTTAACTTTTCTATTCTTTACAGATTACAACTGCAGCGTTATTCCCACCAAAGGCCAAAGACGTTGACATAGCAAACTTTCCATCAATAGCAGCCTTTTCTGTTACCGGAGATATCCCAATGTTGTCATCTTCTTTGATAAATCCCAAGCTAGATGGAATCCAACTTTCCCTTAATGCTAATGCAGTAAAAACAGCTTCTATCGCCCCAGCGGCCCCAAGAGTGTGGCCAGTATACCCTTTAGTTGAGATAAACTTTATCTTATTTCCAAAAATCCTCTTTAGCGCTTGTCCTTCGACTTTATCATTCTCAGCTGTTGCTGTTCCATGAGCATTAACAAAACTTATATCGTGCGCATCAATCTCAGATCTTATCAGTGCCTCCCGTATAGCTATTTCTAACCCTTCTCCATTTGGGTGAGGTGCTGTTAAATGATAAGCATCCGATGCCGATCCGTACCCAGAAAGAAATAAATTCGGTTTTTCTTTTCTTCTTAAATAAACTTTATGGTTTTCAAGAATCATAATTCCAGCCCCTTCCCCTAAATTAAGCCCCTGACGATTCTCGTCAAACGGAGTGCACAATTTTTCACTCATTATGCCAAGGGAATTGAATCCACTTAAAGGTATTTTGCTAAGCTCATCGGCTCCCCCGGCAATTGCGATATCACATAATCCATTTTCAAGCCATGATAAGGCAACTCCTATCGCATCCGCCCCAGAAGAACACGCATTTACGACAACACAATGAGGACCTTTAAGATTATAAATCTTTGCTACGGCTTCAGCTAGATTGCCACTTAAATATTCATTAACCGGCTCAATAGAAGCCTCTCCTTTTTCTCTATAATTTCTATAAAACTCGATATTATTTAATTGACTTGATACTGTAGTCCCGATACATACCCCAATCCTTTTATCGTCAGTAAAAGCATCTCCATCATAATCTTTGATAGCTTCTTCAACCGCAGATAATAATAAACTCATGGTTCTATTGTTGCACTTCTGAATATAGTCTCTAACTTCAAAGGCGGGTTTGTTTAATTCGGTTTCAAATAAAGTGGTTTTGCCGGCATTAATATATTTCTTCTCAAAGGTTTGCAATGTTTCCGCAGTATTTCTACCTGCAGCAGAAATACATCCAACACCCGCAATAGCTATTTTTTGACTATTCATATATACTCATTCTATGCTCGAAGGCTACTCTTTCTCGTCTTTTGTATTTTCAGCAACATATTTCGCCAAAGTATCTATCGAATAAAATATCTCTCGCCCCTTATTCATATCTTTTACTTCAAGCCCAAAGTTTCTTTGCAACAAGACCACTATCTCAACAGCATCAAGTGAGTCAAGACCAAGACCATCTCCAAAAAGAACCTCATCATCTTTAATGTTCTCAGGCTCTAAATCCTCAAGAGATAAATGATCCACTAACAGTTCTTTTAATTTTTCCCTTATTTCAGCTAGTCGCTTTTCTTGTGATTCCTGCATAAATTTTCCTCCTTAGTATTATTTATGGATTTTGTAATTCAAATACTAGTTCTCTCTTTGTATTTTCAGCAACTAAAGTAATGGTCAATTTGTCTTCTTGCGAAAGTACCGGCATAAATATAACTCCACTTAGTGAGCTATCTGGCCTTACGACAGAATTCTCTATTTCCTTTAACATGTAATCTTTTTCCATTCTGCTGTTTGACGTAGAACCTAAAATTCCATTGCTAATCATCATTGCAATTCCTAGCGGAGGTAGAATCAAAAGAGGAAGACTAGCTAATTGCTTTGCCATTGTCTTACGGGCACATTTCTTTGCAACCACTTCCGCAGAGATAAAACTCGGATTTATCAATTCTTTTTTGAAATAATAAGCTGTCCGGCTTTGATTATTTATCAAAATTAAAACTGGTTGCACCCCCCGCTTTAACATCTCAGCATCAAAAAGTTTTCTAGACTGACTACGGTCAAAAAAAACAACCCCCAAGGATACATCTTTTTGAATAATCGGTTGTTCTGGAAAATTACTCATATTGTATTCAGGCAAGATTCCTCTCCGATAGATAGCACATCCAGAAATTGAAATAACAAAAATCATAAGAACCACGATACATAAAAGTTTATTAAACACCACAACCTCCTCTTTTCTAATTTTCCCTCCATACATCGTGAAACAAAAAACATTGGTAAGGATACTGTTTAACATAATCCTCTAATAATAAAGCAAATTTTTGTACCCACGTTTTAAGTTGCACCTGTTTATCAATTCCTTTTTCATAGCAAGGCTTAAACACATGAGATACGTCCGCTTCATAGCCCCGAGTAGACAATTTTGCTGACAACAATGCTACTATCGGACATCCTGCTGCTGCAGCAATGCTAAATGCACTATAGGGAAACCAAGCCTTCTTTCCTAAAAAAGAAACATCGAAGGCCTTAAATTCATATTTACGATCACCCATTATTGATACAATATTTCCATCTTCCAACGCTTTCATTACTTCTAAAATGCCACCTAGATGTTGCTCAGGAGAAATAATTTTAATAGATTCCTGATTATCGCTAATATGTAGCGCCCGACTAGCTGCCTGGTTGTCCTCCGGTCGCATAAGAAGATATACCCTTCGATTTAATTTTTTTAAAGCAGTCATAACTATTTGCCAATTCCCAACATGGGCAGTTAACAAAATCATTCCCTGCTTTGGATCAGAAAGCATCTCCTTAAGCTGTGAGTATCCTTTCAATTTAATATCAAATACTTCTAAACCCAAAATCGCTGAGTAACGATCAATTAGCTGTTTTCCCTGGCTTACAAATAGCCGATAGATATGCAATCGTCGTTTTAAAAATCCGTCGTTAGAAAACCGTTTACTTGCATACGCTGAAGCCGATCTGACTGCTGCTCTGTCGAAAAGCAAGTAGTGAAAACAAACAAAATATAATAATCCATAAGCTCCTCTTAACCCAAATAAACGTAAAAAAACTTTAAAAATCCAAAATCCTAAAGCATTGCCCCTTTTCTTAGCTTTAATTCTCGGAAAAGTATTAACTTTTGGCATATTTAACCATTCTTATCTGTAATGCTTGTGAAACAAAAAATACAACAACCCCTACGATGACCGCCAATACCGGCGCGACTATCAAAGACCCTAGTAGCCACTCCCATATACGTTCAGCAAATTGGCCAAAAACAGTATTCAAAGAGACATCTGTCAACCACCTACCATACCTCATATAATAACCTAACTCAATACAAGCAACTGGCACAAAGGGAGGTATACACAAATTTTGTATAGATACAGCCATGACTTTATTTAAATGCAACCGCGTTGCCACATAAATAATCACTAAAGTATGTATAGAAAGGAGTGGCAATACTGCAAGAAAAGTTCCTACGGCCGCTGATGCCGCTAGACCAACAGGAGTTGCATTTTCATGAAGTAGAAATTTTATAACCTTAACAGGATGCTTAAACAATTCTTTATAAATTGCGTCTTCTTCCCGCTGAATCAATTTTTTATGTGGAATCGGTGCCAATCTCCTCAAAACAAGTTGTGCATGCATTATTGAAATTCGTAAATTATCCAAAAAACCTTTAAAGTGCGAAATGCGCTCTTCTTTTTTAGCATAATGTACGCCGACATTAACCGTTTCAATTCTTAAACCAGCCCAAGCTGCTTTTGTAATAACTTCCGTTTCAAAGTCATAACGTTTACCCTTAAGGTTTAATTTTAAAATATAATTAATAGGATATGCACGATACCCACTCTGACAGTCATCAATGGATAATCCAGTCTCTACCTTAAACCAAAAGTTTGAAAAATTTCTTCCGAATTTACTTTTACCTGGAACGTTTTCTGTAGAGAAATCTCTTGAACCAATAACAATGACATCATCCTGATCTTCGATCTTATCAACAATTTTACTTATATCTTGTGGATAATGTTGTCCATCAGCATCGATCGTAATCGCATATTTACCGCCTTGTTCTTCGACATATTTAAAACCGGTTATCAAAGCTAAACCTTTGCCCTTATTCTCTGGATGTTTTATCACAATAACATTTTCATCTACTGCTATACGACTAACCTCAAAATCTGTGCTTCCATCATCCACAATAACAATATTTTCAAGTTGATGCTTGCAACCTCTAACAACTGATTGCAAAGTCTTCATATTGTTATAGACAGGAATAATGCACCAAGTTTTTCTTTTTAGAGAACTACTTTGAATCATAACTCATGCGCCTTTTTCGCTTTTCTTTCCCTTGAAGAAGTATATCCCATAAACAACCTGAATAACCCATCTTGTAAAGAAATTGTAAACTGCTATTCCACGCATCCGGCGGAAAAATGCAATTCCTCATTCCTTTAAAGCCTTTGGTCAATGTTTCTTCTAACCATTTCTTATTAACTGCAGGATCTATATAATAAGCAGATGCTAAAAGATCTTTGTTCTTTTCAATGACTCTATCATTCTCTGCAATCTTTAATAGTGAAGTATTCGGTAAGATTCGTATTCCCATAAATATAAATGAGACTGAATTCTTTAGCTTTTTAATGTTCTCCATACCTTCAAAAACAGTTTCCTTTGTTTCCCCCGGACATCCAAACATATAGTAATGCGCAACTGCGACCCCATGCTTTACAAATAAATCATTTGATTCAACGATATCTTTAAATAGAAATGATTTACCTAATTTTTTCAATGTTACATCTGTTGGAGCATCTGATCCTAATTCAGCTGCTCGCAACCCCGCACTCTTCATTAATTCCACAACTTCATTCGTCAACCCCTTAGGGGTAAAAAATGCTGTCCATGGAATATTTAAATTACGGTCTTTCATTTCCTGCACAACTTCTAAATACTTTCCTTGGGAATCATTAAAAACAGAGTCTGTAAAAAAAATGAACTTTGCACCATGCTGGTCTCTCAATATCTGAATGTCATCAACAACAGCTTTTGGATTTCGAGCCCTAATCTTTGACCCTTCCAATAGAGGATAAGAACAATAAACACATTTGCAAGGACATCCCCTTTTTGTCTGAACAGAAGCAACGTTACCGCTTTGTAAATAATACTTCATCAATTCTGAATCATATAGAGCATTCGGAATCCCATCTCCATTTATTGAAGTTTTGCTACGCAGGCATTTTTCTTTCGGAAAAATACCTTTCTCAGCATTCTTCATAAATTCAACCATAAGTTCTTCGCCTTCTCCTACAATTCCGTAATCTGCGCCTGTTTTTTTAAGAATAATATCCGGCATAATAGAAAATCCTGAACCGCCTAACACAACAATAGCATCTGAATTATTTCTTATCATCGAGACGATACCTACAACAACATCAATATAGTGCTCTTCATTCATTAAATTAACATTATCTATATTGCGTATCGATATTCCTACCATGCTTGGCTGTGCCTCGTTAACCTTTTTTGATAAATTATCCAAAGATCTTTTATTCTGTAAAAAATCAATTTGCTTAACACAATATCCCGCGCTAGAAAGTGCAGACGCAACCATACTCATGCCTAAAGGATAAACAGTGTAAGGCGTATCAGCAACATTTGAAGATATCAATAGAATTTTCATTTCGAAAAATTATTTTCTCCGGCCAGAAATAGGAACTACCCGCTTAAAGGTTCCGTCTTTCTTTTCTTTTCTTATTACATCCATAAATAATTTTGCCATTTTGATCTCTTGGCAACAATCACTGTAAAAAGTTTTCCACGCATATTCATACATTTTTTTTAATGCATCTATGCTCATCTTTTTGGGCCGGAAAACTACTTCACCACAAGTATATTTACTCCAATCATTATGCAACACCCTATCCTGTTGTTCCATTTCTGCTCTAAATGGTGTGTGAGGAAATGGTGTTAAAATAGTAAATTCAGCTAAATCTAGTTCTATCTCAAGAAGAAAATCTACCATTCTCTTAATATAATCCTCATCATGATGCTCCAAACCTAATAGAATAGTACCTTCAACACCGATACCACGATCTTTCAATCTCTTCACTCTATTCCTCATATGATCTGAAGTATCGACTATAGCCTGATAAACATACCAGCATCCAGCTTTAGCTGCTAAATCTAATATCTCATCTTCATCTTTTATAGGATGTGATATCCATTTTTTCTTCAAAGGTATCATTGCTTTAAATAACTCTTTTTCCCACTCATCATCCTGCGCTAAGGAATTATCAACAATAAACAGCCGGTTATTATCTATACTCTGAAGCTCCTGAATAACTTTATCTATCGGTCTCGGCCTAAACAGCCGTCCTCCCAGATATTTAGCACAACAAGGAAAGCAATTGAACTTACAACCTCGGGACATATGTATTAAGTCAACCATTTGGACTCCGCGAAAGTTGTACAAATCATGCTTTAGAATATCTCTTCTGGCAGTCCCAACAATAGAAACATCGGGTAGCTGATTTTGATAGTTATATATTTTTTTCAATTCCCCTTTTTTGTAATCTTTGATTACGCTGTTTATCACACCTTCTGCTTCACCCAAAAATACAGCATCGGCATGCTCAAGAGTTTCCTCAAAATGAAGCATAGTTCCTATGCCACCAAAGATAACTTTTCTTCCCTTGGCGCGATAAGAATCTGCTATCTCCCAAGCCCGAGGCATTTGGCATGTCAACATAACAGAAATGGCAATTAAATCAGCATCTTCGGAGAAATTAACCTGTTCGACATTCTCATCACAAAAAGAAATATCAATACTTTTATCAAGTGCTGCAGCAAAACATGCCGGTCCATGAGGAGGAAGATTAAAAGTCGTCTGTTCGTCTAGTTTTGGCCACTTCGGATAAATTATTATTATTTTCATAAAATCTCTTTTTCTGAAAGTCGCTTTATAACTTCTAATGGTTGTGATGAACCATCTACAATACTTTTCATATCGTTAAGACTAAGACATTTCTCGCTAGCCTCAACATCTACATTCTTCAAAACAAAACAAATCGCCGCTCCCTTTACAGAACTAACTACTAGTAACTCTGAGGCTTCCCCTCGAGATATCATTGCATCAGCCTGGTCAAGAATCAAAGCTATGTGGTTTTCCTTAAATGTCATATATGCAACTGGACCTTGGCACCCGAAAGCTATGGCTGTTTCTGATAAAGGTGTAGACGCAAGAGTATATATGAACAAATTACCTCTTGCAATTTTACGGCCAGAATTTACATAATCTTTGAAATAATTAATATTCGCATGTAAACACCCTTCCTTATTCGTGCCCAATACGCCTGTATTCACTCTTACCTTCTTTGAATAATTCATTCCTGCATCATAAAGAGCTAGAGCAGCAGAAAAACATACATTCCTTGATGATTCGTTAAATCTGCCAAAATTGTTAATCGGCCCTGATAAAAACGACTTCTCGCAAAATAATGTTTGCAATCCTTTCTTATCTGGGCATTCAGACTCACAAGATTTGAAAATACTTCCAAATTTGCTTCCTTGGATCCAGCCTATCCCAATTATTCCAACCATATTAAATCTCTTATGATATGCCCGCA
>CAZWYD010000018.1:7741-19225 GCA_964637815.1 uncultured Planctomycetia bacterium
ATCCAGCCTATCCCAATTATTCCAACCATATTAAATCTCTTATGATATGCCCGCATCTAAAACTAACACTGAATTGGTTCCCCCAAATCCAGAATTAGTTGACAACGCAATATTGCCTTCAAAATTAATCTTTTCTTTTTTTACCCAACCTACGGCGCTATCCTCTACATTAATAAGCCCTACCGTCGGCGGAATAACTTTCTCTTCTAAAGTCTTTAAAGCAACTATGGTATCCATAATTCCGGCAGCCCCCATGGTGTGACCAATTCCTCCTTTAATAGAATATGTAGGCAATTGCCTCTCTCCAAAAACCCTCTTAAAAGCTTTCATCTCCATGGAATCATTATGAACAGTACCTGTGCCATGAGCAGCAATATTAGCTATCTGCTCTTTCGATACATTTGCAGAGTTTAACGCTCTTTCTATCGCTAAAACCAACCCTTCCCCATCAACGGATGGCCGTGTCATATGATTCGCATCACAAGATATTCCCCACCCCAATATATTTCCATAAAGCTTCCTCTTTTCTCTCTCCGCCCTTTTCCTACTCATAACAAGCACATAAGCGGCCGCTTCTCCAATAGTTATACCTTCCCTGTCTTTGTCAAACGGCTTAGCGCCATCTTTATCTAAAGCCATTAAAGAAGAGAATCCTGCAATAATGAACTCACTGACACATTCACAAGCCACTACCAATACACATTCACTTTGGCCTGAACGTACCATTGAGGCCGCTCTAGCAATCGCAACGCTCGATGATGTGCAAGCCGCAGAAACAATTATTCCCTTGCCTCTAATTCCAAATAACTTCATTGCTTTGTCTAACAAGAAATCTAATCTGCTTTCCTTGGCTACCGTCTTGCCAAACAGAACCTCAGATTCAACAAAGTCTACTTCTCCATTCAATGAAGCCAAAATCATATCTGTATCTACTGGCATTTCGTTTGCAACACAAGAAGATAACTTAGCTAACATTTGCATAACCAAAGATTCATCTCCCCTTACATTGATGTCATTAATGATGGCCGCTCTCTTTGAGTGAAAATGACTTGCATCAAACCTCCGAATATCTCTAATTGCAGTTCGATTTTGAAGCAAACCTTCCCAGCATGTGCTAGTTCCTTCTCCATATGCCGTAATCGCTTGATAGCTAACAACAACAGGGTCGTTTCTTAGCATTTGAACTCTCCATTAATCCACTTTCTGTGACATTCTTCTAAAATATCGGGTAATACAATGTACGGCTCCTGAGTTTCTGCATTGATAAACATTTGCACTGTATAACCTGTTGCTGCGACTTTACCATTTTCCTTTATAATCGAATATTCTATATTTAATCGAGCTCCTTCGTCCCATATTAAATAAGCCTCAATCATACACTTTTCATCAAGAATAACAGGAAGATGATAGTCAACATGCATCTGAACGATAGGTGCCTGTATCTTCGATTTATAAAAATCATTATAAGACAAACCGTACATTCTACCAATTGCAGCAAACCCTTCCTCAAAATATTTTGTATATCTTCCATACCATAATATTCCCATCATGTCTGCATCGCTGAAGCTAACTCTCTTTTCTACTTTTGCGACTAAAGGTGATGGATCATCTTGCCTAACCTTAAAATATTTTCCTAGCTTTCTTCTCATATGACTCACCCCGCTATAAACCTTACAACTAAACCTTAAGTTTTAACTCTGCAATCTTATTCCCACTATGTGTAATCTTTATTTTTATTAACTGGTCGTCAGATTTTGCTCTTGTTTCAAAACATTCAAATAATAGTTTTTCATTACAAGTAACTGGATGGAAAAATTTAGCAGAAACAATTTCTCTTAACTCGGCTTCCTTCTTCCACTTATTCATCACTTCCAATGCAGCTAGTATCTTGCAAACGCCTGGAAGAATAGGTTTATTTTCAAAATGACCCTGGAAACCCATAAAATCATCGGGAAAAATAAACTCGGCAGATGCATGCCCAATTTTAATTTCTCGAAAATTAGTCATACATCTTTTTATATCTTTCGACAAATTACTTCTCATATAATATCCTTCAGATTAACTATCAACTTATAGCTATATGCATAGTTATTAAAAATGATACCTCGTGGATAGACCTTGCCGGCATCAAAAAAGTACTCATAATAACAAACAGACCATATTTTTTTTCTACCCTTTAAAAATCTTTTCTCAACCAATAGATTGTCTTTCCCCGCGAAAACATATTCCAACCTTCCTAAACCTTGATTCTCGCTAAATATTATCTCTTTATTCTTCTTATAAATCGTTGCTTCGGACGATGGAATTTGATCAAAGTATATACGGTTAATGTCCTCACCAATGATTTTAGATAAATCACCCTTCTGGGATATTTCATCAACGACATTGCTTACTTCTAGTTGATTATTTCTTCCAACGAACTCTATCAGTTTTATGCCCATTGGACTCATCCCGGCCATCTCAAAGTACCTCTCTTCTGTATCAATCCCGATATAACCAAGACTCAAAAAAGATTTTGTTCTATATTTAAAAATAACAGTATTAATTACCTTAAAGTTACTCGGCAGCAGATCGGAAAATTTATTCTTTACTAAGATCGGGTTAATATCTTTAACAATAAAATAATCTGTTTTTTGAAAAGGTATGCTAGCGCAGCCTAGGAGCAAACAACTTAAAATCAATATAAATATTTGTGTAACTTTCATTATCTTATTACTTTTTCGCTGGTATCCATAACCTATAGCATGACGGAATAATGAATACAGCAACTAAATACCCCGATAAAATACCTATTGTCATAGCAACTCCAACATAAAACAAAACCGGATGTTTCGCCAAAAGAAGAACGCCACCTCCAATTATTGTTGTTATCGCTGACAATGATATCGCTAATAATGTTTTCGCTTCCAAGCTATACTTACACTCATATACCATAAACACACCGTAATCTATACAAAGCCCTATAACTACCAAAGTTGCGATAAGCGCCGGGGCACTCAATGAAAAACCCAATATAGCCATCATTCCCAAAATCGTACAAACACTAGTCACAACAGGAAGCAAAGCTAATATAGTTAAGCGAATGTTTTTAAGCAATATAAAAGTTAACAAAACTACCAAAACTACTGCTATCTGCGCTAATTTAATTACTTCTCTATATACAGATACTGAAATTGACTTTGCCATATTATTTCTCGAGACAACAAAAGTATTTTTGAATCGGCTACTTATTTCTAGTACCTTTTTAAAAAGTATCTCCTTATCGGGGAAAAAAGACATAATATAATATCCGCTCTTTACTCGCTGCAGAAACCGCTTCTTAACACGATCTAGCAACTGCGTATCTTTAGAGCTAGCCTCAGACACAGACCCCTTGTACAAGCTATTAAAAAAGGGGTCGAAAGCGTCCTCTGAAAAGTTAAGATTTTTTCCATATTCATCCAGAAGCCCTCTTAATTCATCCTCTGCCCCGCCTTTCCAAAAACTTTTCCACCGAGACAAATTCATACGTCTCGTTCCCATCGAAGGATATACTTTTGCTAAGCTTGAGAAATTATCTTCTCCCAACACTTCTTTAGCTTCCTGAGATATCCTTTCATTTATTTTCAGAGCTTCTTCTAAGTGCTCCGATTCAGCAACAAAAATCGCCGGTTCTCTTTCTAATCCCCAAGTCTTATGAAACCTATTTTCTGCCTCAAATATTGCATCCGAACTTCCATCGTAAGCTCTTAGATCACTGCTAAATTCTAACCTGCCAGCAAATATTATCATGCTAACCATTATTATTAACCAAGCAAAAACTAACACTTTGTCGTTCATCTTTATTCTGGGAACGCTAGTTCGATACTTATTCTTGATATGGCTAGGCCCTCTCCCTTCTAAAAATCTAGGAAACATAAACAAATAGAATAGAATACTTATTAAAATACTAAAATTCGTCACCAAAGCAAACTGCTTATAACCATAAATATTTGAAAATAAAAATGACGAAAAGACACCCATCGTGGTCAATGCGCAAACTATTATTGGTTTAGCAATTCGTTTCACCTTGTCGATGCCACCTGCCTGCACAGCTAGATATATATGTATCCCATAATCTACAGCTATCCCCACAATAACTGCTGCCATCCCTACAACAAATAATGATAATTTTCCAATACTAAAAAAAGATGTTATATTCAATGATATTAATATTGCCACAATCGGAACAAAAAACACCACCAAAGCTCTAATGTTCCTAAAAACAAGAATCAACAGCATCAATAAAATAATCGAAACCACAACGACAGTTTTTGCTATATCCTTTTTCAAAACGGCTTCATTACTTAAAGTATGCAAGTGTCCACTTACGATATCAACGCTAATGTAACTCGGCAAAAATTCCAATTGCTCATATAGATAATTAAACAATTTCCTGGCGCCGAGACTGTCTGTTGTGCGAATTGGCGTACTCAAAATAAGCATTACATGTTTACCATCGTTACTTATAAAATGTCCTTGCTGGACTTTCGCCTTGTACCCTATAGACTCCATAAGGTTTTGGACTGATTTTAAATATTTTAATTTGATAGAAATAGGATCATTCCGTAAAAGATATCCGGAAAAAATACTGCCAGGAGCAAGCATCCTGTTGTAACTTCTTTTAAGCTGGGCCTCTATTTCCTTAGCGTTAATCTTATCTTTAATGTTTAGCAGTTCTAGATCTGTTGTAATCTGCGGCACATATGTCAAAAATCCTTTCATTTCATCTAAAATATTACTCTCAAATAGACCTTCATCAATTTGTTGCACATATGGAGATTTTAATCTTTGTTTCAAAAAACGTGCAGCAGAAATAATATCTTGAGTATCCTTATCGTGTGATTTAAGTCCTAAAGATAAAATAATTTTGTCAGAGAAATTAGACTCACGAAGAAATTCTAACGATTTAGAAAATTCTCCATCGGCAGGTAGCATCAGATCAATATCATTATTGAAAGGAATAAGAAATAATCCGTAAACGGAGGCTACAAGAATGGTGATTATTATAATTATAGATGCAGCTCGATGTTTATTTATCCACTCATATGCTTGAGAAAATAGTCTATCTATCATGCGAGTTAACTTTCCACACAGTAGGATCAAGATCAATATTTATAACAGTATCAAAAAATGTAAGACTCATGGCATCACCATCCCTTTCTTTAATGATGATTTCCTCTATATATTTCTCATCTTTTTGGAAAAGAACGGTTATGTTATCAATAATACTATACGTCATTGTAGTTTTAAAAGGAGTGAACTTGATTTGCATCGGATCTACTTGGATAATTTCGATATCATATTCATCAATTAATGATAAATACGCCCCAGAAACCCATACATTCATCTGCTCAGTTGCAATGCTGAATGATGAGTCCTTTGACAAATAAATTGTCTGAATTTTATTTGTATCTTCGTCCCATTGTTTTATTATTTTATCTTTCAAAATGATAGCTTGTCTCAAAGGGGAATCAATGTGCCATGCAAACATAGAAGGTTTTTTTAAAGACAACGACCCCTCTATTACTATTTGCTGATTAAAAAGAGCTAATTTTTTTGTTTGTATAAACTTAGTTTGCACAGTCTTAACGCCCGACATTTTATTTTCTATAGACATTAAACATTCTTTCACATTCTTAGCTATTTCTTTACTCATGACCGAAGATACAAAATTCATCAAAACACACACTGCCATCAATAATCCAAAGCATCTTTTTGATATAATTAATTTCATTGTACTAAAGTTAACTTCCCTTCCTGATTTTGTTCGTTATGCCAAATTTTAGTTTCGCCTTGTGCAATTACTTGGCCGTTCTTAGAAATAGAACCCTCTACTATCGCGAAATTTCCAAATCTAGCTTTTTTTTCAACGCATATACTTAACCTATCTCCAACACGCGCATCCCCAATTATCTCAAGTTTCTTAGCCCCTAGCAAAAAACCCTCTACTTTGAATTCAGGAGACCTCATTTTTTTAAAACCATCATACGCAGCCATCGTCTGTGCAATCATTTCAAGATAAACCGCACTTTCAAGCAACCCATCCTCTCTAACAAAAAGCATGTCCTTCGTTATGAGAACAGCTGCCTCTGCTTTTCGATCAGATACACTCATCAGGGAATCGATAACTCTCATTGGCCCTTTCTGAGGAATTATATTCTCAACACTAATTGGCAATTTTACAATCTCTTCCTGCTTATTGCTATTCTTCCAACAAAAAGGATCTGAAGCCAAATAGTCACCGGTAGCTTGATAGGCCGCCCCCCTACAACCATAGCATTTATCTAATTTATGACATTCTCTGCATGGGCCCTTAATCGTTTTCTTATAATTCTTAAGATCCTCTATAATTTCGCTATTATTCAGTATCCCAGCTAGGCTCTTATCTCTTATATTACCCAAAGATACAGTAACCCCCACACAAGGGAAAACTTCACCTAAGGAATTAATGAAACATGAGTACTGATGCCTAAGACACTTATTGCCTACTAAAGGTGGCTGAGGATCCCACTGATAACCATATTGGCTACTATCGATATCCGCTATTTGTTGAAATAGCTTATACGCTCGGCTTGAGTCTACAGCCAACCACTTATTGCTGTTGAACCGTCCTTGTGGAGTTATCATCTCAAAATAAGGAATTATATTTTGATCACGCAGCCATACCCACATATCAGGAAGCTCATCTATGTTATGATTACAAATAATTGTGCTAACCGCTAAATATCTATCTTTGGATGGATAGTCAGCTCGCTTCAAGGAATCCAAGGCATCTTTCATGAGCCAAAATGACCCATTGACGCCTGTCAATAAATCCTGCGTTTCCTCTTTAAAAGAATTTAGTTTCAGAACTATATTCACTCCACAAGAAAATAGCTTTCTTGCTATATCATCTGTGAGTTTGGATCCATTTGTAAACATTTCAATTTCCATATCTAAACCATTGATGAAATTTATCATGTTCAGAATATCCGGGTAAAGTAAAGGTTCTCCGCCAAGAATTATTATTTTCCTCGCCCCAAGATTCTTTGCTTGAATAATAGCGTTCTTTATCTCATCTTGAGTTATTTCCTTATCACTTATAAGATGTTTTTGAGAATAACAATACGGACATACAAAATTACATCTTGTGCTAAACTCAATTTCTAAAGATAAAAGGGATCCCTTATCTTTTGCATCTCTTATCTCGTCACGAGAAAAATCAACATTAAATACTTTTTGATGGCAGCCTTTCATAATCTTTACCTCCTATCAAAAAATCTAACAGGCTTTCTATTTTCCTGTGAATAAACTTTTCTTTTGATAATATCTTCTTTTTCTAAAACTATCTTAGGTTTAACCCTTAATTTAGACTGTAATTTATCTTGTAATGCTGCTAAATCATCTAGAATAACTTTACCAAAAACATGCACGACTATATTATCAGAGAGATCGTTCTCCTCTGTCACTTCGAGATAATACTCCTCAATGCTCTTAATAGTATCTAACGCTGCAAATACTTCTTGGGGATACAAAGTTGTCCCTTTTACTTTCATCATTTGCTTCTTGCGTCCCAAGATAGGCCCTAATCGAGAGGAATTCCTTCCACAAGAACAAGGCTCATTAATTAAAAAACTTAGATCTCCAGTTTTGTATCTTATTAAAGGCATGCCTTCAACCATTAATGGAGTAACTACCACCTCACCGATCTCACCATCAAGAAGGATACCATCTTTATCATCAATTATTTCAACAATAGCTAAATCAGGATGGAGATGTCCGCCCTTCTGAGCCTCACATTCACAAAATGTTGTTATCGTCTCAGAAGATGCATAAGTTGAAAACGCTTTCGCGCCCCACATTTCTTGTAGCTCTGCTCCTACCTCTAACAATTCAACTTTATTGTTTCGCAACGGCTCTCCGATACAAATTATTTTGTTAATCATTGTTTTTGAAGGGTCGTTATTTTCACTTTTCATATATATTGCTAACTTTCTAATAAAAGTTGGCACTCCGACAATGGCTGTAGGATTCATTCGACGAATAACCTCCATGTGACTGTCTAAACTTCCATGTCCATTTCTTATCGCCGAAGCACCCAAGCTCGTAATGCCTAGAAAATATGCCAAGCCTGCCACAAAACACCTATCCATTGTGCAAGTTAAAAGAACAACATCTTTATTCGTCAACCCGCAACTTTGAAATGATTGTTTTTCATTATAAGCGAGTCTTTTTAAGTCAAAATCCGTATACACTATTTTTATGGGTCTTCCTGTAGTCCCCGAAGAAAACACAACATCAACTATTTCTGATAATTGAACCGCACAAAAATCATCATTACACCTTTCGATATCTGATTTCTCTGTAAAAGGAAAGTCTCTCAATTGCCCTAAAGTTACATTTGGAAAATCATTACCCATTTTTTTAAAAAGTTCTCTATAAAAAGGAGAGTTATTTCGACAATATTCAAAGTGAGACCTCAACCTCGATTCTTGAACATTTAATATTGAATCGCAATCCTTAAAGGCAATATCACTATATTTATATAAATCTTTCTTCATGCAGTATCCATTCTAACAGTTTCTCTCTCAATAATATCTCTCACTTTTTTCTTTAAAGTAAATGGCGTAAGATCTTTATAATCCTCCCAATATAACGGAGATAATCTATGAATCTTGATGGTCCCAGGGCGCAACAACATCGAACCCCTACGTGGGATATTTTCACTTCCGGTAATGCACACAGGGACAATAGGACATTTTGTTTTAAAAGCTACTCTAAAAATTGAACTATAAAATTGTCCTAATATATTATTCCTGGCCCTAGTTCCTTCCGGAAATGAAATAACATTAACTTTATCATTCAATAATCTTGTCACTTGCTGAGAAAAATCGTCGTAAGACATCTCTCGAACACTTAAATAACCTGCCAGCTTCGCAAAAATACCAAAAAAAGGTAACTTAAAAGGCCATATATTTACGATTTGGATACTCTCGCAAGGTAAAAATGCGAATAAGAATGGATCTGACGATGACCGGTGGTTACAGATAAATATAAACGGCCCGGACTCTTTCTTTGCCCAAAAATCTTTATACTTTATTCTAATAAAGGGAAACGGAAGAATATAGACAACAACCCTTCCGTACCAAATCATTGTATGCCGTAACCTCTTTAGAAAAACACGCCTGGGGCGTGCTAAAGAAGCAAAAAAAATAAATAATACTCCAAGAATAACAGCAGTGAACGAAAACAAAACAAGCCCACTATAAAAAAATAAATTTAGAATTACTAATTTAAATTTATTCGGCACTGGGTTTTTTTTCACTCGGCAGAAACGCTCCTTCTTGATATAAAGCATCTATATACTTATAGATGTCTCCAAGTACTCTAATTTCTCTTACCCGACTATCATCCCTAATCTTAACTCCAAACTTTTTCTGAAGAGCAACAATAAGATCGACAACATCCAAACTGTCCAAGCCTAAATCTTCAAAAACATTTTTATCCGACTGCAAATCCTTTTGTTCAATCTCGAAGGATTCCTCAAAAACCTGATTTACCTTTTGAATGATTTCTTTATTATCCATTATCATCCTCTCCTTATTTATTATAGAATTTTACTACAAACTAAAGATGCATTTATGCCTCCAAAGGCAAAGCAGTTCTTTAGTATCGTACTTACATCTTGATTCGTTGCGTTCATAACATGATTTATCCCTTGGCATTCATCAGAAACATTATCTAAATTCCTAGTCGGATATATTTTATTCTTTTTCATCATTAATAAGGTCACTATCAACTCAATGGCCCCTGATGCGCCAAGAGCATGGCCTATATGTCCTTTCAAACTACTAACCGGAACGTTACTACCGAACACTTCTTTTATTGACATGCTCTCTTCTTGGTCACCATGCATTGTCGCAGTTGCATGAGCATTAATATAATCCACATCTTTTGCATTCATCTCTGCGCTTTTCAAAGCCTCTCTCATGCAATAAGACATTGATTCTCTGTTCGACTGGCTAACGTGGACTCCACTTCCGCAAGTATGATACCCGACAACCTCGGCATATATTTTTGCTTTGCGTCTCTTGGCCTGTTCATATTCTTCAAGAACTAAAATACCGCTGCCTTCGCTGCATACTAAACCATCTCTATCTCTATCAAATGGTCTAGGAGTTTTTTTCGGTGCATCATTGTAATGTGTAGAAGTAGCAAATAGAATATCAAAAGAACCCGTAATGATTGGATGAAGTTCTTCGGCCCCTCCGCATAATAAAACATCTTGCTTGCCAGATTGAATTAACTCATACCCAGTCCCTATTGCTTGCAAGGCAGAAGCACAAGCAGCAGATGTTGCCATGACATATCCTTTTATCCCAAAATATTGAGAAACATTCATAGCTGCGGTGTGTGAAACGCACCGAAAAAAATTCATTGCGGATAATTTTGAAAGGTCCTTTTCCGGAATCATTATTTCAAATGTATCGTTCATGGTTTCCGCCCCGCCCATTGTTGAACCAATGATACAACCTGTCCTACCAGACGAAATGATATCACTTGATAAACCAGCATCTGCTATAGCCTGTTGGGAAGCTTGGACAGCAAAGATACCCATTCGGCCCATTGATCGGCGATTTTTTCGGGGTATAGCTTTTTCATCTTTAAGTTCTGCCGGCGCCGCGACTAAACTGTTTAAGCCTAAATAAGCATCCCAACCTTCCATATAGCTAACAGCACTTTGGCCTAATTCAATTTTTTCTACAAGAGAAAGCACATCCCTCCCCAAAGGAGCGATCGTGCCTATCCCAGATATTACAACTCGTCTCATCTTTTTATCGTTTTCCTAATAAAACTATCATATTTTTCACGTCCAACAATAGTTCGGCTGATTATGAATGAAGACATCATTGCCCCAACCACCCCAGGAAGAGCTGAGCTTTGTCCAGCTGCATAAACATTTTTCAAGGGTAACTTTCCAAATAGATTAAACTGTCCAATCTTTTGTTTAATTCCGTATGCCGATCCATCAGGTGAATTTAAATAGTCCCTGTATGTTAGTATAGACGAAGCGTCAACAGTCCGATAGGTATTCTTATATTCTGGATAGTAATCTAAAATCCTTTTTTCAATTCTTTTTACCTGACACCTTTTATATTCATAATATGAATCTGCCCTCTTTCCTGTTTTAGAATTTTTCCATTTTTCCCAATGATCTAGAAAGGCTGGTTCCATAGCGGTAATTATCGTCTGAGTTCTTCCATTAACATTCTCAAAACTCCTCATAATTACAAGCACCGTTGATCCATCATTAGATGGATCGAGCAATTGATCCAAATCGTTCGAAGGAAATATAGACACAATGCTCGGGATAGAGCCATTATCATCATCTTCAGAATCAACAACACCGTAAACAGAAAAAAATCCCAAAGAAGATTCAAAATCTTCAATACGTTGGATAAAAGCCTTACTTAAATGTTCTTT
>CAZWYD010000019.1:0-2701 GCA_964637815.1 uncultured Planctomycetia bacterium
AGCCCGTGCACCGCCAGTTGAGGATAGTTCTTCTTTAGGCCTGCCAGTTATACCTATCGCTGGTAAATTTAGCTTGCCCTTAGGGTTGTTGTTTGGTTTTGTCGATGCAGAAAGACTAGATAGACAGGCAAGAATAGCTGAGCTGCGTTCGACTCTGACCGAAGACATGGTTAAATTAGAAAGCTTCTTGAAAGACGATAAGTTAGTTTTACAAAGGGGAGTTACTGCTGATGAAAGGTTTATTATTGAAAGGGATGAGGTAGTAATTGATGGTTATATAGAGCGTCTTAAGGAACTAGGTGTAAACCAAGTCCATTTTTACCTGCCACCTACAAAGTTAATATTGGATAAGTTGGCTGAGGCTAAAATTGGAGTAAGTTATGCTTTTCCTTTAAATGAAGGGGCTTACGCTGAGCATAGGATTCCTACCGGAGTCTATCAAGACTTAGGTAACGACATAGGATTACCTAATCTTTCCGATGGTAGCTATTTAGAATACATAGCTGCTACCAAAAACCATCCGGCAATCTCGATATTAGTTTGGGGGAATGAATATAACCTTCTTTTTGCTAATAAAGCAACTGTAGCTGAATCAGACTTTTCTGATGCTGGCCTTGATGCTAAGGCTATATTTGGGCATTTATTGAGCCAAGGATACATTAACCAGCAAGGAGAGATATTAGTAAAATTTAGAAAACTAACTAAAGCTTCGAAGATGGAGCTTTCGACTGATAAAAAGACAAAAACAGCAGTGTTTAATATTTTAGAGCAACGTTACAAAACTAAAGATTTGGCAGCTTGGGTTATTGAGAATCAGTTAACTATCTTTGATGAAGAGGTAAAGAACGATCTACTCGATTACTATGAGAAGGATACTCTTAATACTCGGTCTTTGATTTGGTATATTTTTGCTAACAAGACAGCCCAGATAGCTAAAGCTCACGACTCAAAACATCCTATAGCGATTAGTAATGCTGAAATTCCCGGCATGCAGTTTGGCAGAGGTTTTAATTTAGAATGGGGAAAAAGAGTGGTCTATATGACTGATTCTTTTGATCTTTGGTTTTTGACTGTGTATCGCGAAAAAGTAAATGGCAAGGCTAGCTTTGGCAGCTTATTTAAAGATTGGCGTGATATTCAAGAAGGTTACAAACTTTTAGTTGAAGTTGACAACAAAGAACAGCTCAAAGAGTCTGCCAAGAAAAATATTCCGGCCCAAGAACGAAAGCAGATTGAAAAATCTCTCCAGGATCGAGTGGCACCTCCGGCTATGCATATCTATGAGTTTGCTGAAGACTCTTGGGATGCTGATAAAGAAGCTGAAGATCAACAGATGCAGGAAGAAACTATCTTACAGCTCATACACGAGATAGTTGAGGCAGCAATTAAGAGCAAGGACTATGAATACCCACTTATTTCCGGGTTTAGTCTTATGAGCTTTATGGATCACCCTGATAAGTGGAAAGGCGAAGGTGCTGAGCCTAAAAAACAAGACCAGGGTCACTATCCTAATATGCCGGCTGCTAGCGATGGAAAGTTTCATGAAGAGTGGTGGGGTGTTTATAATCCAGAAGGAAAAGCTAAAATAGCAGCAAGAACTTTAAGTGATGTCTGGGGTAAGCTTAAAGCCAAAGAAAAATATCCTTTAGACTCAAACAAGTTTTTAATCCGCGAGATGATACCTAGAGAGCTAAGAGAAAAAATTGATGCCAGTATAGGAGAAGTTATCTTAAAGATAACTGAACGAGCTCCATCAGTTAAGGTAGGAGTTGAGAGCTCAAGGGCATCGGCCCTTAGGTCCAGAGACGGTGTTCCTTATCTTGAAGATTGGCAACAGTACAAAAAAGAAGTTCTTGATTATAGAAAAGGAAAATCAGTCTTAATATTCTGGAACAGAAACAAATGGGGAGCTTTACCGGAGTATTTTAAGCACTATCTGAATAAGGCTGCACCTGAAAATGTGAAGTTTTTCTGGGTCGCTGATAGTTTAGCCGGAGACTTTGGCGCCAAAGCCTACAAACAAATTAAAGCTCCTGAAATACGAGTCATAGAAAAGGGAGATATTGTAGCTTACTTTAGGCAGATTGATTTAGACTTTATTGTCGGAGGCAGAAGGAGCCGTTATGAAACGCTTACCCTTTCCGATGGTCGGAGAATCAATTTACCAGCTGGTGATGATGTGATAGTTATGCAGGGTGCAACTAAGGGTAGAGGAAATGGTTTAGTAGAGAGACAGCTTTTCATCTATGATCGCCGCAGCGGAGCGAGAATCGCTGAGGCTAAACGAATAAATAAGCAATGGCGGGTAACCTTTGATAATGACGGCTATCGAGATCTTCAATCTTTAGCCAAAGTTATCCTTAACAGTAAAGAAAAGGTAGTTAGAAATCGCAAATACTACTTTTTAGCCTCGCGAACCAAGGATGACAAGACTATAACTGTCCATCCTTTTTACAGTTTTTGTTGTTGCCGTTACTATTACAACTACAGAAGGTTTGAGCCTTACCGAACCAAGATGACTGATTTAATAGAGTTAACTGCTCCTTTGCGCAAAGATATAACCAAAGGCGATAATGTACTTTCAGTTGTCCTAGATTACCTTAGGGACGGAGTTAGAAATCCTCAAACCGGGCCTCAATATTTATATCCTGATAGTATTGGCGATATGATTGATGACATAAAGGGCCAGCTTTACTACTGC
>CAZWYD010000019.1:2801-18098 GCA_964637815.1 uncultured Planctomycetia bacterium
AAGGATAATACAATTCTTTATTATGATTGGTGGGCTAAGCAGCTACTTGATGGTGAGCGTAGTCAATACGATCTAAAAACAGTAGATTTCTCATTGCAGAGTCCGATTCAGGCAACTGGAGTCATAGTTTATTGGGGCCGTCAAGGAATAGTTAAGTTTGACTCAAGCGTTATGCACGATGAAGCAGTCCAATATGGAAGATCACGAGTAATAAAATTTTTCTTTGATTCACAAAAGCGAGTATTAATTGAGATTAACGATAAGGTTTACCGACTACCATCAGTGAAAGATCTAATTACCTTTACCATAACCATGGATCCTTCTTTGGCTGAGGAAACAGACTGGAAAGTTGAGAAAACAGTAGTTGACTATGAAGGCAAAGATCGAAGGCTCCCCGATGGAACCTTCTTAACTGCTAATAAGGGTAAAGATGAACTAGTAAGAACTCTAGCTAATGGCGATAAAGTATTTCCAGTTGATAAGCTAAATGTGGTTAAGTTAACTAATGAGAAGACCGATGAGGTAATTGCTAGCACACAGCCGGTAATTGATGTACCGGAAGAAATCTTTGATCACTTTGATTATTTCAGCAGCAAGAGATATTGTCAAGGTTCTAAGGAAGCTAAAGATTATGGTTGGCGAAAGGCTCAATTGAAAGAGATGCTAAAAGCAGTCAGAGATCAGCTTAAATGGCAGACTCTCTATATTAACCAACATCTAGAGGAAGGCAGCCAGCTCGATCGGATAGAAGATAATGAATCAATTGTTTTCAGGGGTCTAGATATCCATGAGTTATATTTTGGCCGGAGAAAAATAAAGGATTCCTTGGGAAGAGATTGGATGGTTGATGGAATACTAGCTTTGGAAACTGAAAAACCAGTCTCTAGCATTGATCATCTGCTTAAGCCTCTTGAGCGAGGATTTGAGCCTAAATACTCTGAATATACCAACAAGCCTTTAAAAGAACTTTATTACTTCATTTTTGATCCGGCTAAGGGTAAGTTAAAGATTTTAGATAACTTAGGATTCTTAGGTTATTCTATGGATTTAGGAGAAGGCGTAGTTCAGAGAGGCCGAGAAAAGATTAGATATAATCTGGTAAGGGAAGTGTTGGTAAAGAAAAATACCGTAGTTAGTGATCGTTATTTTGGTGTTGAACTTGGTGGTTCCCGAGACAGAGTTCGTATTTATGCCGGAGCAAAGCCTTACGGAATAGTTGATATAGTTAATCCTAATGGAACTTCTACTTCCTATAAGATTGACATAGAAAATATAGAAGACTTAGACTTAAGGAGCTTAAAACTGGGCCAAAGAGTAGCTTCTTCTGATTTTATCGGAAGAATTAAGATCGATGATATAGCCTATAGAATTATCCGTAAACGTAATCTTGATCCGGTCCTAAGTGATCTTTTTGGTGAGTACCTATATTTTGGCATTGCTCAAGGAGACAGCTCTGAGAGCTTAATCTTTTATCCTAAGGCTTTACCTATAGCTGAAATAGAAATCCTTAATCCCGACCGGATAAGCTCGAAAATTTATCAGTATTTAGGTTCGATAGATACTCTACTTGAGAAATTAAAACATGAGAAAACTTTAGAAATCGATAAAGCTCGCGATATGAAATATGTGGCTGATTCTGTAAGAATTGGACGCTTAACAGTAAGAATAAGCGGCCAGCTCCCTGACGGCACAGTTACCTATGAGATAGTTGCCGAAGGCGATCAAAACGGTGATTTTCGGACTCATGTCATTGTTTATCGCTATAACTTTGATGATCAGCTAGCAGCAAAAACTGAACGCGAGCGATTTTTCGGAATCGTTGAAGGAACCAGTTTTGAAGGTTTGAGTTTTGCTACTAATGCCCGTCCTAAACCAGAGTTAGTGATTAAAAACTTAAAAGAGGGCCTTGAAAGTGATGGTTCAGCCAGTATCTATCACTATGAACTTGGGGGTAGCGACCCAAGACCTACTTTAGCTAATTTGAAGAATTTCAAGCTGGGAGAGTTAGCTGGGAGTTCTAAGATAATTGGTATAATTGAGCTTTTGGATATAGTTAAAAATCTTAAACCAGCTGAAGCTAAGAAATTAATTGACCTTATTAAGCGTGGAGACGATGCGATAAGTTACATAATTACCCATCGCCAAAACTTTGATCCGATAGTTAAAGAAATCGGCCCGGAAAACCGACATCGCTACTTTGGTCTGATAAAAGGAACCGGGGTTACCGGGATAAGAGCTTATCCTCAAGCTTCTCCTAACCCAGAAATCGAGTTTATTACTCCTGATGGAAATGTATCTAGAATTTATGACTTTGAGGGCTCTTTAGCTGACTTTAATAATCTTAAATTGAATAAGTGGGTGGCTGATTCTTATGGTTTAGCCTCTTTCTTAGTTGACGGTAAATGGTATAAGTTGGTTTATCGAAAAGATACTGATTCCCGGCGGTATTTTGCAGTTATCGATGGAACTTCTATTGAAGGTATTAAGATATACCCTGATAAGGAAAGCGATCGATTTCGAGCAGTGTTTACTCAAGAGAAAAGATCACTTGAGATGAAGAATATAAATGGTGAGTTAGAAGAAGTAACTGGCCAACCAGCTTTCAGAGCTAATCCGGGTAAACTAGTAGAAAAGAACGGTATTGAGATGTTCGGGTCTTTTAAAATTGATTATAGCGATACTGGTTTCGTTGACCTTACTCAAGATTTGAGCGATATTTATCAACTTCAGTTTGTAAATAAAGAGGGTAATCAATGGGATCCACCGGAAATCCTAAAACTAAAAGATGAAGCTGGAGAAATGAAAGAATTAGAGCCTTATCGGATAGTAGACATTAAAGGTCGAGAGCTAAGGCTGGCTGTGCTTGATCCTCGGGGAGTAGAAATTATGCGTTTTTATTCCGATGAAGATAATCCCCAAGAGTTGCTAGCAGCTTTCTTTTATCCTGAAGCTGACGGCCTAAAGAGAGTAGTTGTAGCTGAGAGAAAGGAGGAGCCGAACGATAAGAAAGCCTTGATAGTTAAGGCTGAAGATATTGATCATTACTCTATAGAGTTTAAGGGTGCCAAAATCAGCCTAAAGGCTAGCAGTGAGTCTGGGGAAAAGGTAGAAATAGACATTGAAGATTTAGTTGTGGCCGGAGATGAGAATTTTGCTAGCGATCCTGATGAATCAAGGCTATATCTTGTTCGCAAAGGCCTTATGAAAGATGAAGAGTATGCTCAGCTTTTTGAAATTGATGAAGAGCTAGACAGTCAGGGTTACCGAACCTATATAGCGCTTTTGAATGATTTAAAAACTATTCCTAATACTACTGAAACCGGCCGCGTGGCGGTGAAGGTAAAGGTTAAAGTCGAAGAGGATGAAGTTAAAGAAGTTATCCTTGATTCAAGAATCGACCACTACGCTCGGATTACCGGAGATTATGAGCTGGCGATAGGAGATGAGGCTGTCAAATTCAGGATGGTTCAAACCCATGCAACCGACGGAGAGCCAGGAAGAAAGTTTGGTGTAGTAAAAGGAAAAGAGGGAATAATTGCAGGTTATGACGAAACGCTATTTATGGTTAATAAGCGTGTATTGAAAGAATATTTTGGAGTTGAAGACGGAAGTGGAGCCACTTTTATCGTCGAAAAAGACGAAGCTAACGATAAGTTTAATGCCTTCTGGAGAATTCACCGCTCTTTTGACTTAGACTATGCCGACTTCTCTCGGGAGTTGAAATCAAAAATTGATGGCATTTATAGAAAGGTGGATAGTTGCGGTCGTTTTGATTATATTTCAGATCCTAAAGACGGCAAAAAGTTTATTTGGTTTGACCTTGAACTATTAGCTCCCGATAAAGATTTATTAAGTGAGAATCCAGAAGTGCTTACCAGAGCAATGCATGGTATGGATAAAGGCAAAGGCGATATCCCCAGAGCGATTATTTCCAATTATCTTACCGAAGACGGCTTTTTTAAGAAAAGTGTAGGGTTTATGGATATTGAAGTGGAAAGAAGCAGGGATTTCCCCAATCCCAATAAAGACAACCCGGGCTTTAGTTTACGCTTTGATTTAGCTAGAAGTGAAAATAGCGGCTTATTTGATACAGTTACTATATCCCGCTATGTCACCCCTGAGAAGTCAGTGGTTATTGAATCTTTTAAAGGAATAGGCAAGGTAGAAGATAGGGATAAACACAACCGTTATGTAAAACAAAGATGGCACCTAAAAGTAACTGGCCCGATAACCAACTTAAACGGCGAGGAGTTTGATCTATTCGCACCAGTCAGTTTTGCTACCAAGGCTAACGGTGAACTTCTAAATCCTCAGCAGTTAGATAATTTTATCGCCTTTACCCAGCATAAAATCCATATCCCTAACGGAACCCTAGAAGCTGAAGGTTTGGCTATCGATCGTAAAGAATACATAGATTATGAAGGTAGCCAGATTCATGCTACAGCCTTAAAAATATTAGAGGTACCGGCTAAAGTTACTACTAAATACTACCTTGACGGTAAAGAATATGATATTGGTGAAGGTACACTTGAAAGGATTGATTGGAAGAAGAATAAGTGGATTATTTCTCAGAACCGGGCAATTTTCTGGAAAGAAAATAGCGCTGGTGTATTGGAGAAAACAACAGAGGTTAACTATAAAGCCTGGCGCGATTTCCGGGGTAATGTAAATATGCAGGTATTCGAGGCCGATGGCCAGCCGGTTCTGGCTGCTCACATGTTTGGTCACGATAAATACGGAATCGGTAAAAACTCGCTTACGGCTATTCTTAATGGTGGAGGAAAATGGCAGCCATTTCAGGTTACTTCTTTTAAAGGCGTAAAGCGGCTTAACTTAGCAGATATTGAAGCCAGGTCAACCCGGCAAAATGTATTCTTCTATGATTTAACCGTACTTGATCCTTTAGCCCATGAGTTATTCCAAGACAGCGATTTTAGCTTTAACTCTAAAGATTTTAGCCAGAACTACCAGCCTTTGCAAAGCCGGATAAGTAAATTTTCCAATTGGCGTTATGTATTCGATAAGTACCGTTTAGGTAAGGCCGGCCAGGGAATGAATGTATTGCGTTTGGATGGATACGGAAAAGATGGAGAGGGCAATTTAATCGGCCAGCCGCGTTGGATTACTTCTTTCTTGTACGGTTCCAAGTTAAACAATGTTGCTGAAGGTTTTGATATTGCTGAAGCAGTCTATAAACACCCCTATGATCCAGATAAAGGCCTTGATTCTGCTAAATATGCTAAAGGTAACTGGCAGAGGAGTAATTGGGCTTCTCAGTCAACCAACCCTGAATCCCAAGGGGGCTTTGTAGTTTACGATGTTGACGACAAGAGTGATCGTTCTCTAGCTTATATGGCTTTACGCCTAGACGGAAGATTAGACCATCAATACTTTCTTGGGCCAAAAGCAGTTATCCTTTACTACAGCCTTTATGAGACTCCCAGTCACTCAGTTATCGTCAAAGAAGATTTAAAATTCAAACTTCCTCCGGAATTTATCGAGCAAACTGGAACTAAAGAATATTTGCATAGTAAATTCGAAACCCGGCTTTACTATCAGGAAAAGGGTAGTGATGGTAAACCACATCAGTATATTATGATTTCTGAGAACTTTGAAACACCTACTCCGGTATATTCTCGAAAACACCGAATTATCCGCGATGGCCGGGTCTGGGCGATCATTGAAGGTGAGGGTTTAAATCGCTTTATCCGTAGAGATACTGATTCACGGACTCTGGCCGATAAATTTTCTAACTCTTTATTGGCCCGTCTGTTGACCGGCAATCGGATTAGCAAAGATGGTCAGGATATTGAGGAGATTTTCACTACCATTAACCAGAAGGGTGAGCTAGTAGATTTAAATATGCATCAAGATCCTGAGCTTGAAAAAAATGTATACGTTGATCTTGAACGAAGCATATTACAGCAGACAGCAATTATTTTGGCTGGATTGTTGCTGTTTTTACTTGTTATGCCTTTTGTTTTCAGGGTATTAGTTAAAGTATTTAGAATATTCAGGGCTAAGAATGCAAATACAGCTCAAGCCGCACAATTAGAGGCTGTAGTCTCAAGAGAATTAGCCAGAAAGCTTATAGTCTTGCGCGAAGTAGCCGGACCGTTTGTATTATCCAAACTAATTGGTTCCAAAAGAGAAAAGCTGCAAGTGCTTAAAGACTATTTGATTTCTTCTGATTTTTCTAAACTCGAGGCAGAGATAGTGGCTAGAGTGGTTAAGGCTGGAAGGCTCTCATTCACTGAAGAGGAAGTTGATCCGTGCAGCTTGGCCAGAGCCTTCGAGTTAAGACAACCAGGTCAGTCAGCCAAAGCAGTTATTGAGATGGCAGCTAAGAGAGGCTATCCTGAGGCTTTGGTGATAGAGCAGCTAATAGCTAATGGTTTAATAAGCCTTGATGATTTTGATAAAGCCTTAACTTATCAGCTCAAGCGAAAAACTATCTTAGATACCAATTATAGATCCAACTCTTTAATTTGGCATAATTTGGAAAGAAGCCTTTTGAATTTGGCTCAAAACAAAGTTTTAGCCCAGATCAAAGAAGGCCTAGTGGATAAAGATACGCTTAGTAAGTTGCCGCCTACTCCTGAGGTGCGAATCTTGCGCTACCTTGTAAATGAGCGGATATTCTCAGAAGCCGAACTGATTAGCTTTGCTAAAGCAGGCAGTTACTTAGGTATGGTTGATTATATTCAGGACATAATCAGAGAGAAAGTTCAGCGGCCGGTATTTGATTACATTTTTAACCGGACTTATCAGGGAGTGTTAACTGACAGCGAGGTTATTGGTCGGGCATTCGATAGCGTTTTTGTTCGAATTTATAAAGCTATAGCTGTATTTCCTCATTTGCTTGAAGGAATAAAAGGTAAAGAAGCTTCCCAGGCCGACATAAAACATAATCCTTATCCGCTTTATAAAAATGCTCAAGCCATGAGCTTAAGAGAGTTGATTATTACCACTTTGATTTCAACGCCGCCTTCTAAGACTCAAGGCCACTCTACAGGTCAGTATTCAGTTATCATCTCTTTTGTGTTGTATCTGGCTCGGAGAATTAATCAGATGCTAGAGAATAAAAATACCGGTAGAGATAAGATTTTAGGTTATGTAAAGAATTATATGACTTTATTCCAGGTACTTCTTAAAGGTGTCGGTCTTCAAGAGTTTAATGAAGTAACCCAGCGTTCTCCTTGGGAGAAACCCAAAAAACGCCTGGTAGATGTTTTCAACGAGTTAGATTTTTATGATTTGTTCGATATGATTTTAAAGAAAGAGCTGATTTTTGAAGATTGGCTGGTTCAACAAGGTGTTAATTTTAATAAGGCAGTCAAGTTAGCCCGGCCGCTTCTGCCGCTAACTAATGAATTAGAGGTGGCTAAGTTTGATTTAAAGGCTGCCCGGAATGATAATGATAAGCTTAAAATTAAACAATCTGAAAAAAGAGTAGAACAATTAAGAGGACGCCTAGAGCGGCCGATGCGAAAGATTATTGATCGGATAAACGAAGGAACTCTTAAGCTGACTGCAGAGGAGTCACCGGAAGCGACCTGGGCTGATCGGTTGACTAGGAAATGGGCCGGAATAAGTCACCTTTACTTAATCAGGATTGCCTATCCTTTATTTAAGTTAGCTAAATACTGGGGAATCAAGAATCCTTTAGCCCGTTTGAGTGCCGGATTATTAATTGTGACTGTGCTTTTTGCTGGGGTTGGGGTAATAGTATATACGCCCTACTTAGCTATTGGTTCAGTGATGGTAGTAGTTGCTCCGGCTTTAATCATTATCCTCTTTGCTAATATGACTAGCATTAAGGAGAAGTTTTTCTGGAGTTCAATCTTAGGCGTAAGCGGTATTTATATTTTCGGAATTATGGTCCACCATCTTTTTGGCAGCTTGGCCTCAGTTCAATTTGCCACAATAGGTTTCTGGATCGGCTTAGGTTTACTTCTATTGACCGCCTTTCCGACAATGATCTCTACATATCACTTTGCAATATCGATACGTAGTTACTGGCGCCTCCAGGAAGAACTCTGGAGCAAAACCGCCCGCTCACTTACCGGCTGGGCCTCGTTGTTTAATCCTTTAAGGATTTTCGGTTTGCATTGGCAGAACTTTTACGCCCGCTGGTTTAGAGAATTTATGGCTGTTGAAAGCAAATTTATGCCACTTTTACCCAATGGCCAGAGCGTAGCTGAGTCACTTACTTATGATATCCTTTGGATGCATAAACGAGCTTACTTAAGTGTTAGGGAACGAGACCTTTGGCTTAGAGCCTTGAAGGGAGAAAAAAGTGGTAGGTTTGTTCATCCTCGCTCTAAGCTGGCTCAGGAGATAATCTATAATAAGTTTTTCACTATCAGCGTAAAGAAGCCTTTGCCCGATGTTTATGCTGTCATTGAGCCTAACAGTAGTAATGTCCACGGCTTTAGAGAGAAGTATTTCTTTGGTCTTGAAGATTATATTTTTTCCGGTACTTTTGACGATAAGCCGACTAAGCGTAAGGTATCGTCCAGCTCAGCCGTCCAACAGAGTAATCTTCTTGGTTATTTAGCCCGTAAGCACCGTGATTATGAATGGAGAAATGTATTAGATTTAATCGAAGAGAGGACTGGCCGGCCGGATGTCTCAAAAGCTTTAAGGAATATAGATGAGTGGGATAACCTTCCAGCTATTCTCATCGGAGATAAAAACCAGCCAGGCTTATTTTCACAAAGCCCTAAGGATAGAGAAGCTCTGACTGGCGTTATCGAAATATTTAACGAATGGGTAAATGAGTTACGTTCCAGTAACTTTAGCGTTACCGAATCCATGGCTATGGATCAATTCGAATATAACCTTTATGTTAGTAACCAACTCGGTGATTTCAGTTATTACGACTTTATTAAAGATATGCGCAAACAAGATCGCTACTTAAGCCCCACCGATGCTTATCAGATATTATCGACTAAGTTAAAACGTACCAGAGAAGAGGAGGAATTTGTGCGTAAGTATCCCTCCTACCGGCGCTTAGTTGATGCCAAGATGCGTCATATTATGCACGTTACTGGAATTTGGTCTGGTGGAGATGCCTATACTCTTGATGATCAAGGAAAGTTAGCCGAAATCAGCGCAATTGATAAGCTTAAACAACAATTTTCGGCTATCCCTGATTATGCCGGAAAAGCTCCCCGGCAGTGGGCCGATGAGTTCATAGCTTGGAAGAAGAAAAATGTAGAGTTAATCCTACGTTCAATGTTCGGTTTAGAGAAAAAGGCTTTCAAGAAATTACAGGAGAATATGGAGTTCGCCACTCTCATCGCTTATCTTATCACTTCTACTGATCAGGTAGATGTAGTGATAGCCAAGCACAAATTACCCGAAGATATGCAGGCCATCCCGCCGGTTAAAAACCAATACATCGGTAACAACCTTTATATGTATTACCCGATAGCTACCAACTACGATGCTTTAGTAAGAACTTATCCTGGTCAGAATGTTTGGCGAGTATTGTGGTCTTCTTTTCACGGCCGAAATCCGCAAATCGGAGTTGTTAACCCGATGATGATGATTTGGGGGGCTAATGACCAGAGGTTTATGCCGGGTAAGGGAGTCTTCCCGGTAACGGCAATTTATGCTATTGCTCAGGAAGTTTGGACTTCTGATGTTCAGCGGGCTCGAAGAGGAATGCTTACCTTTTACGGTAAGGCTTGCGTCCGGCCGGAAGCAGCAGCGATTCTATTTACCCCTCCTGGTGAAGATTCTGGTTCATTCCTGGTTTTACAGGGCAAACAGCCTAAGATTGAATCGACCCAGATAGATTGGTTCTTAATGCACTGGTCTCGTCCTACTTTGCTTGATTCTTCTATAGCCAATACTGAATTGCGCTATGCCTACAACGTCACCCGGTTTATGATGGATAGAAACCAATTTTCTCTATTTTTCAACCCTGATTTGCCGGCAGATAAAAAGTTATCTCATCTTTTTTTATGGTTTCACTATTTTATATCAGTCTTTGCTTTGGCTCTATTGATACTTCTTCCGGGATTGTCGCCGTTTAGCCCGTTTGCCTATTTGACTCCGATGACCTTCTTTATTATCTTCAGCCTTATCTTGATGGAAGCCATCAATACTAATAATTTTGTCCGACACTGGCGTAAATCCGGCAGCTTCTGGAAGGCCGGCTTGCTTATGGCCAGGGATATAGTTATTGCCTTTCCTTTTTACGTATCGTTAGTTCCGATGTTCTTTAAAGGTATCTGGTATGCTTCTAATGAAATCTTTAAGTTTATCTCTACTATAAAATTATCTAAATTAAGCAGTTATGATAAAAAGGCTTATTTTAACAATACGATGCTGTTTCATCCTTTCGGGTTAAAGAAAGGTATAGCTTTTAACAGCCTGTTAGGAATTGCCGGAATTATCGGTTTTGGCATCGGCTTATTCTTTATGACTTCTGTGGGGCCGTTAGTATTGATACCATATTTATTGGCATCAGTTTCTTTTCTTACTGGTATGCGGGTTTATAATGTATTTGTTGACCGCAAGGGAAGGTTAACAGGAACAAGTTACCGAAAGATGTTTACCGAATTACCTTCTCTAGCAGCAATGACAGTTGCTCAGCCGATTTTACCTCAGAGAAAAGAAAAACCGGTAAAAGAAACAAAGCTAAGATTGGCTAAAAGAGAGAAAGCTAAACCGGTCAAAGAAACCGTCAGTCAAACTCAAGCCGCCAGTCCGGTTAACGGACCCAGTGGCAGCGATAGTTCGGATAGAGTAAATCCAGCTAAAGAGAGTCTTGACGCTAGGTTATCTCAAGGAAAGAAACCTGATGAGAAAATAAAGAAAACAAAGAAGAAAAAGAAGAAACCTGCAGAAACAACAGTTGACGGTAAAACATTTAAACAGATATTGGATGAAGAAGAGGAAAAGCAGCAAGGAAGTTCATCGACAGTAAGTGAAAACAGAAGCGAAGACGCTGAGTTGTCCTGGCATCATAGGCTTACAGGAAGAGTTGATCCTTTTAGTGCTGGCTTATTATTGCAACTACTTTATAGAACAGGAATTTACAGTCTAACCGATGTTGTAAAGGCTCTTTCGCATCAGCAGCGGGCTATTGGTTTAGTCAATTCTAAAGAAATCGCGGCCATGGAGACTGAAAAAATCGGCCCTTATCAGTTAACTTATACTGCGCCTCGCGATGTGCGTAAGAATTATAAGCGAGGTTTAAATCTTGAAGCTGAGCCAAAGAATAGCTGGCAAATGCTCAAGCGCCTGCCGAAGTTTATCAAAGCCTATAGGCTAGATACTGTTCATCTTTTCATAAAGCGTCTCTATTTAGATTTAGCTAGATCAACCAGCCAAGGCCGCAAGAAATGTAACCTTTGTTCAGAGTTTATGCCGCTTATCCAGAGAGGCTTTAATTGGCGTAAATATCGGATTTTAATCAATCCTTTTGCCTGGTCCCCAGACCATAACTTTGTGGTGAATTCGCGAAAACATACTGCCGAACAAACTGAAACTATCGATTCAAAAGCTGTAATTAACTCAGCTTTAAATTTCATTGAGCAGGCTCCCGGTGTAAGTTTTGTGCTTAATAGCATTGCCCGCTCGATACCTGAGCATTTTCATTTTCAAGGAATGTTGAGGCCATTGCCGATAGAACAGTTGGAGTTGACAACTTTAAGTAACATAGACCAAGGCATGGTAGGTGCAGTTATTTCTTGGCCAATTGAGCATTTGCTGATAAAGGGCAGAAACCGCCAGGCCGTTGAAGAAGCAGTTATGGCTGCAGTAGAAAGCTATGGCCAAAAAGGCTATAGCCCTGAGAGAATAGATGCTGATTTCTACAAGAGGGGTGATGAATATTCAGTATTTTTGGCTCCCCGGACTAATCTTTATGCCTCTAAGTTTAGAGAAGGCTGGGGCGCAGAGGAAATGGCCGGATATTTAGTAATTAACAATAAAGTTGATTTTGCTAAACTCAAAGTCCAGCCTCAACTTCTCAATGAGATTCTGCAGGAAGTAGGTAAAGCTGTCTGTTGCAATTACACAAACAACCGTATTTTCGAGGGTTCGCCTGTTAACGTCGCCTCCCAGCGAAAGATGGGTGAGCCCTTGAGTTTTCATAAGGAAAAAGCCAGCCAGTACGAACCAGAATGGAGGGAGCCGGCTCATAAGCTTGAATCAAGCCAGAAAGCTTCAAAAAGGCTCAAAGCTATAGTCCAAGATGTTGCTCCTCAGGGAGAATTTAAACTAAGTAGAGTTGAGTCTGTAAGTTCAGGATCTGCAGGAGCAGTTCCGCTTAGCGCAGTCATACCTCAGCTTGAAGAAACTAAACCAGGCTTAAGGGGTTCTTTAGTGGTAGCCAGCTCAACTCCAGTTGGTCAACAAGATGAGCAACAAACCAGAGGTTCTCTAGTGGTAGCCAGCTCAACTCTTGTTAGCGAGCCTGAAAGCACTACCACTGGTCAAAAGCCCATTCCACCGACCCGCTGGAATCAAAATACCCCAGTCAATACAGGCACTTACCAATTCCACCGCCCCGGTGGAAAGGTTTTGCCGGTTAGCAATAACTTGTCTCAGCCGATAATTAGGCCAGTTGATAGATTAAATATAGAGACTAATCCAGTTTTAAATAGATTAGGTTCATTGGGTCCAGCTACCCGCGGCCCGCCAGCTGTAATACTGGATAAAGAATCTACCATCAAAAAACCTAATAGTTTCGACAGCGGGGTTCTAGCTTCTTCCAGTAGTTCAGAGAAGATATGCCGCCTTGAAAGGTATATCTATGATCAGAGGGCAATTTTGCCTCTTGTTAAGGGAGGAGTGATTGTTATAGAACCGTCAGGTACAATTGACCGATTAATGATTGCTCTAACTTCTACTGGTAAGGTTAAGGCAAAAATAATCAACCCTAATGGTATGCCGAAGGTAGTGAGTTTAAAAATTAATGAGGTTTATCCAATGGGTAGATCTGCTTCGAAACTTAAGTTTTTTGATGAAAAAACCTCTCGAATACATGGACAGATAGGAATAAAGAAAACATGTTTGTTTATAGATGACTCTCTAAAGCAGAAGACCCAGAGAGGAACAAATATCACCTGGTATGCATTGGAAGAGGATTTAGTCCAATTTAACCAGCCTTCCAGTGAGTGGCTGGTGCACGAGTTCATCCTTAATCCAAACCAGGATCCGGATCGGGGGCAGTTTGAGGGTGATGGTTTCGCCAGTAAGGATGAGGCTGTAGCAGAGGCAGCTAATATATTAGGTGCATCGCTAAGAGTAATATCAGCAAGCTTAAAGCCGGAAACTTCCTGGTTGGAAGGCCTGGAAGAGGGGCCGTTGAGAGACGAGGATTTAACAGAAGGGATGAAGGTTACTGTTAAGGGTGGGCAAGTAGAGGCACCGGCAGAATTCATCAAGTTAGAAGGTGAAAAATACGTAGTCAAAATTACTCAAGGGGCCAAAACAAACACAAGAAGGCTGGACAAGAAAAAATGGAAGCTTTTCCCACAGCAATCATCCAGTTCAATCAATGCCCAGTTGACCTCTCCGGCTAAATCAAAAGCCCTCAACCACGATACTATAACCTCTCACCTCCTAAGCTCTCTTAAACCAGCCCAGCTAGTAGTAGACATAGCTGAGGCCGGAGGCAGACCTACTAATGAAGTAGTAGAGGAATTAAAGCAATATGCCTTACTTAATCATATCACTGAGGATATTAAAGCCACTGAACCTAAAGAGGCTAAACTAACTGTAACTGCTAAAGAATTTGATCAGTTAGTAGCTAAGATAGCTCTTCAGCAGAAGGTATCTGAACAAAGAATCAAGGCTATCTTTGTTAATAGCCTAGACGTATCAGTATTCATAGAAGCTCTAGCTAAGGAGACCTCTAAAGAACCAAGAGACTTAGCTATTAGCTTAAAAGATTACCCAGACTTTGCCATAGCTGGTACTACCTATAGGATAGAGCATCTAGATAAGGAAACATCCAATGAACAAATAGTCTTAAAAGCTCAAGATATCCTTACTCCTGAGGCCTTATCCTACATGAATGACTCTCTAAAGTTAGAAATTACCTTCCCCGAAGAAGGTTTAACTGTAGATAAGGGACAATACCAAGCAGTAAAAGAGCATTTAGATCTAGTAGCTGAACTATCAGCTAGCAAAGAGCATAACTATAGAGGTAATGTCCTAGAGTACTATAATAATCAGTTCCTACCTAAAGAAGCTGAGGTCTATAAGACCTTTATCAAGGAACAATTTACTGATAAAGGTAAAACTATTAAATATCTCCTATCTTCAGGTATGGGTGCTAATGAGATGTTCTCTCATCTCTTAGCTGCTATCCACAATGCTTTTGGCCAATCAGGTATTAAATGGTTTGTGTTTGATGCACCAGGAGACCTAAGACAACTCCCCTCAGATGCCAATGATGATAATACCTTAGTTATTGAGGCATCCCGATCAGGCACCACTCAAGAGACAGTAAAGATAGCTGAACTAACCCAAGATAGATTCACTAAACGTATAGTCTATGCCAATAAAGGCCCTCTAAGAGAACTAGCTCAAAAGCTAAAAGACCAAGGAAAACCAATCCTAATCCATGACTTTGAATCCAGAATCGGTGGCAGACTAATGCGTAGATTAACTCCTATGACCTATGGCCCAATGAGCTTAGCTGGTATGGATACTAAGCAATATGCCTCCTATACGGACTCCTACGATAAGCTCCTAGATCCTAAACTAAAAGATAAAAGCCTAGCAGTAGCTTTAGCCAGATTCTTCTTTATCTGGGTAATCCTAGGTAAAAGAAGAGAGGTAGCTGCAGTCTATAACCAAAGAGAACTATTGAGACACTCTCTCTATGAACTCAGACAGTTCATCATGGAAGGAGCCAATAAGAAGAGCCAATACCCACTTATTACCCATATGAATGAGTTCCCCAGAGATCCTCATGTATCTATGGAAGGAGTATTTGGTCAAGCTAAAGACCAAATTGCCTTTGCTGTAGTAGCTAAGAAATCAGGCTACCCTGAAGATGAACAAACCTTATCAGAACAGCAAGCCCACAATAAAGCTCATGCTGGTCTCTCTATCAATGATATGGAATACTCCTTTGCCTATGCTAATGTCCTAAAGATGCAAAAAACCATGCCTACTGTATACATTGAGCTAGATAAAGTAACCCCTCAAATAGCAGCTGGTCTAACCTCACTCTATGAAGACTTTATTGTTCATTATACAGCTATAACTGGTCAAGATCCTAACTCTAACCCTCAAGTAAAGTCAATCCGAGAGGATACTGCT
>CAZWYD010000020.1:0-8047 GCA_964637815.1 uncultured Planctomycetia bacterium
ATCGACGATGTGCGAGTTTACGACTACGCCCTTACCCAGGCCCAGGTGAGCTGGTTGTATAATAAAGGGAAGCCTGTGGCGTATTGGCGTATGGATAGCGCGGCTGATAGTTCATCTGCAGATGGTGATACAGTGTATGATGATAATGGTTCTAACGACGGCACAGGCGATAACGGCGCGAACAATACTGGCCTTACATGGGAGAGCGGCAAATTCGGCGGGGCAATAGATTTTGATGGGGTGGATGATTATGCGGATATTACAAATACTTTTACTCCAACAGATGACTTTACGCTAACTGTCTGGGTCAAAAAGAGCACATCTCAGTCCAGTTACAAGGCAGTAGTTTCTACAGAGCCCTATAGTGGTGGTGATAATTTTGGCATCTGGAGCAATGGGGATGTCTGGTATGCCCAGGCTGCAGGCGCCAGCAATAATGTTTATATAACTTCGAGTTCTATTAGTTATGGTTCGTGGACACATTTAGCTTTAACTTATGATTCCAGTACAAGTCCTTATGTTAAATTTTACATTAATGGAGTTTTGACTGATTCTTCAACTAATGACCCTGGCACATTGACGACCAGGCAGCTGCATATCGGTATGTATGATAGTAGCGGTTATTTCGACGGCCTGATCGACGACGTGCGGATCTATAACTACTCGCGGACCGCGGAGCAGGTGATGATGGATTTTAATCAAGGGCTTGCGGCGAAGTTAGGAGATTAATATACGGAGGTTTCGTGATGTTTCGTAAGGTTTCGTTAGGTTGCGTAAGGTTGCAAAAGATTCTGACAGTGATAGTGGTTACTGTGCTATTGTCTGGCATGGTATTCGCTGCGCCGAAGGTCGAGATCGTGACTAGGGATTTGAAATTGGGTAGGATAAAGAAGACTAAGGTTATAAAGAAGACGATTACTGTGAAGAATACAGGTGATGAAGTAGCTGTGATAAAGGCGGTTACTGCAGACTGTGGGTGTTTAGATGTAGTGGACCCTGGAAAGGAAAGCCTAAAGCCAGGTAAAAAGATGCGCATAAAAGTAAAGATTGACACAAACAGGGTGCACGGAGCTTTTGAGAAGCATGTGTATATCCACTACGAAGATCCTGATAGGCGAAAGGTGATGTGGACTGTGAGTGGCAAAGCGCCTGGCAAAACTACAGAGCATGGCACAGCTGAAGAGCTTGTTTTTCCAAAGCAAGAGCAGTATGATCAGACGCCGCTTAAGATCTTTTTCACGCTCGGGTGCATTGACTGTCTTGATATCACAGAGGAATTTCTGCCAGGCCTTGTGAAAAAATACTACAAGAAGATCTCAGTCGAGGCCTATAACATGGATACGCGCGAAGGCCTCGCGCATTTTATAGCACTAGAGGACCAGCATGCGAAAGGCGATCTCAGGAATCCAAAGCCGCCAACCATATTCATCGACGGCAAGTTTCTGAGCGGGAAGAGGGAGATTAGAAGTAAATTAGAGAAAATTATTAAAGGTCTATAAGCTTAGTTTCGTTATGTCCGTTGAAGTAGGGAGATTAAATTATGAGAAACACTAAACTCGAAACACTAAACTCTAAACAAACCCTAAATCACAAACCCCAAAACTCAAAACTAAGGGTTTTGGATTTTGAGTTTTGGATTTGTTTAGGATTTAGAGTTTAGTGTTTAGAGTTTCTTAAATGTGAAAGGTATCATGAGCAAGCAAGTACGAAACACAAATTGGCTGCGCATCCTAATCACGATCGCCATGGTCGCAAGTTACGTGATCGTGCCTGAGCCGCGGCCTGCGTATGCCTCGGATACATGGACACAGACCACGTCCGCTCACTTTAATACAGATACGGTTACAGGAGACGCGTATGTCTCAGGTGATGCAGTTTACGTGAAAGTGCCAGAGGATGGAGAAGGTGACGATGGCAGCGCCACTATAAGCACGAGCAAGAACATTAATACAGACATAATCGAAGGCGGCCGCAGCTATGCTGATGGCATTGTGACTGCAGTCTCAGCTATTAGTACAAACTCAGTCACGGTCGCGTCGATAAATGGCTTTGCTGCAGGCGACAAGGCGCTCCTAATAAATATGCAGGGAAGCGCAACATATAATGGCAACGTTGGCAAAAATGAAATACTTGATGTCTCATCAGCTGCTAGCACCACAGTTACCTTTACTTCAGACATTGCTAAGATCTATGGCGCCTCAGCATCTAATTCAGACCTTACTGACCAAAAGATAATGTTACAGCGCGTGCCACAGTATAGCACAGTGACTATACAGAGCGGCGGCACACTTACCTGTTCAGCATGGGATGGGACATCAGGCGGTGTTGTGGCGTTTTGCGCAAGCGGCACAGTGGACGTGCAGAGCGGCGGAAAAATCGACGTGGATCAGAAAGGCTTTAGGGCAGGCACATCAAGCGGTCCAGAAGGCTACACTGGCAGGACCACAGGCGGTGGTGACACTGGAGGTGCTGGTGGCTGCGGCGGTGAGACTTCTGGTGGAGCTGGAGGTAGCTCTACCTATGGCGGCGGCGGCGGTGATTCTAAAGATGACAATGGATCTCCTCCCAATAACAGTACCTATGGCGGCGATGGCGGTGCAGGTGCTGATACTGGACATGCTACTGAATCAACTGTTGGCAGTAATGGTTCCAGTGGCTCGCCTGGCAGAGGCGGCGGCGGTGGTGGTTGCGTATACCGTCCCTGCGCTGGCGGCGGTGGTGGCTCTCCTTATGATTCAGAGACCAATGATTCTCAGAGTAATCTTTCTAAGATAATGTTAGGCGGCGGTGCTTCCAAGGGGGCTGGCGGTTTACCATGCTGAGCATCCTGTGATTGCTACGTGTGCTCTGGTTGCAGAGCAGGCGGCGGTCCAGCTGGCGGCGGTGGTGGAAACGCTGGCGGCGGCATGGTAATTATTAAAGGTGGCGGAACTGTAACTGTAGCTGGTAATATCTATAGCCGCGGCGGCTCTGGCGGCGGCGGTGGTGGCGGCGGCAATGGCAGTAATAGGATATGGTGCTATGACGGTGCTGGCGGCGGTGGTGGCGGCGGCGCTGATGGTGCAGCAGGCGGTAGTGTTTTAATATATGGTGATGCTGTAACTCTGGGCACAAGTCTCGTAGTAGCAACTGCAGGCTCAGGCGGCTCAGGCGGCTCAGGCGGGAATCCTGGAACGCCTGCCAGTTCAAATGCAAAGGGTGGCGGTTCTGGCGGCAGCGGCTCTACAGGCTCTACTGGTAAAACAGCTGTATTTTACGAGACGTCTAAGTCTGGTTCATCTAGCCCAGGTGACGGCGGCACACAGCAGGACCTTAATGATGGAACAGGCACTATAACCTCTACTACAGTAGATTATGATGACTGTTCAGGTGCATCAACCTGGGATGAAATTACCTGGAATGATACAGAGACAAACGGCAGTATTACCTATCAGGTAGAATACGATACTGATGGAGATGGCGGCGGTGATACATGGGCATTGATACCTGATGGTGCTTTATCTAATAACTCTACTGGTTTTGGTACTTCTGGTGTAGATATTTCTGGCTTGAACACCACGACATATAATAGGATTCGGCTTAAGGCCACGCTTGCCTATTCAGGTGGCTCACCAAGTCTTAATGACTGGACTGTTGCATGGATAACAAATGCAGCGCCTTCCACGCCAACAACAGCGCTTTTGTTTGACAATCAAAAGGCAGGCACTACTACGCCTGCATTTAAATTTACAGGCACTGACCCAGATAGTGATAATTTGGATTATCAGATAACATGGGATGATGATATTAATTTTGGCTCAGCCACGACTAAGTCGTCCAGCGATTACCCGACTGATGCTGGATGGACTGCAGCTACATTTACGAGCGCTACACAAGTGACTTACACTGTGCAGGCAGGTGACGCGCTTACGAATGGCACGACCTACTGGTGGAAGGTGCGCACACGCGACCCAGGCGGCTTAAATACTTGGTCAGGATGGACTACTGCTATATCGTTTACCATAGATACATCTTTAACAGCTGCAGCAGCCTGGCACCAGACTACTAAGGAGCAGTTTGACAATGACACTGCAGCAGGCACTGTTGCGCCGCAAGATGGTACAGATGATGTGAGGATGACAGGACCGTAAGAGATTGCTTCGCTTCGCTCGCAATGACAGATTAGACCGTGTCATTGCGAGGAGGCCGAAGGCCGACGAAGCAATCTCAAGGCAAAGCAGCGCATACAAAACGGAGGTAAGTCATGAAAAGGTATATTGCATTAATCATAAGTTTAATCTTGTTTATCCCAGCAAGAGCCTTTGCTGCGGATGTGGAGGCGGATTTAGATTCTGCTGACGGGTCTACTGCGTTCGAGGTGCAGGACTCAGGCTCAACAGCTGTGGCCACGATTGACTCAGACGGAAACATGGTGGTCAAGGGCGGCATGAGGATAGATTCAGGAGGAGTAGAGTGTACCACTGCTGAGAATCTTATAGTAGACGGCAATATCGGCATTGGCACTACTGCGCCAGGCGCGAGACTACACATAGGCGCGTATAGTTCAGCTGAGGGATTGCGCGTGGTCGGCTCAGTAGCAGGAGCCTTAGTTGAATTTGAAGGTGCCAGCGGGAATAAAATAGTTTCTGTACAACAGGCTGGTAACGTCGGCATTGGCACTACTGCGCCCACCTCAAAGCTCCATGTTGTCGGTGACATCACTGCTACAGGAAATGTGTATGGCTCAGGGAGCGACGAGCTTGTGGGTCTGCAAGGCTCTACGCCAGGCACTGCCCAAACAGGGAATACTAATGTATCAGGCACAGGCCTTTTTGGCGGCAATGTGGGCATTGGCACAACCAGTCCAACTGCAAAATTACAGATAAAGGCTGGTGCTGCAGCTAATGTAGGATTACGTGTAATTGGTCCTACATCAGGTAATGTGGTTGAATTTCAGGATGATAGTGGAAATGAATTATTGACTCTTAAGACTGGTGGCAATCTTGGTATAGGTACTTCGAGCCCAACAGCGACGCTGGATGTAGATGGCTCGCTAAGTAAAAATAGCGGTTCTTTTGATATACCGCATCCTGACCCTGCCAAGGCAAGCGAAGGCTGGCACCTCAGGCATTCGTTTGTGGAAAGCCCTACAAGGGGAGACAATATTTATAGATGGAGAGTAGATGTGGAGGGCGGCTCTGCTGTAATTACGCTGCCAGACTATTTTTCACACCTTAATGAAAACGTTCAGGTATGGGCTGCTCCTAAGGGTCATTTTGGAAAGGCAGAGGGCGAGATTAACGAGGGTTTTACAGAGATAAAGGTAACAGCAGACAGCGACGGTTCATACAATGTCCTGGCAATAGGTACGAGAAAGGATAACTACGCCACAGAGTGGTTTGATGAGCTGGGGGTTGAGTATAAGGCGGTAAAGGAATGAGATTGCTTCGCTTCGCTCGCAATGACAGTATAAACCGTGTCATTGCGAGGAGCGAACGAAGTGAGCGACGAAGCAATCTCAAAACGGAGACCTAAAATGAAAAGATACATTGCACTAACAACGATAATCCTAGCACTAACATTTCAAGCCTTTGCTGAAGATATAGAGGTTAAGCTCAATTCTGCTGATGGGTCGACTAACTTTGAGGTTCAGGACTCGGCCGAGGCTGCCGTAGCTACGATTGACTCAGATGGGAACCTAGCAGTTAAAGGCGGTATGAGGCTAGATTCAGGAGGTACTGAGAGTACCACTGCTGAAAGCCTGATCGTAGATGGCAATGTCGGCATAGGCACAGCTACTCCTGAGGCAAAACTACACATAGATGCTGGCGCCTCAGCTGAAGGATTAGTAGTAAAAGGTTTTAGTCCAACTGATGTCCCAGGCCTTGAGCTCTGGCTCAGGGCAGATAAGATTACAGGATTAAATGACGGTGATGCAATAACAACATGGTCTGACCAGTCTGGCCAGGGCAATGATGCTACGCAGGCCACTGCTGACTATAAGCCTACTTATAAAGTAAATATCTTAAATGGTCAACCAATAGTGCGGTTTGATGGATCAGATGATTGGCTGGACATGCCTGATGTTGATGGCAGTACCCTGATAATGGTGGCAGAGGCACCAACATCAGGGTATCAGTATTATGATCAGATGATAACTGGTACTGGCACTAATGTTAGTCCTGCTTTCCGTCGTACTGCAACCGAAGTATATCTCTATCATAACAGAATGAGTGGAGGGGGTGGAGGGGATACATATACATTCGAGGTCTCAAGTGCATCAGGTTTTAATATCATAGTAGCTACTTTAGGCAGTAATATTTTTAATGGATATGCAAATGGTACTAACACAAACGTGGACCAATCTTGTCCTAAGAGTCCAGGGGTTTACACAGCTATTGGTGCTACACCAGCAGGCGAGTATCATGCTGCTTTTGACTGTGCTGAGGTCCTTACCTATAACAATGTTATCTCTGATGCTGACCGCCAGAAAATAGAGAGGTTACTTTCTATTAGATATGGGATTTCAGTGAGTGGGCCAACCATGGATAGCATTGTTGAATTTGAAGATGATAGTGCAAATGAAATAGTCTCTGTTGAATATGACGGCAATGTGGGTATTGGTACATCCGTGCCTACCTCAAAACTCCATGTTAGCGGCGCAATAACTGCTACAGGTGATGTGTCTGGGCAATACGGTGCTTCTATGAGGGCACAAGGCTCTACGCCAGGCACTGCTCAGACAGGAAATATAAATGTATCAGGCGCAGGCCTTTTTGGCGGCAATGTCGGTGTTGGTACAACAGCTCCTACAGCAAGGGTGCAGGTAAAATCTGATGCTTCAGCCACAGGATTAGTAGTAAAGGGCTTTACGCCTGATCAAATTTCTGGGTGCGAGCTCTGGCTAAATGCAAGTCAGATTACAGGATTAAGTGATGGGGCTGCAGTGGGGACATGGAGTGACCAGTCTGGCTTAGGGAATGATGCTACGCAAGGCACTGCTGGCTATAAACCCCTCTACAAGACAAATATTATAAATGGCAAACCAATAGTGCGGTTTGATGGATCAGATGATTGGCTGGACATGCCTGATGTTACTGCTGCGACACTAGTAATGGTGGCAGAAGCGCCGACCTCAGGCAATGATGATTTCATGATAGCTGGCGACATGACTAACGTTAGCCCTAGTTTGGCAGCTTATTATATCTCGTCGTCCAGATATGAATATTATAACAGGGTGTATGGAGGAACTGGTTATTCATTTGCGATCTCAAATGCAACAGGCTTTAATATCATAGTAGCTACTTTAGGCAGTAATATTTTTAATGGATATGCGAATGGCAGTAACACAGTTGTAGATGCAGCTTGCCCTAAAAGCGTATGGACTTACTCAGCTATCGGCGCCACTACAACAGGTGTCAGTAATGCTGCATTTGACTGCGCTGAGATCATTGTGTACAACACTGTCATTTCTGATGCTGATCGTCAGAAAGTAGAAAGCTTCCTTTCTAATAAATATGCGATTTCAGTAAGCGGCACAGCTTTGGGCAGGGTTATTGAGCTTGAGGATAGCAGTGAAAATGAATTAGTTTCTCTTAAATATAATGGCAATGTGGGCATTGGTACGACCTCGCCTACTGCGACTTTGGATGTAGATGGCTCAATAAGTAAGAATAGTGGGTCGTTTGATATATTGCATCCTGATCCTGATAAAGCTCAGGAAGGCTGGCACCTCAGGCATTCGTTTGTAGAAAGCCCTACTAGGGGAGATAATATTTACAGGTGGAAAGTGGATGTAGAAGACGGCTCTAGTGTAATTGAGTTACCAGACTATTTTTCACATTTGAATGAGGATATTCAGGTCTGGGTCTATCCTGTGGGGCATCTTGGAAATGCGTATGGCGATGCGAACGACGAACTTACAGAGATAACAGTAACAGCAGACAGCGACGGCTCATACAACATCCTTGCCGTAGGCACGAGGAAGGACGGATTTGCCAAGGAATGGTTTGACCCATTGGGGGTAGAGTACAAGGCGGTGACGGAGTAATTACAATGAATAGACGCG
>CAZWYD010000020.1:8057-17694 GCA_964637815.1 uncultured Planctomycetia bacterium
TTGGGGGTTGTGTACACGGGGGTCACACAAAAACGGTACGGGGCAAACTTCTAATGTACCCCATTTATGGTTAACTTAGTAAGTTGACCAGAGGTGAGGCAATGAACAGACTCGCACGCAGGACAATTTGGATTTTCGTAGTAGCAGCGAGCGCCGCGCTCTGTCTATCCAGCCCCCTCTACGCAGGTGAGTTTATAATAAATTCAGGTGCTACAGTTACCTTAAATAGTGATGCAAGTTTGACCATGGATACGATTACTGTTGCCAGCGGCGGCACGCTTGTATTGGGGCAAAACGGCGGCCTGAAGATTAATGCAAGCGGCACAATAACGATTAACTCGGGCGCTACACTCACCATTAGTGGCACTTCTGGCAATGAAGCTACTATAACCAGAAGCGGCGGCTCAGGCTACTATACCTTTAATATGGCAGGCACCATAAACGCCCAGTATTATAATATTGATTATACAGATGCATCAGGCTTGAACATAAGCTCAACTGCCACAGTCACTGAGCTAAACTATGGCACGTTTGACCACATTGCCTCAGGAGGCTCCTATATTACTGTTACTGACATTACATCGAGTGACACGTTTACCGGCTTAACTTTTAATGACACTGATACCTCTGCCACTTACAACATCAATGCCTCAGGCTCAGGTATAAGCTGGGCTATACAGAGTTATAGCGGTGCCAAAGCAGGCGAAGATTATGACAATGAAATTAATAGTGCATCCGTTACTTGGAATAATGCGCCTTCTGCGCCAACCATTGATAATTATAATGACGGAAGCTGGATTTCTGACGATACACCGACATTACAGTTTGATTTAAGTGATCCTGATACAGGTGATATTATAAAATATCAGGTTCAAATTGATGATAGCGCTGATTTCTCGAGCACTGTAGTGGATTATACTGAGCCGAGTGGGAGCGCGTCACCCAGAAACAATGTACAGTACACGTCGTCAGCATTGAATAATGAGGGGAGTTATTACTGGCGTGTCAAGACGATTGACGACGGAAGTGAACAGAGTGGTTGGACTACCGCTAATAATGGTTCAATCGCGTTTAAGGTAGATACAGTTGATCCTACCGCACCAGGAAATTTGACATATGCGAGTAAGGATGCGACGTCTGTGACACTTAATTTTGGCGCACAGACTACTGAGACGAATTTTGATACGTATAAGATTTATTATAAGCAGGCTGCGAGTGGGGTTACTACTAGCGACACATTGCACAGCGATTCCGATCTGGGTTATATTAATTATAATGGAACCTCGACCACTACGATTTCCAGTCTTACCACAAGCCAGTACTATACCTTTAATATATGGGCGTATGATTTGGCTGGACGAAATACATCTGCTACAGAGATTACGGTCTTCGTGGGCGATTGCACATTGACATCACAGACCATTGACTATGATGATGGCGTAGGTGCAGATGCGAGTATAACTGCATGGGGTCAGGTCTTGTGGAATGATACCGAGACAAATGGCGATGTAAAATATCAGGTGCAGTATTGGGATGGAGATAGCTGGGAGCTTATACCTGATGGTGCTTTGAGTGGGAACTCGAGTGGATTTGATACGAGCCCTGTGGATCTATATTTACTGAACACCACTACCTATAACCAGATCCGGCTTAAAGCCACATTTACGTATGGCGCCACTGCCACGCCAATAATGAGCGATTGGACTGTGACGTGGAGCAATGACAGCACTGGCCCGACTATTGATACACATGGCGTAACAGAGTCGAGTGATTACGTTTATTACAATAGCGGAACTGAGACGATCTATTATGGCGGTGGTATGGGAGGAGGCAATGAAGATTTTTCACTTACAGGTACTGCGTCAGATGCAACAGGCCTACAAAAGGCCACGTTTACATCATCTGCTCTTGGCTCGCCTGGGGATGATACGAGTGCCGCGGCCTGGTCTGGCGAATATAACGATGTTGACCAGAACGACACCTGGACAGGCACGCTGACAGCAACGCTATACGATGATTTAAACAATACCACTGCACAGAATTATACAGTAGCAAGGGATACAACGAATCCTACTGCGAGCTCGGTGAGTTTTGGAAGCGGTCCATATCCTGAGCAGGTTAGCGCTACTGTTTATATAACGAGAAGTGCTAGTCCGCCCTATGATTATACAGTATATTACTCAGGAGATAGCAGTGGGAACGTAACAGCGTCTTATAGTACACAGCCTACTGATGCTGGTAGCGGCGTGCAGAAAGTAACATTTCCTGATGTGTTTAATATAGTTGAAAACAATGATACTTCGTCGCCTTACAGTATACAATATAGCGTAGATTCAGGCTGTGTAAGTTCAGGCGGCCCATGGAGTACCACTGTATATGATAATGTCGGCAATAGCGCTGTATCTGCAGGTGCACTATACGCAGATAAAGAGGTGTCGCCGAACATACAAAAGGTATATGTTAAGACTGGACCTGGGGATTCTGGGAGCACAATTTCTGAATCTACGTACCAGGCGGACAATCAGCCGTATTTCAAATGGTCCTCATCATGCCCTATAATCGATAAGTTTACCATAGAGGTGACAGGAGCTGGCGCCACGCCGTCCATGACCACGCCCATAGACTTAAGCGCGTCAACCCTCGAGTATGACTTTGCGGGTAATGGCAAGACATTGAACAATGGCCGCTCATACGTTACTGTGAAAGTCTACAGTGAAGTCGGCAAAAACAGCAGTATCACATGGACCATTGATGTCGATGGTGAAACGCCCGCAGCCCCTGTAGTCTCGTCCTCAACGCACCCGAGTCAGTCAACATGGTACGCCAATGACGACCCTGCCTTTTCCTGGACCGCTCCTTCTTCCACTTCAGGCATCGACGGCTACAGCTATATCCTGGATCAGACTTCTAATACGATTCCCGATACTACTTCAGAAGGGGCCGGCACCACGAAGAGCTACACAGATGCTGGAACAAACACCTGGTATTTTCATTGCAGGGCAAGGAACGCTGTGGGCACATGGGGATTAACTGCTCACTACACTATAAATATAAATTTTGCCCCAAATACACCTACTTGTTCATCTCCTATAAGCAGTGCTGAGGTTTCAAGCGACACGCCCACGCTGCAGTGGAACGCGTTTTCTGACACGGATGCAGGCGACACACAGGGCGGCTGGGAGATCCAGATAGATACAGAGGATGACTGGGACGGTACGTACGTGCAGGAGCCCAGCGCTGATAATACTAATAATTCATATGCACTTACCACGCCTCTACTCGCAGCTGACATCTATTACTGGAGGGTAAGGGTAAAGGATAATCATAGCGAGTGGTCATCATGGTCATCAAGCGCGAGCTTCAGGCAGCTCCACGTGTACGTGGATGATAGCGCGGCAGGCGGCGGCAACGGTACCTCGACGAGCAAGTACCAGCTAATAAACGAGGCGATCGATAACAAGGTCACAGCTAATTATACCTATAGCGTGCACGTGGCTGCTGGTACCTATAATGAGCAGGTGGATCTGGATGGAAAGAATGCAAAGATCTACGGCGCGGGTGAGGCCACTACTATTGTGGATGGGCAGAGCACGAGGAGTTATTGTATCTACATACATCATTCATCCACGACAAGCGCGTCTCTGGTGGACGGAATTACGTTCCAGAATGCGACAACAGACGGCGCGCGCATACAGTCAGGCACAGGCATACAGTTTACGAATTGCACATTTACAAATAATGGCTACAGGGGTATTTATATCCTAACGAGCACGACGACCTCTACTTTTACAGGATGTACTATTAGCAATAACTGCACAGTAAGCCTGCAGGACGGAATCAGGATTGATAGTGGCGCAGCAGTTGTAATAGATGACTGCAACATTTATGGAAACACTAATTATCAGATCAGAGCATATTATGGCAACTGGGTAATAAAGAATTCTTACATACATGATGGTGGTTATGCAGGCATGCTTTTATACTATCGCGACACAACCAAACCTGGTGTGGTAAAAGATAATATCATTGTTAAGAACCGCTATTATGGAATTATGATGTATTATAATTGCAATGCCATTATATGGAACAATGTATGCGGCGGCGGCGGTAATAACAGTCATGCGTTTTTCTATAATTGGAGCGGTGTAGAAGGCCAGATAATAGGCAATAAGGTAGTTGGCCAGCAGGGCTATGGTTATATGGGTTATGCTCGTGATAACTCTCTTATAGCCAATAATACCTTTTATGGAAATGTGTATCAGGCGCTGTATTGGGACTTTGAATCAAAGCCCATCGCGTATAACAATAATGTGGTCAATAACAATAACTGGGGCTTTTATAAAAATATATCTAACACAAACACTGATGAAGATATCCAGTATAACAATGTGTGGAATAATGCCAGTGGCACTTACAGCACTTATTGTCAGAATTCAAACGGGATTTCGAGTGACCCCTTGTTTACTGTGTCAGCGTCAGGTACTTCTACTTCTCTGACAGCTTCTACATTAACTGATACCACTAAGTCATGGACTACTGACCAGTGGAAGGGCTATATATTGATTCCTAATACAGGCAATAGAAGAAGGGCGTATATCATTGTTAGCAATACTGCTACTGTCTTAACAGTGGGCTCTTATAGTACTTCTTATGAAATTACTGATTATGCTACTGCGAGCGACAGCTATGAGATTACAGACTTGTCGCTACAGGGCGGTTCGCCGAATATAAACGCGGGCCATACTGCGAATAGATTCAGCGACACCTATGGCTCGTATGACAGGAATGATATAGGCTCTACAGGCGGGTATGGCCCTGTGCCTCGGACAAATCCTTATGATGTCAGCGCGTGTATTAATAGCACAGGAGTTCAGCTCAATGCCCAGTATCACCAGACGCATCCTGATAAGACTGCTACTTTTAGCTGGGCGCAGACAGGCGGGACCTCTGTGACTCTATCGTCTACGACTGCAGAAGCGCCCACATTTACTGCGCCTGCGAGCGCCCAGACGCTTACATTTACTGTGACCGTGAACGACGGCTATGCAGATGGCGAGGCGCATACAGCTTACGCATATATAAATCCATATGTTACTGTAAATGGGGCTGGGAGCTATACTTCCATTGCCAGCGCTATTAGCGCTGCATCCAACACTGACACGGTCAATATTCCAGCAGGCCGTTTTATGGAGACTGTTGATCCTGCTGGCAAGGCAATCACTGTGGATGGCGCAGATAATTATGCGTCTATAATTGATGGCGATAATAGGATCAGTCAGGGCGTTTATATACATAGTAATGAGACCAGCTCTACGATTATCCAGGATCTGCAGATACAGAATCAGTATAGAGAGGGGATATATGTGTATGACAGCGATCCAGTAGACAGTGCATCACCTTTAATACAAAATAACTATTTACATCATGGCTGGAGATCGATTTATATTTATAGAAGCAGCCCGACCTTTAAAGGGAATTATATAGTCAAGACCATTGAAGGGCAACCGCTTCTTATAGGTGATGGGTGCGCTGCCACTTTTGAGAAAAACTATTTTAGCGGCAACAGGGTTTATATTTACGTTTATCCAAACAACGCTTCTTATACAACCACTTTTAAGAATAATATTGTCGCAGGGCAAAAGAGCTATGGATTTTATATAAGGTATGCTAATACAAAGTTTAATATGTATAATAATACGATCTATGGTAATTCGAGCTATGGTTTAAGGGTTAATGCAGCTACTGCTGCGAACATAGTGATGAAAAATAACATAATCGCGAATAACTATAGCTATGGGATTTATTGTTATAACGGCGGCGGCGTGACAAATACCTATAATGATGTTTGGAATAATTCAAGCGCAGATTATAGCGGGTGCTCAGCTGGCACAGGCGATATTTCAAGTGATCCGAAGTTCGTGATTGATGATAGCGGAACGAGCACAGGAGCGAGTTACACGACCTTGACTGATACTTCGAAGAGCTGGACCACTAACGAGTGGCGTGGATATTATCTGATTCCTGATACAAATGATAAGTATTGCTTTATGATTTGGAGTAACACTTCTGATACGCTTACGGTCATGGATATATATAACATGGACTGGACTGCACCTGCAGGTAGTTCCTATCAGATCACGAGCCTTAAGCTCCAGAAGCCCTCGCCTTGCATAGACGTGGGTACGAATACTGACGCGCCGAGTGATGATTTCTGGGACGATACGCGGCCGTATGACAATGGGTTCGCGTACTACTCGAATGTCGCTGACATGGGCTGCGACGAGACATCATACTCGCTGTCAGGCAAGCCTACTATCGGAACGCCGAGTGCGCTCTCTACTACTTCTATCAGGTGGAATTTTACAGACACTGCCACTGAAGAGCTAGGTTTTAAGGTGCATGACGCATCGCACACGGTCGTTGCTTCGGATGCGACCGCGAACCTCAGCTACATCGACGAGACAGGACTTTCGCCGAATACGCAGTACACGCGGCACGCGATAGCGTATAACGAGACTGTGATCCCGAACTCGCCTAACGCAAACGGTGAGTCTGACGACTCAGGCGGCGCGACTATCTATACGCTCGCTTCGCCTTCAGACGCGGCGTCGACTGAATCCGCGTCTACTTGGTACCAGGGCGCAATAGGCACAGAAAAGTTTAACTTTACAAGCGCTACTCTTGGCGTTGGAATTCAATATTATCGATATGTCTGGGACAAAGTAGCAAACGATGGAACTACAGTGACAGGCAGTGATACACAGTGGACAAGCGATACGCTTCAACTGACCCCATCCAATAGCAAGAATATGTGGCTCCATATCTTGCCATATAATGGCGACAACGTTGCAGGTACCCAGGACGATCTGGGCCCATTCTATTTTGTCGACACCGAACGCCTGTTACGAGGCGGCAAGTTCTTCACCGACGACGGCGAGCTAATAGAACAAGGCCCCAAGACTCCCTAAAGAAAATAACTTTACATTTAAAGCAAGACCTAAAATGTAAAGTTATTTTAATGTTTGACATTTCCCGTAAGAGCAGTAAACTATGTTTAAAGAACAGGAGGGCTGTATGTTTAAGCGGATATGTGTGATTTTAGTTGTTTTGCTGGTAGTGCCGGCTGGAGTTTTTGCTGTGAGCCAGGAAGATAAGGATGCGCTTCTTCAGGAGATCGGGAATTTTATAGATAAAGATCCTGCTGTTATTGGTGGAGCAGTAAATACTATCCTTGATAATTATGAGCAGGAAGGAACCATTGACGAGACAATTGCTTTTTATAAAAAAGCATTAAAGGTATTGCCAGATAATGCTGGGCTAGTGACAAGATTTGCAGATCGTTTGAGCGACTGGCGCAAGTGGGATAAGGCGATCGAGCAGTATAGACGGGCGCAGGTTTTAGAGCCGCATAACCTGTGGCACTCTATGCGCGTAGCAGATCTTTTGGTAGTGATAGAGAAGTATGACGAGGCAAAGGATGTACTGGATGGCATTGTTGCGCAGGCGCAGGATGATTGGAATAGGAGCCAGGCGCAGGAGAGACTTGCAAATATAGCTAATAAGATTACAGTGCCGGCAGTAGAGAAAGCAGCTGCGCCAGAACCAGAGATAAAAAAGGCGCCAGAGAAAAAGGTAGAGCCAGTACCAGAACCAAAAAAGAAAAAGAAGAAAAAGAAACGCGGCTGGTTTTTCAATAGATAAACCAAAGGAGGTGTGGTAGTGAGAAAGATCGTGGCAGTATTGATGTTGGTCATGTTTGTCGCGGGGCTTGTCCTTGTTGCTGACGATGCGGCTTTTGCTGCATGGGGCAGGAAGAAGGATAAGGAAGCTGAAGCGCAGGAAGTAGTAGCAGATGCACCAAAAGGAAAGGTAGTCTGCTCTTTCAAGAACGACGAGCAGATGACAGAGTTCGAGCAATTATACATTTCAAAGCAAGCGACATTTGGGAGAATGGGTGTATTGCAGGCATACTTTGCAATGGAACAGAATAATCTCACAGAGATAGATCGCCAAATGCAAGAAAAGTTCGGTTTCAGAATGGACCCGAACAATATGTACGATTTAAATAGGGACAACAAGGAGATCCGAGAGCTAGGCCCCATAGTACCCCCAGCTCAACAGTAACCGAAAAGCAGACAAAACAGGAAAAAAGCCGAGGCCGGACCTCGGCTTTTTTTATTTTTTTGAAAGAAAATCGCCTTCCCATGTGTCTAATATAGTAGAAGGGGGTGATTTTCATGAAAAAACCGGAGTTTGTAACAGGTGAGATTTACCATATTTATAATCGAGGAGCAGACAAAAGATCTCTTTTTAGCGATGATTCCGACTGTTCCAGGTTTACCTTCTCGATGCATAAATTCAACAAGATTGAAAGAACAAGATGTCGAGAAAACAAAAAAAGCCGAGGTTCGGCCTCGGCTTTTTTAGTTAACATCTTGTATGATTCTCTTGTAAAGAACCATTTTCATATTACACTGGAGCAACTGGTTGATGGAGGAATTGTAAAATTTATGCAGAAACTAGGAACAGGGTATGCAATGTACTTTAATAAAAAACATGAAAGAAAGGGCGTATTGTTTGAAAGTCATTTTAAAGCAGTTTATATAGATAGTGATAGTTATCTTAAGGAGATATCTCGATATATTCATCTTAATCCGCTTAAGCTTATAGAGCCAAAGTTTAGAGAAGAAGGTATAAGGGATTTAGACCGAGCAAAAGAATTTTTGAGAAATTATAAATGGTCTAGTTTTCAAGATTATATAGGTAAGAAAAATTTCCCGTATCTTCTTAATAATAAATTTCACAGCGACTACTTTGAAGATTTTAAGGAGTATGAGGATTTTGTTTTTCAAGGGATAAACCCTGCCTAAAAAAGCCGAGGTCCAGCCTCGGCTTTTTTAGTAGGCAGATTAACATGACTGGGGGGCTATGGAGGTTTTTGTAAAGGCGTGATAGTATCTGGGTATGCTTGGAGATACTCAGAGGTTGATCGAGCGTTGTATCAGGCGTGAAGAAAAGGCCTGGGGAGAGTTCATAGAACGATTCTCAGGCCTTTTGTATTATTCAGCAAGGGAAAAGCTGAAGAGAAGCGGGATTGCATTTGGCCAGCATGACATAGAGGATATTGTGCAGGGGGTTTTTCTTGAGCTGTGGGAGAAGAACAGGCTCAGGGATGTAGTAGATAGAAAAAAGATAACCGCATGGCTCAGTATAGTTACTCAGAATAGGGCGCTTAATTATGTGAGACAGAAGAAGGAAAAACTTCTCCCTGAAGATGAATTTTACAGGATAGATAATATAAAGGCAGAGTCAGATAGTAGTATGCTTCTGGCAGATGAGTTAGATGGAGCAATGGGGGATTTTGGCGCCAAAGAGAAGATCGTTATGAAATCCAGCATAATACACGGGAGGACGCACAGAGAGATAGCAGGGTTTATGAAGATACCTATAAATACGGTCTCCACTATTATTGCCAGAAAGAAGCCTATCTTAAAGAGACGCTTGAAAAAAATTTGAAAGAAAATGAGGGGTTTAATGTGTCATATATAATAGAGGAAGGTGATGACAATGAGGTGTCCTAATGAAAGGGAGCTTTCATCGTATCTGGATAGCACTCTCTCAGGTGCTGAGCGAGAGA
>CAZWYD010000021.1:0-16776 GCA_964637815.1 uncultured Planctomycetia bacterium
TTGTATTGGGTAATATAATATCAATAGTTTGAGTAGGCTCTGGATTGGGCAGCCATAGTTTATTACCCCCTATATCTCTAGAGATATAGGGAATTTTTTTGTCCTGTGATACGTTGCCATTTTTGGCAGCGGCTGGGTGCGGGCAGCCGCTGCCAAAAATGGCTCCCTCCTCTTTTTCACAGTCTACTTTATAGTAAAGAGTTATGGCGATTTCTTCTTTTGAATAACCTATCTTTTTTATGAATTTTTTGACCCAAAGATTTCTACTTGACAATGTTCGCTTTCTAGAGTACAATTGTTCTCGGATAGGAGTACGATATGTTAGAAAGTTTATATATAACAAAATCGAAAATTAGACAGGATTTACTGGCTCTATTTTTTACCAATCCTTCGCAGAAATACTACATAAGAGAGCTTGAACGCCTATTAGGCTATTCCGTAGGCAGTATTCATAGAGAGCTTTTAAAATTTCAAAAGGATGGCCTATTTAATACTCAAAAGGTTGGAAATCTAGTTTACTATTCGTTAGATACTAGGCATCCTTTATTTAATGAACTTAAAAGCATTGTTTTTAAGACAGTGGGGGTCGAAGGAAGTCTAAAAAAATCGCTGCAATCTATTGATAAAATAGAAGTGGCTTTTATCTATGGTTCTTTTGCCGACAAAAAAGAAAAAGCCATAAGCGATATAGATCTTATGATAATAGGAAACCCTAACACTTCCAAACTTAATGAAAAAATAAGGGGCCTGGAGAAATTATTAAAACGCGAGATTAATCCAACGATTTATTCTTTAAAGGAATACAAGGATAAGAAAAAATCAAAAAGTGGTTTTATAATGAACATCTTAAAAAATCCAAAAATAATGTTAATAGGTAAAAAAGATGACTTATAAACACTCGAAAGAAAATCTTCTAAAACAGGGTTTTATCAAAAAATGTCCTATTGACTATAGGGCCATAAAAAATTTGATCAAACGAGCTTATGTTGATTTAAAAACCGCTAAAAGAAATCTGGCCCTTGATGAAGAATGTGCGTATAACTATGCTTACAATGCCCTTTTACGCTCAGGACTTGCATTAATGTTCAGCAAGGGTTTTAGGCCTGAGGTTAAAAACAAACACCTGACTGTCGTCACATTCGCTGGATCGGTCCTGGGTGATGAATTTAAGACGCTTATTAACGATTATGATTTTATGCGTAAAAAGAGAAATAGATTCATTTATGAACCTGATATTCCATGCTCACAAAAAGAGGCAAAGGATGCTATTAAAACTGCTGAAGAATTTGTTGAGAAGATTAGCGAATTAATAAGAAAAGAATCACCTCAAAGAGAATTTGATTTTAAATAAAGGGATATAAAATGAAATGTGCAATTTATACAAGGGTATCAACAGATAATCAGGTAGAGGTAGAATTTAACTCCTGTGAAGCGCAAGAGGCAAAGATCTGCTCTTTCATCAAGAGCCAGGAGAATATGGAAATTTATAAAGTTTACTCTGACCCTGGCTTTTCAGGAGCTAACCTTAACCGCCCTGCCCTAAGAGAAATGATAAGCAACATAAAAGAAGGTAAAATTAATCTTGTTATATCTTATAAGATAGACCGGCTTACAAGGTCGCCTAAAGATTTTTATCAATTAATAGAACTATTTGATAGCCACAAGGTCGATTTTCTTTCTGTTACTGAAAGATTTGACACCTCTACCCCATCAGGTAGATTGCTGCGTAATATCATGCTTACATTTGCGCAGTTTGAACGAGAGTTAGCCAGCGAACGCACAAAAGACAAGATGATCCAACGAGCACAAAAAGGCATGTGGAATGGCGGCACTGTTCCCTTCGGCTATAGGTCAGAAAATAAAAAATTAATCATTAATGAAAAAGAAGCTAGGATTATAAGAAATATCTACGAATCTTACCTTTCTTCTGGGTCTCTTTTTAAGGTCTATAATGAATTAAGAAACAAAGGATTGAAGTCTAGAAATGGCCTCACTTTTTCCAAGACAAATATTTATAATATCTTGAGAAATATTGTATACACAGGGAGAATAGGCTATGCCGGAATTATATATCAGGGTATTCATAAGCCAATTATATCTATAGATTTATTTAACTTAGTTCAAGATATACATAAAAGGAAAACTTTAATTAATAAAATACACAAAAACTTCTCTTCTGAAGGCCTTTTAAGGTGCAAAGATTGTAACACCTATATGACACTATCCTATACAAACAAACATAAAAAAAACAGAATAAAAAGATACTATTATTATCGCTGCACAAAAACGCTCAACAGAGACTGGAATGATTGCAGAACAAACCAGGCGAGTGCAAATAGATTAGAAAATTATATATTTGAAAACCTAAAAAGAATCTCTATCGATAAACACTACATAGATAGTTTGATATTCAAGCTCAATAATTCTCTGTCGGGCGGCCAAAGAGAATTCGAACTATCATCCGATCCTTTAAAAATCTCATCCGATAGTTTCCAGAATGTCCTTAAATTTTTTATAAAAGGTCTTAGTGAAAGAAAAGGGCTGGATAAGAATGTTTGGGTCAAAAAATTCATAAAAAAGATAGATTATTCAAAAGAAGAAATCGCTATAACTTTTTATTATAAAAGGGATTGCAAAGAAGAAGAGAGAGTCATTTTCGGCAGCGGTCGGGCGGCGGCGACCGCTACCGAAAATGACGGCGTATCGCAGGATAAAAAAATCCCCTATATCTCTAGAGATATAGGGGGTGATATAACATGGCTGGAGGAGATGGATTCGAACCATCACGACGAGTTCCAGAGACTCGCATCCTACCATTAGATGATCCTCCAAATTTGCGAAGCAAATTTGATCCCGAGCGAGCCTAATAATGCGACGAATAGAAGCATTATAGGCGAGTCGAGGGACCAAATTCTATTTTATCTTCCTCTTTCCTTTATCTCATTTGCAATATATATCTTAAGGCGGTTTTGGTCTTTTGGGTCGACCTTGGTAAACTCCACCCCTACCTCAAATGTCTTCTCGTGTTCCTGGCCTATATTTTTAATCCATGCTACCTTGCCATTTGCAAATATAGGCAACGAATCAAAAGGGGTCTGGATCTGCATATTTAGCCTTGTGCCTTTAGCAAGTCTCTCGTAGACAACAAAAGAAACCCCGCCTTCACTTATATCTTTCCCAACAATCTGATCCTTGGTAAAAGGTTCCTCAAGTGTAGTGTAAAGCACAATAACTGGCCACTGGATCCTTACAAATTTTCTCTTCTCCTGCATTATAAAACCTTCCCCAACCTTTTAATGGTTTTCTCTTTACCCAAAAGCGCCAGGACCTCAAAAATACCTGCTGAAACACTCTTGCCTGTAACTGCGACTCTTAAAGGATGTATCAAATCCCCACCCTTAATATTCATATCTTTCATAAGGGCTCTCATTTCAGCCTCTATTTTTTCAGGGCTAAAATCTTCTATTCTTTCCAGGCATTCTCTAGCTAACTTTAGTATATCTAAAACTCCCTCTTTTTTCAAAAACTTTTCCTTTGCCTCTTCTCTATAATTCACCTCGTCAGATACAAAGATAGCGAGTTCTTCCTTAAATTCGACAAGAGTCTTCACCCTGGGATGATAAAGTCGAGCAAGTTTTCTGAACCATGCTGCATCATATTCACCCTTAACAAAAGATGTAACCACCTCTATAAACTTATCTACATCCATCTTCCTTATATACTCGCCATTAAGCCAACGTAGCTTATCCTCATCAAACTCAGCCCCGCGTTTATTGACGCGTTTAAGGCTAAACTTTTTTATTATCTCTGACGTCTCCATGAATTCCCTGTTATCTCCAGGAGCCCACCCCAAAAGCGCAAGATAATTAACCATTGCACCGGGAAGATATCCTTTTTCCCTGTATTCAGAGATCGCTACTGCGCCGAATCTCTTGGAAAGCCTGGATTTATCTGGCGCGAGTATTAATGGAATATGCGCAAATTTCGGAGGTTTTACCTTAAGAGCGTTGTACACGGCGATCTGCTTGTTCGTGTTCGAAATATGGTCATCTCCTCTTATTATATGCGTAATTTTCATATCTATGTCATCGATTACACACGCAAAATTATAGGCAGGTGTCCTGTCTGATTTTATCAAAACAAGTTCTCCTACAAGGGCATTGTCTACCTCTATCTCGCCATGGACAATATCGTATATCTTTATCTTTTCAGCAGGAACCTTAAATATAATCGCCTCGCCGTCTTTATACGCGACTCCTTCTTTAACTAATTTTTCAGCATACGAGAGATACACATCCTGACGTTTACTCTGGAAATATGGGCCTTCGTCCCATTTCATGCCCAGCCACTCGAGACTGGAAATAATCTCTTTCAGGTACGCTTCGCTCGAGCGCTTCTTATCTGTATCTTCTATCCTGAGAATAAATTGCCCTGACTGCGCCCTTGCGTATAGCCAGTTAAAAAGCGCTGTCCTGGCGCTTCCTACATGTAAATTCCCTGTGGGGCTTGGTGCAAACCTAACGCGAACCATATTCGTAACCCTCTCTTATTGCCTTTTCATTTAAAGGTATCATGTTGCGACGAGATTCTGGAATAACATCTTTTAAAGAATCTATCAGAGCCTCTACTGGCAATATGTTTTTCTTTGATAGAAGTGCGCCAAGCATGATCATATTTGCAATACGTTGGCTCCCTAATTTAGAAGCCATATCTGTGGCAGGAATCTCTAAGACCTCTATATCGTTTCTCCTTGACCCATCTTCTGCCAGGGATTTATTTATGAGTAAAGTCCCCTTTTCTTTGACCTTGGCCTCAAATTTCAAAAGCGAAGGCTTGTTCATGACTATGCATATGCTCGGCTCTCTTACAAGGGGAGAAGCGATATCTTTATCTGAAACAACCACCATGGAATGCGCAGTTCCACCTCTCACCTCTGCGCCATAAGAAGGCATCCATGTAACAAACTTTCCCTCTCTCATTGCAGCATAAGAAAGCACCTTTCCCATCAGCATTATGCCCTGGCCTCCAAATCCCGCAAAGACAATTTTCTCCATCATCTAAATACTCCTAAAGGATATTCTTTTATCATAGTCTCGCCCATCCACTTGATAGCCTCTTCAGATGAAAGTCCTAGATAGGTAGGGCATGCTGAAAGCACTTCAACAATAGAAAGGCCCTGGCCATCAAGCTGGCTCTGGAATGCCTTTTTTATTGCTCTTTTCGCCTTTAAAATATTTTGAGGAGAATGCGTGGACACCCTCTCTGCATATGAAACACCTGGCAGCGTAGATATGAGTTCACATACCTTAAGCGGAAAACCATCTCTCTTTTGATTCCTGCCAAAAGGTGAAGTTGCTGTTTTCTGTCCCAACATCGTGGTCGGCGCCATCTGGCCGCCTGTCATCCCGTAAACCGCATTATTGACAAAGATAATGGTTATGTTCTCTCCCCTGTTTGCCGCGTGTATGATCTCTGCTGTGCCTATTGCTGCGAGGTCTCCGTCTCCCTGGTATCCAAAAACTATAGTCTCTGGACTCATCCTTTTTATACCTGTGGCGACTGCTGGCACCCTGCCATGCGCTGCCTCTGTTACATCAAAATCCCAGTAGTCATACGCTATAACTGCGCAGCCAACAGGCGCAATGCCTATGACCCTTTCCCTAATACCAAGATCATCTATTGACTCACAGACAAGACGATGCACTATACCATGACCACATCCAGCGCAATAATGGGTAGATACATCTCTTATACTGTTTGGCTTAGAGAATATTTTTTTCATAAATATAACTAATTATATCTTCCTCTGTAGGAACTCCGCCGCCTGAACGTCCATAAAAATAAACTGGGCTCTTACAATCTATACTAAGCTTGACATCTTCCACCATTTGTCCACAGTTCATCTCTACTACTAAAAATTTTCTAACATTTTCGGATAATTCCTTCAATTGCCTCTCTGGAAAAGGCCACAGGGTCAAGGGCCTGACCATGCCTATCTTTTTCCCATCACTACGAAGTTTTTCAACAACGCTTCTGCAAAACCTGCTGGTCGTACCATAACTGACCAGCATGACCTCGCTATCATCTCCGTGTAAAATCTCGCAACGCACCTCTTTTTCCTTTATCTCTTTGTATCTCTTCTGCAGTTTCTCGTTAAATCTTTCCAATTCGCCATCACCCAACAAAAGCGACTTTATCACCCGCGGCTTCCTGCCCTTACATCCACCCAAGATCCAATCCTTCCTTATTTGGGATTTTGGATTTGGGATTTGGGATTTTAGTTCAACAGGTTCCATCATCTGCCCGAGTATACCGTCGCTTAAAATCATAACAGGCATTCTGTATTTATCTGCCAAATCAAACGCAAGTTCAGTCAGTTCCACTATCTCCTGCAATGTAGCTGGCGCCAGCACTATCTGATGATAATCGCCATGGCCTCCGCCCCTTGTAGCCTGAAAATAATCACTTTGACTCGGAGCTATATTCCCAAGGCCAGGTCCACCTCTCATTACATTTACTATTACTGCAGGAAGCTCGCAACCAGCTAAATACGATATGCCTTCTTGTTTAAGGCTGATGCCTGGACTCGAAGAAGAGGTCATTGCCCTCGCGCCTATAAGTGACGCGCCAAAGACCATATTGATAGCGGATATTTCACTCTCTGACTGTATAAACACGCCTCCTGATTTTGGCATGCGCCTCGACATGTAAGCTGGAAGTTCATTCTGCGGAGTAATAGGGTAGCCAGCATAAAACCTGCACCCTGCCATTATAGCTGCTTCCGCCAAAACCTCATTACCGCACATTAAGACTTTCTTTGTCATAGCTATTTATATACTGTTATGCATAGATCCGGACAGATGACTGCGCAAAAAGAACATCCTGTGCATTTCTCATCCTTATCTATAAACAAAACTGGGTTAGCCCCTCTTTTATTGATAGAGTTATCTGATTTAATACAGGCCTTTGGGCAAAACACCACGCAAAGCCTACAGCCTTTACATTTTTCTCTGCCTATCTCTACTTTAGGCACAATAATACCTTTTCCTTGATTTGCTCTGCAGAAAGTCCATGTTTATCCAATAAAATGTCCCTATCTCCATGTTCGATAAATCTATCTGGAAGCCCTATTGTCTCCATTATAACCTTTTTCTGCGCCTTATCAATAAGAGATTCTGAAACAAAAGAACCAAAACCTCCACTTACTACACCTTCTTCGATTGTAAAAAGCTTTTGTGTCTTTGAAAGAGAATTTAATATTAATTCCAGGTCTAATGGCTTGATAAATCTGGCATTTATAACTTCGCAATCCACGCCCTGGGCCGAGAGAAGCTCTGCTGCATGCAAGGCCACATAAGACATGTAGCCAACGCATAACAACGTAACATCCTTGCCTTCCCTCAATATCTCTCCTTTGCTAAAGCCGAGGTCCAGCCTCGGCTTTTCAAAAAGCCGAGGCTGGACCTCGGCTTTTTCGGCACGATAGCTCCCTCCTCTGGGATACCTGATAGCAATAGGCCCATCATTATAGGAAATAGCGAACTTAAACATCTCTTTTAATTCTTCTTCATCCTTAGGTGCCATCACTACCATATTTGGCATATTCCTTAAATACGAGATATCAAACACGCCGTGATGCGTAGGCCCGTCTTCACCTACAACGCCTGATCGGTCCAGCATAAATATCACATTAAGATTCTGCAGACACACGTCGTGTATTATCTGATCGTAAGAACGCTGCAAAAAAGTAGAATACACTGCTACGACTGGCTTTAGTCCCGCGCTTGCCAGGCCTGCTGCAAAACCCACTGCATGCTGCTCTGCCATACCAACATCAAAAAATCTATCAGGAAAGACACTTGCAAATCTATCCAGGCCTGTACCTTCCGGCATCGCGGCAGTTATAGCAATGACCTTATTGTTGTCTTTTGCAGCATCTATCATCGCTTCGCCAAATGTATTGGTAAAATTCTCTTTGGCTGGTTTTTTCGCGCCAGTAGCCACGTCAAACGATCCCACGCCGTGAAATTTTTCAGGCACGTCTTCTGCATACGAATAACCTTTGCCTTTTTTTGTCAATACATGCAAGAGTACTGGCTCATTCATATTGATTATATTCTTCAATGTGCCGACTACCGCACGCACATCATTACCATCAATGGGGCCAAAATACCTAAATCCTAATTCTTCAAAAAACATACCAGGCACCAAAAGGCTCTTTAGTCCCTCTTCTAAACGTCTGGCTGCCCTTATTACTCTAAAGCCAAATCTTGGCACGCGTTTCAAAAGCGCCTCTATGTCTTTCCTGGCCTTGTTATATCTGGGGGCTGTTATGATCCTATTTAAATATTTACTTAATGCGCCTACGCTTCGAGATATGCTCATCTCATTGTCATTAAGTATTACAAGAAATTTTTTGCGAAGATGTCCTGCATGATTAAGCGCCTCAAAGGCCATGCCTCCCCCTAAAGAAGCATCGCCTATAACAGCTACCACTCTATGTGATTTATTCTCCAGGTCTCTGGCAGCGACCATTCCAAGCGCAGTAGAAATAGATGTAGATCCATGCCCTGTAGTAAAAACATCGAACTCGCTTTCAAATCGATTTGGAAATCCGCTCAGGCCCCCAAGCTGCCGCAATGTCTTAAACCTATCCTTCCTGCCAGTCAACAGCTTATGCGCATATGCCTGATGCCCTACATCCCATATAATAATGTCTTCAGGCGCATTAAAACAATAATGTATGCCTGTTATAAGCTCTGCTGCGCCAAGACTCGAGGCAAGATGCCCGCCAGAATTGGAAACTGTTTCAACAATAGCATCTCTTAACTCCTGAGTCAAAACTGGCAATTCATCTACGCTCAGCTTTTTTAAATCAACTGGGTTATTTATATTATCAAGCAACTTAGTCATGTCTTTTCAATATAAGATCTGCTATTCCCTGTAAGATCTTGGCTTTTTTGCCAAAAATATCCAGGTGGGCTTTTGCGCGTCTTGTCAAAAGCTCTGTCATCTTTTTGAGGTGAGGCACCCCGTAAACTTTTACATAACCATCTTTATCTATCAGATCATCTATGAGTTGAAATGTAAAACCAATGTCTCTACCAAACTTACTAAGGGCGATTAGTTTTTTCTTTCCAACGCCTTTAAACATGCCTCCGACCTTTAGCGCGGCTTCAAAAAGCGCGCCTGTCTTGTGACTTGTAACATAATCTAAATCTTTCTTACCTTTGGCCATGTCTAGTACCTGGCCTCCTATAGTGCCCTGGCTCCCTATGGCCTGTGAGACTTCTCTTATGATATCCGACTTACCTACCAACTCAAAGCCCAGCGTCAAAAGGGCATCTCCTGTTAAAAGCGCAATCGCCTCATTGAATTTCTTATGGCAACTCAATTTTCCACGTCTATAATCATCATTATCCATGCAAGGCAAGTCATCATGAATAAGTGTATACGCGTGTATAAGTTCTATGGCACAGGCAACTGGCATAATAGCATTTCCTTTTCCCCCGCACGCCTCAAAACTAGCAATAGTCAAAATAGGCCTTATCCTCTTACCGCCTGGAAACAGTGCATACCTCATAGCCTTGTGAATCACTGCCGGCTTTGTTGTTGCACAAGGCAAATACCTATCCAACGCCTTATCTATAACCTTTTTCTTATTCGTAATATATTTTTTAATATCCATCTCTTCCACACCTTAACTTTACATTTGAAGCAAGACCTTAAATGTAAAGTTATTCTTCAAATGACTCGGTTGTGAGTTTTCCGCCCTTCTTGACCAGGATATCGACCTTGCGCTTTGTCTCATCTAACCGCTTCCTGCATTGATGAAGAAGCTTAACGCCCTCTTCGTATTTCTTCAATGACTCATCCAGAGGCATCTCGCCACTCTCTAAATCATTCACTATTGTTTCCAGATTTTTCATCATCTCTTCGAACTTTAATTCTTTTGCCATGATGACCTCCTACTCTACCCTGCTTCTGAAGTTTCCTTGTGAAACTCTTGTCTCTACCATATCCCCTGTCTTGAGAGATTTTACATCTTTAATGACTTTTCCTTCGGGCAATTTAAAACTAATACTATACCCTCGGCCTAAAATTCCCAGAGGGCTCAATATCTCTAATTTCTCAGAGAGCAGTCTAAAATCCCCTTCCTTGATTTCAATATAATGCCTGAATCTCAGACTCAACCCATCTTCAATATCATCTAATCGCTGCTCATATTGCTTTACTATATTCAAAGGGTAATCCTTAAGCCTTCTTTCCAGATTCTCTAATCTCTCAGCGATCTCCCCTTTATTTGCAATAGCGCGCTCTGCAGCCACAGAAGGCGTTGGCGCCCTAAGGTCTGCTACAAAATCACTGATTGTCCAGTCTATCTCATGGCCAACAGCGCTTATAATAGGTATCTTTGAAGCATGTATTGCGCGGGCAACTATCTCTTCATTAAACGCCCACAGATCTTCTAAGCTCCCGCCACCTCGTCCTACTATCATTACATCAATATTGCCCAGCTTATTAAAACCCTCTATTGCCTTTACTATCTCTTCTTTTGCTCCCTGGCCCTGTACCTTTACAGGATTTATCACTACCTCTACATTTGAAAATCTCTTGTCCAATACATGAAGCATATCTCTGATAGCTGCGCCAGTCGGAGAAGTCACTATGCCAATCCTGTTCGGAAGCACTGGTATTGGTCTTTTGCGCGTCTGGTCAAACAGGCCTTCTTTAAAAAGTTTCTCTTTCAATTGTTCAAATGCCAGCTGTAAGGCCCCTACCCCCCTGGGCTCCATCCTTATGACATTCATTTGATACTGGCCGCGCTTTTCAAATACACTCACCCTGCCAAAACATATCACCTGCATGCCATCCTGTATTTCAAATTTCCTTTTTACATTACAACTTTTGAAAAATGTGCATTTTAATTCACTCCTGTCATCTTTTAATGTAAAATAAAAATGACCCGACGAGTGATTCTTGAAATTAGAGATCTCGCCCTCCACCCATATATTGGAAAAAGAGGACTCGAGAACTGTCCTTATACCTGAGGTTAATTCGCTTACCTTGTATACAAATGTTCCTTCTTTGACCATGCTATAAATAGCTTTCTATTTTTTCTTTTACTCTTTCTATAGAAACTGCCTTGCCTGTTTTTTCATCTACCTCGACCACTGCGCCCTGGAGCTCTACATCTTTATCTGCCATCTCGAATTTCGTTGGCATACAGGTAAGAAAATGCTCTACAATAGGCTCTACCTTTCGGCCTATAACTGAATCTTGAGCGCCTGTCATGCCCAGATCTGTCATATAAGCGCTTCCATGCGGCAGTATTTTTTCATCTGCTGTCTGGACATGCGTATGGGTCCCGAATATCGCGCTTACCTTTCCGTCGAGAAATCTCCCTAACGCTATTTTCTCGCTCGTAGCCTCTGCATGTATGTCCACCAGGATGATCTTTGTCTCTTTAGAGATCTCTTTTATTTTTCTTTCTGCTGTCTTAAAAGGACACGTGTCAATGTTATCCATAAAAACCCTGCCAAGCACATTTACCGCGCCTACCTTTTTGCCAGAACCCAGCTTAACAACAGTTGACCCTCTACCAGGACATTCGTCTGGATAATTTGCTGGCCGCAAGATCCTTTTATCTTTCTCCAGCTTCTCATATATTTCTTTTTTCTTCCATATATGATCTCCTGAAGTCAATACATCTACCTGAGCGTTTAAAAGCTCATCTGCGGTATCAATAGTAAGGCCTGAGCCACCAGCAATATTCTCAGCATTCGCAATAACAATATCTATACACCTGTCCTTGCGAATCTCAGGCACTATTCTTTTAACAGCCTCTCGTCCAGGCCGCCCTACAATGTCACCTATGAGTAAAATTTTCATTACCCCTCAGTTAACTTTACATTTAAGGTCTTGCTTTAAATGTAAAGTTATTTAGCATACTCGACTGCTCTTGTTTCCCTGATCACAGTTACTCTTATCTGACCAGGGTATTCAAGGCCTTCTTCTATTTTCTTACTTATCTCTCTGGCAAGGCCTATTGCCTGCAGGTCACTGACCCTGTCTGGCTGGATCATTACTCTTATTTCTCTACCTGCCTGTATAGCATATGCCTTTTCAACACCCTTGAACGAATCTGCTATAGATTCTAATTTCTCAAGACGTTTTATGTAATTCTCGAGTGTCTCTCTTCGCGCGCCAGGCCTTGTTGCGCTGACTGTATCTGCAGCCTGCAACAGTATGGCATAGATAGAGCTTGGCTCTTCTTCTTCGTGGTGAGAGGCGATCGCGTTCACAATCTCCTGAGATTCACCATATTTCTTTGCAAGCTTTGCCCCTATCTCAGCATGCGGACCTTCTACCTCGTGAGTAACTGCCTTCCCTATATCATGCAGAAGCCCTATGCGTTTTGCCAGAGTCACGTCCAGGTTCAATTCCCCGGCCATAACAGCCATGATAATGCTTACCTCTTTCATATGCTGCAATGCGTTCTGGCCATAACTGGTTCTGTATTTCAATCTACCTATGAGCCTGACGATCTCAGGATGCACGCGCTGAAGACCTAATTCAAAAATAGTGTGTTCGCCCTCTTCCTTTATGGTGTTATCCATCTCGTGCTTTACCTTACCTACAACTTCTTCTATGCGGCCTGGATGAATTCTGCCGTCCTGCAAAAGCCGCTCAAGGCTTGTCCTGGCTATCTCACGCTTCACCATATCAAAGCCAGAAAGGATTACAGCCTCTGGAGTATCGTCGATAATCACATCAATGCCTGTAGCGACCTCGAGAGCCCTTATGTTTCTGCCTTCCCTTCCTATAATCCTTCCTTTCATCTCATCATTTGGAAGAGGTAGCACAGACACAGTAGTATTAGTGACATGCTCTGCAGCGCATTTGTGTATAGCGCTTGACAGGACCTCTTTTGCCTTCTTATTCGCAGACTCCTTGGATCTGTCCAGGATATCATTGAAGAGTCTCTGTGCCTCTTGCTGCGCATCATCTTCTACCCTGCGCAAAAAGAGTTTCTTTGCCTCTTCTACGCTAAGGCCTGATATCCTCTGGAGTTTTTGCCTTTCCTCTGCGATAAGCCTTGAAAGATCGTTCTGTCTTGTTTCAATAGACTTCTCTTTACCCACAAGAAGTCCTTCTCTCTTCGAGATATCCCTATCCTTCTTATCAAGTATATCTACCTTACGGTCAATGTTTTCCTCTTTTTGCAAGAGCTTCTTTTCAAGGTTTGTGATCTCGAGGCGCTTTTCCTTTGTCTCGCGCTCAAAATCTGAGCGGACCTTATATTTTGAATCCCTTGCCTCAAGCTCAAGCTCTTTCTTTCTATTGTCCAGTTCCTTCTTTGACTCATCTAAGATCTTTTTCGTCCTCTCCTCGTTCTCTCTCAGATGTTTTTCAGAAAAGAATTTCCTTATAAAATATCCTGCAAAAAACACCAGGATAAAAACCAGGACCTCTATTACAGAGATGATCGTCTTAATATTCGATTCCATTGTAAATACCTCCTGACTGTATATTTAAAATGTGGCTTGCCTAATTAGTGATAACCGAGGTGAGAGGGATGTCGCGAACAGTGGTAGGTATTTTATCTAAAACCTGAAATCTAAAGCCTAGGCCTATTTTAGGCGTATCCTTGGGTATGCGTTTTAAAAAACTATCATAATAGCCCTTACCGCGACCAAGCCTGTTGTTCTTTTTATCAAAAGCTACGCCAGGCACTATTATTAGATCTATCTTCTTCGCATTAAAAGATTTTCTAGGTTTAGATTCCTTTGGTTCGTAAATACCGTACAGGCTTTTTTTCATGCCCTGTTTGAAACCTGCAAAACAAACAGGCCTCAAATTTTTCTCTCTCACTAAGGTAACTGGTAAAACCACCTTTTTGCCCATTGAAAGGGCCTTTTTTATTATAGGACCTGCCTCTACTTCGGCCGTGCCCTTTGAAACATAAAGCATCACATACTTTGATGTTAAAAATTCCTTTTGTGAAAATATCTTTTTTTGTATAGCCTTACTTTTGATTCTCCTTTCCAACTTTGTTTGACGACTTAGACGCTCTCTCATTTTTTTTCTTAACGCTTCTTTGGTATTCATGCCTTTTTCTTGCCGCCCTTTTTCAAATAATCATCGATTGCTGATTTAAGTGCCTGCTCTGCGAGCAGCGAGCAATGCATCTTTATAGGAGGTAATCCTCCTAGAGCCTCTGCAACAGCCCTGTTAGAGATCTTTAGAGCCTCGTCAACAGTCTTGCCTTTAACAAGCTCTGTAACCATGCTGCTTGTAGCTATAGCTGCGCCACAGCCAAAAGTCTTGAACTTCGCGTCCACTATTTTCTCGTCCTTGACCTTTATATAGAGCCGCATGATATCCCCGCAAATAGGATTTCCCACATCCCCAACTCCGTCTGCGTTAGGAATCTCTCCTACGTTTTTGGGATTTTTGAAATGTTCCATTACCTTTTCACTGTATTGAGTATTAAACCCTTCCATGACCTTAGTCTCCTTTTACTAAAAGTTTTCTCGGCTTAGTTGTCTTAGAATAATCCTTTGCTGGTTTTCGCTTCTTCATATTCTCTAAGCTGCCTAATTCCTTAAGCCTATTGTAGATCAATATCCATGCACAGTCCTGATCCTTGTCCACTTCGCATTTTCCCTTATCTGAACCGCCGCATGGCCCGTTTAAAAGACCCTTTGCACACCTTGTAACAGGACAAATACCTCCTGTAACATTGAGCACGCATTCCCCGCACATTGCGCATCTTTCGAAAAATCCAACGCCAGTCTTATCAACGACAGATCCGAATAGCGTATCGCATCCTGTGCAAACAAGTCTTTTTGCCCTGTCATTATCCAGAACAGATTGTACTCCAAGACCGCATGAAAGCACTAAAAACGCGTCAGTTGCGTCGATTGCCTTCTTGTTCTTTGCAAAGACCATCTTTATCTGACTTGCAACACACGGAGAATCAGGTATTGCCCATCCAGTAACAGTCTTGCCCTTCTCCTCCAAGAGTTTCTTCATCTCCATGATCTCTTTTTCTCCGCCAGTCTTGCAGTTAGTAGCGCAATCCCCGCAACCAACCAAAAAAACATTCTTTCTTGTACCCAGAACCTTCAGTATTTCTTCAAATGGTTTTTTCTGACTGACAATCATAAGAGCTCCTTTATATCTTTCTCGAACACTTCTTTTCCTTTGTAACCTATGTACCTCTTTCTTATGCCGCCATCCCTGTCTATGACAAATGTTGTAGGAATCGACATTATGCCGCCGTATAGATCTGTAATGTCATCATTTCCTATTAAAAGCGTGTAATTAATGCCATTCTCTTCTGCAAAACTGCCCAATATCCTATCTGCGTTCCAATCCAATGACACGCCTATTATCTCAAGGCCCTCATCCCTATACTCATCCTGAAGCTCTATAAAATGCGGTATCTCTGCCTTGCAGGGCGGACACCATGTTGCCCAAAAATCAAGTATCACTATATTGCCTTTCAAATTAGACAGACTAGTTTCATTGCCATTTATGTCCAAAAACGCAAAATCAGGCGCAGGTCTATAAACTACCTCGGGCACCTTATTGATCCCGCTGAACCAGGTAAATAAAATAATACCTATAAAACCAAGGGCTGATATAATAACAATGGTCTTCTTACCCATGGACTCTCCCTTTATGCAGCAAGCATGCCTGCAAGTTTTGAAAATATCCCTAAGAATAGCAGTATGCCTACGCCTATTAAAAATACTCCTGTAATTATCGGGACGAATTTCATAAAACCCTTGAAGCGGTTAAATATAAAAAGAAACTGGTTTATCAAGAGACTCGAGATCAAAAACGGTACGCCCAGACCCATTGAATAAAACGATAAAAGCATTATTGCCCTGGGTAGACTCTCGAGCGTAGACGCATATATAAGTATTGTTGAAAGTATAGGCCCTACGCATGGTGTCCAGCCAAACGCGAATGCCATACCTATTAATAAAGAAGCGAAATAACCTGTTTTTCTTTTAGTAAGAGTTGTTTTTTTCTCTCGATTTAAAAATCTCAGATTGAGCGCGCCAGACATGTGCAGGCCGAATAGGATTATCAGCACGCCACCTGCCTTTTCCATCAATGTCTTTCTTATTCCAAAGAAGCTTCCCAGGTACGCGAATGTGATACCGAGAAGCATAAATACAATAGAAAACCCGAGTATGAAAAATAAGGAATGTAAGACAGTGATCTTTCTTATATTAAAGGAAGATCCGCCAGTCTTTAAATCCTCAAAAGACCGCCCTGTTATATATGTTATATATGAGGGAAAAAGAGGTAGGACGCACGGAGAAAGAAACGTCAGGAGTCCGGCCACAAAAGATACAATAATAGAGACTTCGCTTGTATTGGTCATGATCTCTCCTTGGGTTCTATCGCGAAGCCCTGATTCTTATTATATCCTGCTGCGCACGCACATCTTCAAGACGCGCTATTATATCCTGTTGATTCTTTAAAACTTCATCTATCTTCTCTGAGAGCTCTTTAATATCTTTGGCATTACTGGAAGATTTTTGCTCCTTGCCAAAGCCCTTAAAAGTGAACACCCCCAAAGAGATTATGATCGCCAGAAAAAGCGACAAAAGCCATGCTCTTCTCGCCATAAATCACCTCTTTTTCTCAGTATTCATTATAACTTAACTTTACATTTAAAGCAAGACCTAAAATGTCAAGTTACGGGAATGGGAAGAGACATCCTATACCCCTCTTTAAGGGGTTAAGGTTAAA
>CAZWYD010000022.1:0-16392 GCA_964637815.1 uncultured Planctomycetia bacterium
AAAAGGATAGATTTTCAGACTAGTGGGGTATATGATGTGTCTTCCGGTCCCTTTTTAGAATATAGCATTTGCCAGCATGCCGAGGGCTATTACTTGTGGTACTGTGATTATTGGCAGCCAGATTGCAACGCGCTTGCCAACATTGACCCACAAAAGGCCTATCTCTGTATAATCTGTTACGACACCTGCCATCAGGAATACAAATGCATTTCCAAATGCGCCTGTTTGTCTGTATATCTCAAATGCTAATGGAGCTGTGCCTTCTGAGCATACCTCCATAATCGTCGCCACTATAAGAGTCACGATCAGGCCCATAAACGTAGGCCCCATGTAATTCTGAAAGATATTATGCGGCATGTACGCGCCTATTAAGCTGGCAAGACCAATACCTACTAATATCCACCACAGGATCATATTGGCAAGTGATAGCGCGCCTTTATATATGCCTTTTATGTCATTGATTGAAAACTTATATGATGAAGATCTGTTTTTTATATCATGCGCAACAGAAAATCCTTCTTTTGTCTCTACGCTATTTTTATTGGTCTCTATAAGACCCTTTGTTTCCAGCACCTGAAAGATTAATCCTGTAGTTATTGCAATAATGATCGCGCACAAGACTATATAAAGTGCTTTTATGCCAAAAAATGCCATGAGCATTATTGTAAGCGGTAGATTTGCCCAAGGGCTTGCTAAAAGAAATGCTACGACTGCAGGATTTGATGCGCCTTTTTTGTGTAGCTGTATGGAAAGAGCGAGTATGCCGTGACTGCAGGCGCTCATGAAAAATCCGAGTATTACTGAATAGAATATTGTCCTTTTCTTGGGGCTAGCCAGTATATGCGAGATATATTTTCTAGGGATAAAATGATCTATTATGCCCCCTAAAAACAGGCCTAAAAGAACCGCCCACCAGATCCTGTGGGCATACATAAAAAACTGCAGCCTAAAAGGCTCTAAGATGCACAAAACTCCTAAAATAGCTGTAACAATAAATATCTTCATCCTATCCTCATAAAATAACTTTACATTTAAGGTCTTGCTTCAAATGTAAAGTTATTTGTAGGCGGTGCCCTTTAGGGTTTCTACGTAGTGTTGTGCGCTGAATGCTGCTGTGGCGCCGTCTCCGCATGCAGTGATTACCTGACGTAGGAGTTTTTTGCGGCAATCTCCGCAGGCAAAGATCCCCTTCTTAGAAGTCTTCATGTCATCATCTGCTAAGATGTAGCCGGATTTATCCAATTTAACCAGGCCTTTAACAAAATCCGTATTTGGTATGTAGCCAACAAAGATAAAAACGCCCTCGCATAAAATATCAGCGCCCTTGCTGGTCCTAACACCCTGGACTTTATTGTCTCCCAATATCTCGACAACGTTTGACTCCCAGATAAATTCTATTTTTTTATTGGACAGTGCTCTCTCCTGAAGGATCTTTGTTGCTCTTAAACGATCGCGGCGATGTACTACTTTGACCTTCTTAACAAATTTAGTAAGAAATATCGCCTCCTCTATAGAAGTATCCCCTCCGCCCACAAGCACGACCTCTTTATCTTTATAAAGCGCTCCGTCGCATGTAGCGCAATAAGAAACACCTTTTCCCTGAAATTTCTCCTCGCCGGGCACGCCTAACTTCCTTGACCTTGCGCCAGACGCGATAATAACTGAAAAAGATGAAATTGTCTTGCCTTCGACCTCGACCTTCCAGCCTTTAGGATCTTTTTCTATTTTTTTTACATTGCCTGTCTTAAGTTCTGTTCCAAATTTTTGCGCCTGTTTTTTAAATTTTTCTATTAGTTCAAATCCATTTACCCCATCCACAAAACCAGGATAGTTTTCTATAGAGTCTGTAATTATTGCCTGGCCAGGTACTGTATAGCTTTCAACCAATAATGTTTTTAGCTTCGCCCTTGAAGCATATAAAGCTGCAGTAAGGCCAGCTGGCCCACCGCCTATGATTACTACATCATAATCCATAATATCACCTTTCTCCAAAAATTTTTGTCCCCACTCTGACAATATTCGCGCCTTCTTCAACAGCTATTTTATAAGAATTGCTCATGCCCATTGAAAGATATTTCAAGGTCCTTACTTTCTCGAATATCTTTCTTGTCTCAATAAAATACGGCCTCGCGTCTTCAGGATCTCCAGACAAGGGACCCATTGTCATAAGGCCCATTACATTTATATTTTTTAATTGCGGAACATTTCTTATTAACTCTTCTACATTTTCTGGAAAAACGCCAAATTTCTGCTTTTCCCTGCCACTATTTACTTCTATCAAAACAGGCATTATCTTTTTTTCCTTGGAACATGCCTTATCTATTTCCTCTGCAAGCTCCAGAGAATCAACTGTCTCTATCATATCAAAGATCCTTACAGCCTTTTTAATCTTATTTTTCTGCAGATGCCCGATAAAATGCCACTTTGCTTTATTGCCTATGACCTGAAATGCCGCCTCAGCCTCCTGCATATAATTTTCACCTATAATTTTTACACCAGCATTGACTGCCTCAAGGATTTCTTCAGGCGTCCTTGTCTTGCACGCAGCTTCTAGTTCCACGCCCTCTGGTAACTCTTGCAATATCTTTTTTACGCTTTCCTTAATCATAGACTGAAACAACTTTCATTCCCCTGAAATGTAATTTTATGGCATCTATATCTTTTTTGGATAACGGCTTAATATCACACGGTCTTAGAGGGGTGTTTATCTGCACTTCGTCAGGACCTATATCCTTTGCTAATCTTGCAAGCTCTTCAGCAAGGCCTTTATTCTCTTGTATAAACATGATCTGCAGGGCCAATTTACCTCTATAGACAGACTTGAATTCTCTTATGCCTTTTAATACTCTATTTAATTCTATTCCTTTTAGTGGCTGATTTATCTTAAGAAATAACTCCTTGGAAGGACTGTCCAGCTTTAACATTACAAGATCTGCAAGAGCCAAATCGTCCTGCACATCTTTTTTATCAATTAATGAAGCGTTTGTAATAACTGCTGTCTTTTCACTCTTGATCTTTTTTATTTCTCTGATAACTTCTCCTAAATTCTCAGCAAGAGTAGGTTCGCCTCGTCCTGAAAAAGTAACATAATCTATTTCCAGAGACGGCAAAGACTTTATCTCTCCTATAATCTCCTCTGTAGGAACAAATACCTCTCTCCTGTCGCTAAAAGTAGCTATCTTGCCAACCTGGCAATACACGCAATCAAATGTGCAGATCTTATCATCTCTGGAAATAAGATCTACTCCCAGCGATCTACCCAATCTCCATGAATCTACAGGCCCATAGATATATTTATATTTTTTATCTATCATACTGATTTATTAGTTTAGATATTGCGCAATGGAGGGAGCTATCTCTCTACCCTTATCTCGTCATTCTTCTTAAATTCTACACCAAGCCAATCAGACAGAATAGATGCCGTCGCGCTCGTCCTTTTTGTCCTTGAGACCTCTGCATTGCCTATGAATTTATTGTCTCGATAGACTGACAAGATATCTCCTTTTTTAATACCATCTGATGTTCCCAGATCTGTCCTAAACTTATTCCTCCTAAGCGTTCTCGAGATCTTTCCTGTTTTTTTGACAATGATCTTATCCAGATCTACGCTATCTTTTTCCTTTACAGCTGCAGCGAGACGCACCTCCAGATCATTTCTTAAGCCTTTTTCTTGCTGTAATTCCGCTGAGATGATCTCTATTTGTTGCTTTTTATTATCCAAATCTATCTCTAATCTCCTCTTGGCATTGTTAACATCCAATAATCTGCTTTGTAAGCGATACGTCTCTTCAAGTGTAGTAATCAGCTTATCCTGTGTAAACATCCTTAACTTTCTCTCCTGTTCTTTAAATATATAAAAAGAGATACTTGTAAAGAGCAAAGAAACGATAACGCCCGTCCATATTAATCTTGCTCTGACTGCGAATTTTAGATTTTCTTTTTTCATATTCGCATCTCCTTTTTTAAAATCTAGAGACTATGATAAAAAACATGATTATGGCTATTATTACCTTGGCCACTATTGAACCGACCCTACCTATTACGCCTCCAAGCCCGGCCTTAAGAGACTTCACCAGATCTTTCTGTATGATCAGCTCTACCAGAAATGCGCCGAGAAAGATCCCAAGGAATGTACCCAGCAAAAGCCCTATGCCTAATAGTGGGGCGCCTACAACTGCGCCTAGTATACCTCCGACAATAGCGCCAATAACAGCAGCATTTGAGGCGCCGAACTTCTTGCTGCCAATTATTATAAAAACATACTCTAATACCTCGCCACATAGATAGAGCGTCAGAAGTATTATAAGTGCTCTTATGTCCAGGATTAAAAAATCAGTAAGGAAGGAATAAAAGATGGCGCCTATAAGTATTATGAGTGTGCCGAATGTGGTGAAAAAAATGGCTGCAAAACCGATCAAGCCAAATATAACTAAAATTGCAAGAGCCATAAGGATATGATACTACTCCAGGGCCATGAAGACAACCTTAAAAATTCTTTAAGCTATCTTGTCCTTCTCATCGTAGATCTCGCCAAAGAGTTCTTCCAATACATCCTCCATAGAGACAATACCGATGTTGAGCTTCTTTTTATCCTGTACGATAAAAAGATGCTGGTGATAAGCCTGAAATTTGGTCAAGAGGTCGTCAGCCTTCTCATTTTCATTTACAAAAATGGGGCGCGACATAAAATCTCTTATCTTTGCCTCGTAGTTATCTTTTGCGATCTCTCTTAAAAGCACTCTCTGTTGGCATATACCTACTATATTTGATATATCCTTATCATATACTGCTATTCTACTATATTGGGAACTGAGTATAGAATCTTTTATCTCTATAAGACTTTTGTCAGCAGGCAAGGCATAGATCTTGTCTATTGGCTTCATTATATGCATTGCCCTCAGATCATTAAGCTTAAATACCTTATTGCAAAGCTTTTCCTCGTCCACTTCTACTGTGCCAGCGTCTCTGCCAAGCCGAAGCATTGCTTTTATCTCTTCCTCAGTTACTTTAGGCACTGTTGATTTTTTTCTGGCCATGCCGGTTGCCACTATCAATGTTTGTATGAGTGGCCTCAAAGCCCAGATCGTGCCTCTTAGGATCTTTGCGCTTGAAAGAGAGATCCTGACTTTATAATATTCGCCTATAGTCTTGGGTATGACTTCTGATATGACAATGATCAAAAACGTAAGGACTGCCGACGATATAGCCAGCCATTCATTGCCAAAGATCTTCAATGCCTCACGGCCCACGAATATCGCGCCCACGATGTTCACTGAATTATTCAATACAACAATGGTCGCGATCGCAATATGGATATTCTCTTTTATAAAAAGAAGGTCCTTTGAACCCTTGCGTTTTTTATCAAACAAGATCCTGGCTTTTACAAGCGGCAGGCTCAAAATCGCTGCCTCTACCATAGAGCAAAGGCCTGATGCAAAAAGTATACCTATGATTAAAATGATGAGCTTCAACATATTGCCTTTGAAATATCAAGACCTAATTTCTCAAATAATTCTTTCAACTTTGCCATTGGCAGGCCCAGGACATTAAAATATGATCCTTTAATGTCGTCAAATATAAATGAGCCTACGCCCTCTATTGAAAATCCGCCTGCCTTGTCATATGGGCCAAGTAATTTAAAATACCTTAAGACCTCAGTTGGCCTCAGCTTTTTAACCTTCACCTTTGATCTCTCGTAGTCTACAACATTCTTTTTCTTCTTCGTATCTATAACGCAAAGTCCCGTGTATACAGAAATAGTTTTGCCTGACATTGACCTTAGCATACTTTTCGCATGAGCGGCATTGCGCGGTTTACCTATGATCTTCTTGCCCAGCAGCACAACTGTATCTGCGCCTATTATATAACCTGAGTTTTTTATGCTTTGCGCTTTTAGGCAGGCATTTTTTATTGCAATAGCGCTCGGGCATTTCCCTTTCATGCTTTCCCTGGCAGAGCTCACCACAACCTTATGCCTTATCCTGCATGAGGAAAGTATTGCTGACCGCCTTTTTGATCTCGACGCCAAAATAATATCCATATCGTCAGAAGATATAGCCGATAAGTTTGTATATGAGTTTTGCTGCTGTGAAATCCGGGGCTACCATATCCTTTATTGGGGAAAGTTCAACTACGTCAATGCCCACTATATTTTTATCTTTTATAATACCGCGGATGTCCCTTAGGAATTCATGCCAGAGCATACCGCCTGGCTCAGGAGTTCCAACAGAAGGCATGATCGATGGATCAAATACATCGAGGTCTATGCTTATATAGATATTATTGGAAAGATTGCCTTTTAATCTAAGATTATGCTCCTCTTTGCTCAGGCTTCTCACGCCCTTTTCAACAACTGGCGCTATCTCTGTAAGCCGCCTTGCAACACAGGCATGACTGTATTTATTGCCCTCGTAAGAATCCCGCAAATCAGCGTGCGCATCAAAATACAAGACGGATAAATCGCTATATTTTTTCTTGGCTGCCTTTACCGCGCCTATTGTTACTGTGTGCTCCCCGCCTATTACAACAGGAAATTTATTCTGTGTAAAAAGCTCTGAGACCTTTTTCTCGACCGCATCGATCATTGCCTCTGGCTTTAGATCGCCTACTTTAAGCGGATCCAGGGCATTAATACCGACAGTATGTGTTTCTTTATTTAATTCATCATCAAAAAGTTCCAGATTATCTAACGCGCTAAGTATGGCAGCTGGCCCTTTTTCTGTTCCTTTTCTGTAACTTACAGTCTTGCCGTACGGGGCAGGTAAAAGTGCGACTTTTGATTTTTCAAATGATGACAGCATCTTTAATCACTCTCCAATACATACTGAAATATAAGCGGCGCTACAATGCTCGCGTCTGACTCTATTGTAAATTTAGGTGTATCAATGCTTAACTTCTCCCAGGTAATCTTTTCATTCGGAACCGCGCCGCTGTATGAGCCATACGACGTAGTACTGTCGCTGATCTGGCAAAAATATCCCCAGATCTTGCATTCTGTTCCAAGGTCCTGCCTTATTAGAGGCACTACGCATATTGAAAAATCTCCTGCAATGCCTCCGCCTATCTGGAAAAATCCTATTGAATGGTTTCTTGTGTTCTCCAAATACCAATCGATCAAAAAATCCATCTGCTCCAGACCGCTTTTTATAAAATTCAGGTCTTTAAACCTGCCAGCCTTGTATTCCGCGACCACGCCGTTTGCCAGAGTAGAGTCTTCCCATCCGGGAGTAAAAATAGGTATATCTTTTTCGCACGCGGCAACCACCCAGCTATTCTTTGGATCAATCTCGTAAAACTCTTCTAATTCGCCGCTGCGTATAAGTTCATAAAAATATTCGAACGGAAATAGTCGCGCGCCCTGCTTATGCGCGGCCTCCCATATAGGATAAAGCTTGCTGGCTAATCTGCGTATTGCCTCTTCTTCCGGGATGCAAGTATCAGTAACTCTGTTAAGATGTTTGTTCTTAAGCTCCAATTCTTCCTGCGGCGTGAGATCTCTATAATCAGGTATTCTTTTGTAATGGGAATGCGCGACCAGGTTAAAAAGATCTTCTTCAAGATTCGCTGCAGTGCAGGATATACCATGGATCTTATCCTGCCTTATCATCTCAGCCAGGGAAATCCCTATCTCGCCAGTACTCATCGCGCCAGCCATGGCAAGAAACATCTTATTGCCTTGTTTTAGATACTGTGACCACGCCTCCGCAGCATCTACTATAACAGCAGCATTAAAATGCCTAAAATTCTTCTCAATAAAATCCTTGATACTCATATCGACTTAGTATAACACCCTGTTTTTGGATAGACAAGGTAAAAAAAGTATGGTGCCTACATCATATAATGGGCCATTGTAGAGCTCTATGATGCCTTTGCCTGAGGTTCTTATAAAGTCGCGAATCTTTTGATTTTCAAGCTTGCCTACAAAAAACACTGCCTCCTCAGTCACGCCGGATGAGCCACCTATAAAGCCTGTTTTATAACCCGGTAGTTTTACATGGTTAGGTTTTACAAATAGCGCGTTTTTCCAAACCTCGCTAATGCCTTTGTCTGAAGTAATGATGCGATTTTTATCAACTGGTATAATTGAGCATTTTGCGTAACCTTGATTAACAAGAATATGTTTTGCTTTTAACTTTTTTATGTTTTTTTCAACCTTGCCGCTATAATGAATTATATGGCCATTAATACTGCAGGCATTGTAGATAATGTCTTTAGGATATTTTGAAGATGTAATTGGCTCGCCTTTTATACAGTCATACCCATTCTGCCTCAATAGTCCTGCAATCTTTTCCAGACTCGGCTCGTAAATAACCTTATTGCCATGCTTAAAAAGCATCATATCCACATGACCAGCTACTGGCTTTGCAAGTTTTTTATGTAAAGGAACTTCTGCGATATGGAAATTTAATCTTTTTAACTTAACCTTAGCTTTTTTAGGCATACGAGGATCAATAATAGCTATATCTTTTCGTACCTCCACAACCTCGTAGGTTGCCTTACGGCAACCTACGAGGTTGCAGCCAAAATATTTCTCTAAAAACTCTTTCTCCATCCCCCTATGCCCTGAAACAAGACTAAACATTTTTTCTGGCACATGAATCTCTATGCAAGACCTATTTGCAACATGTTTATCCTTAACCGACTGAATTATCCTATTCCTCATCTGCCTTGCCCTTACCATCTCTCCAAATGCTGGATGATATGGACCTGCGAGCATGGTCTTTTTTGAACCAAGATCTTTTGAAGGATGTAGGCCTATACGTATGACTTTTATACCTCCAGCTTCGAATACATCAGCTACTTTAGCTGCATGGTCAATTGCCTTTTCCAATGTAAGAGGCTTGTATTTCACTTTAGCAAGTTCTGTATCTTTTATAACAAGAGTTGGATAGATTCGCGCGGTTTCAGGTTTTAATTTAGCAAGCTTCTTAGCAGTTTCTATGGATTTTTCAAGCGTATCTCCTGGTAGGCCTAGCATCACCTGCACTCCAAGCTCAAGCCCTGCTTTCTTGATACATTTAACTGCGTTTTGAATATCTCCTTTTCGTTTTATCTTTTTTAAAACGCCTTTATCCAGCGACTGTATACCTAATTCAACTATTCTCCCGCCTTTTTTCTTAAACATCTTCATTACCTTTAAACTGACTGATGCAGGATGCGTAGACATACGAAGCGTATGAGGCTTAGCAGCTTCGAGGTAGCGCTCTTGCACTTTCTCAGGCAGAAATGTAAACGTACCGCCAAAAAATGCCACCTCTACATCTTCTTCTTTAGGAATAGTCTTGAGATTATGCTTGATTATAGATTTAACTTCTTCTACGCTGGGCATCCTAATAGTCCCTGAAATGCTATGCTGGTCACAATACACACACTTATACGGACACCCTGCATGAGGAATAAATATAGGAATGATTTTCATAAGGATATTATATCATAAATTCTGCAAGGCAGGGTTTGTAATGTAAGATTCTACCCATGTAGAGACTCCAATAATTTCAAGTTCTACATTTGAAGCAATGGTCTTTTGCTGTTTCATCTTTTCTAGAACCGCGCTATATATGAAGCTTATGTCATCTGTAGGGAAGTTGTATTTTCTAATGGATTTTGGTATATAGTTAGCTATATAGGCTTTTATGTCAGTCCAGGTACCCCAGGTAGCTTCTATCCCTAGGTACTCTAGCATGTAATAGAGGGTCGGGTTTGTTTCAATAGCTCTTCCTGTTCCTGTTATTGTGATAATAGGTGAGTCTGGATTTACTTTTATTAGGGAGTCAGAGTCATTTATAGAGCGGCAGTGGCTTGCGAAGCGAAGGGTGCCAGGTAAGCCTGGGTAGTCGCTATTACCATTCTCGTTTGAATGGCTACGACTTATTATCATAGGGGCCTTACTTTGTCTAGCTTTAGCAAGACTAGAATATAAATATATCTCTGTTTTTCTACCTGTTTGAGAAAATTCCTTCACCAATACCTTTTCCGCACCTTTTTCTCTTAGCTTATCTCTGTATCTAGGATCATCTGATCTATCTATATATCCTTTGAAGTTTTTGTAGAATGAGTTTACATTTTTGCCATCTGTGAAGATCTTTGGGAATTCTGCATAATGGGCTTTTTCGCCTCCTTTATCTGTAGACCAGAATAGATCAATAACTATAGCGCCATCCTTATCTATTAACTTTTTCTTCTGTGGGGCATGCCAGGAAGAGTTGTATTCCGGCAAGATTATACCTTCAACTACAGATGTAAATTTACCATGATCTTGTCTTGGGATAAATTCTTCTTTAAGCATCAGTTTTATGAAAATCTTGAAACGCATATCTTCCTTGGCAAGGTCTATGATTTTATCCAGAAAAGTATTTTTTAAATCTTTATTATCTAAGGATAATATATTCAGCATGACCTTTGCAAATAGAGAGGGCTTTTCTAATAAACCTTCTATCTTGTCTTTAGATAGAATAATCTCTGCGAGTTCGTCAGGTTTATGCTGTGTATACCTTAGACATTCCTCAAGAGCATCAAAGATAGTGGCTGTAAACAGGAATTCTCCAAGAAATGCATTATTCCATTCCTCCTGAATATATCTAAAGAGGTCAAATCTCTCATTATATTTGGCTTTTATGTTTTCCTTGAGATATTCGTATGCAAGAGGAAATGAATGAGAGGTGATTTCGCGGGAGAAAGCTAAAATGGAATAGAGTATTTCGGGTCGCTTCTTTAGCCTTTTGAAATATAGTTCCATTTTCTTTTCGGCATTTGGTGAGTCACTATCAAACAAATAATTTAAAGTCCATAATTCACTATCTATCTTTCTTCTTACAAAATCATGCATTATGAAATGAGATGGCATCTTCTTTTTTTCTTTTGCAGAGACTCTAATAATCTCTATGCTTCTAAATCCACATGCTGAAAATAACAAGGACACCTTGTCATCTATATCCTCTTCCAAAAGGACCTTTATATTTTTATTATCAACTTTCATCGATGCCAATTTTGCTTCTTTAGACTCAATGAGATCTACTATATAATCTATGGAATTTGATGGATGAAGTTTGTCCATTATTCCATATATATAGCTTTGTAACTCGTCTTCATAATACTTTTCCTCTTTGCTCCACTGTTCAAGATGTTTTAATGCTTTTTCACTTTTAATCTGGCCTAAGGCATAGAGTAAATATTTTCTTTCTTTTATATTACGAGGTAATCTTATTAAATAATTCTCTATTTTTTTAACATGAGTCTTGTCATTTAGATCTTGTAGATTTGATGTTGTTTTGCCTAAAGCTTTTAGAAGTTCTATAATTCTATCGCTATTTCTTTTGCCTTGAGGCTTATTTAGCTCGCGTTTTAGAAAATCAATGAGAAAAGACACTGTTAAGCTTACTGTCTTTTCATCTTTTAACAACTTAGATTTAAATACTGATTCTGGCAAGAGTTCGCAGAGTTTAGATATTGTTTCATCGCTTCGTTTATTTCTAAGCGGGAACTCGAATTTAAACATATCCATTAAATAGTTTACTGCATCAAGAGTGCCCATATTGGCAATTCCCCCTAAAACAAACTCTGTGTTTATGTCTATTTGATCTACTTTTCTTTCAGGCATTAATTCTTTTAGTCGGTTCAATGCTAAATCATGTGTTGATCTATCGCCTAATTTAATAGAATTAAATGCTGCTGTAGATAATGCATGGGCCATTAAAACTAATCTATATCCTCTTGGACCGTAATATCTGCTATAGGTGTGAGAATTGCTAAATTTAACGATACGGCTTACTGCTTCATAATCCCCAGATTCACCTAATGCTGAAATTATGAAGTTAATTGATTGATAATCGATCTCTCTTTTATATAGCTCTCTGTCTAATTTCATGTTTAAATAAGCCAGTGCTTGTCTAGTTAATCTCTCCTCTCCTTTAATCTTAAATTTATATGCAAGCTTTCCTATCCCAAACAAAGCATATTGTTCTATCTTTATTCCATTAGAATCGACAAGATTCATAAGGTAATTTAAAGCCTTTTCACTTTCTGTCCCTATCAAAGTTTCCATTATATATGATTCTGTTTCTGATTCCTTAGAGTACCATTTGATAAGAAAATCCATTGCATCTGTGCTAGCTTTCTCACCTAATCCATAAGCAATAGCCTTGCGTACTGACTCGTCAGCTGTGGTTTCTATCAGCCTATCCAGCTCCTCATAACTCACCATATCAAGCTTTATAAGTGTCTTAATAGCTTCTTCTCTCATCCAGAGGAGATATTCATTGTTGAAGAGGTTTCTTAAAAATAGATCTGCTTTGGTTTTGTCTATCTTGCCTTGTCCTACAGCATAGTGGATTCCTTTGATATAGGCTGTGGCTTGTTTCTTGGTGAGAGAGTGGAGATATTTAATGTCTAGAGGATATTTATCAAGATTGGCTATTGCATCGATTATCCTTGGGGTGTCTCTCGAGATTAAAATAGGCAATATTGTTGACATTACACCCATGACTGTTACTTGTTTAATAAAGTTACGACGGGAGATTTCTTTGTTGCTGGACAACGACTCTTCCTGCATTTTTTTCAGTCGGTTGCGGCTATTCATTGGAATGCGTAAATCTTGCTGAGCAGACAAGGCATAAACTAGGCTATTTAATAAAAAGGTTGCGCCTACTATTATTGAAATTATCTTGGATTTGAATGCTTTGTTAAAGCTAATCATAATCTGGACAGAAAAAAGCCTATTTTTAGGCCAAATCTTTCTACTATTGCTCCAATATTTATACAATATAAGTATACCGTATCAAGTAGCCTTTTTCAAGCTAAAATATTATCTTCTAATATATTGAAAATAAAAGAGATAAGGCTATTTTTTATTATGGAATAAAATAGTGACTAGAAGCACTATGCTAAACATGGAAAGATTAGCTATGGCAAATACCTTCCAGACTAAAAAATCACTTCTTAAGCCAGATGGGAACATTGCTAAAAGGCATGCCCATATCCCTATGGCCCAGGCGATGCTGATGTCATTAGAGGAACGCCGTTTTATTATACGGATAATAAGTGGGATGTTCCAGAGAGGCATGACTATTGAAGCGACTAATGCTATTTTATCTATCATTATGCTTTTCCTGCGCTGCCTAGTACATGTTCGTTTTTGTGCTTGTACATCTTTACTAATTCTGTGCGTGCAGGTCCGAGATATTTGCGCGGGTCGAATTCTTTTGGAGAATTGACAAAGACTTCTCTCACCTTTGCTGTTACTACGAGGCGGCCGTCAGTGTCTATGTTTATCTTACACACTGCTGACTGCGTAGCTTTTCTAAGCTGATCTTCAGGCACACCTGCTGTTTGTTCAAGTTTTCCGCCGTATTTATTTATAAGATCTACGTACTCCTTGGGCACAGAACTTGAACCATGCAGGACAATAGAAAATCCTGGTATTTTTTTCTCGATCTCCTCCAATATATCAAATCTTAAAGGCGGGATACTTTCGCCTGGCTTAAGCTTGAACTTATACGCGCCATGCGAAGTGCCTATAGAAATAGCAAGTGAATCTACGCCTGTCTTTTTCACGAACTCATGCACTTCTTCTGGATGAGTATAATGCGATTTTTCATGACTCACATCATCTTCTATGCCACCTAAAACTCCAAGCTCACCTTCTACTGTAACGTCATGTTTATGGGCATAGTCTACCACTTTTTTGGTAAGTGCTGCGTTTTCTTCAAAGGGCTTACTTGAGCCGTCTATCATGACTGATGAAAAACCCGATTCTATGCACGAAACACAGAGCTCATACGTATCGCCATGGTCCAAATGAAGCGCAACAGGTACATTAGAGCCAGCATCCTTTATTATCTCCATGGCTCCCATTGCCATGTACCGCAACAGGATCTGGTTCGCGTACTTTCTCGCGCCTGAGGAAACCTGCAATATCACAGGTGACTTTGACTCAATGCACGCAGTGATTATGGCCTGAAGCTGCTCCATATTGTTAAAATTATACGCTGGAATAGCATACTTCCCAGCCATAGCTTTCTTAAACATCTCCCTTGTATTAACAAGTCCTAACTTTTTGTATGATACGCCCATCCCAAACCTCCTTTTATTTGCAACGTATTATAACACCGAATATGAAATTGTAAAGACTTTTAACCCAAAAGGAGACCTGTTCGCTCAGATGAAAATTTCCCTCCTCGTCCCGCCCTTTTGTTTAGTGCGTTTCGCATTCTGTAAAGAGAAACTCTTTTAACAAAAGGGCGGGACTCGGAAACAGGTCGTCTTTTATTCCGCATTTTGGCGGGGGTATAAACTGGTAACATAGGTAACAAAACAGACCGGGGACATAGGTTACAGACAATAGTATAATGCATGGCAAGAGGAGGTATTCTCATGCCATGGAAAGAAATAGCACCTATGGACCAAAGAGTTAAGTTAATAGTAGACTGGAAACAATCCGAAGGTCATATAACAGAACTTTCAAAAAAGTATGAGATAAGTCGTAAGACGGTATATAAATGGATCGGAAGATATGAAAAAGAAGGAATCGACGGCTTAAAAGAAAAAAGTCGCGCCCCAAAGGTAAGCCCGAATCAAACAAAAGACCATATCGTAGAAAGGCTTATCGATGAGAAGTGTCGGCATATGAACTGGGGACCTAAAAAGATTGTAGCCGTTCTGGAAAGAAAATATCCATATGAAAGGTGGCCTGCGCCAAGCACAGCCGGAGAATGGTTTAAAAAATTAGGCTTATCAAGGAAAAAGAAAAAACGTATGATAGTACCTCCCTATAGCAAACCATTCGAGGAATGTAATCTTCCGAATGATGTGTGGAGTGCTGATTATAAAGGACAGTTTAGAATGAGAAACAGACAATACTGCTACCCGCTAACAATAAGTGACAATAACTCCAGGTACTTACTTAGTTGTGAGGCTCTGGAAGGTCCTCGGTATAAAGAAACAAGAACGGTCTTTGAAGAAACTTTCAAGAAACACGGCTTACCTCTAGCAATACGTACAGATGATGGAATACCTTTCGCAGGAAGAAACATAACCGGATTAAGCAGACTATCTATATGGTGGATAAAGCTGGGTATAATACCTGAGAGAATAGACAAAGGAGAGCCACAACAAAATGGTAGGCACGAACGAATGCATCGTACGTTGAAAGAAGAAGTGACTACTCCTCCAGCTATAGACTTAAAAGCACAGCAGGAAAAGCTTGATTTATTTCAAATTGAATATAATGAAGATAGGCCTCATGAGGCGCTAGGGCAAAAGACGCCGGCCAGTATATATAAAAGATCGAAAGAAAACTATACTGACAGGCCCTTTATCCCAGAATATGATATGGATTTTTGCGTTAGAAGCGTAAAGCGCGGCGGTGAGATAAAATTTAAAGGCAATCTTTATTTTTTATCAGAACTTTTAGGAAGAGAACAAGTTGGTTTAAAGGAAATAACGGAAGATAAGTGGCAAATAAACTTTAGCTTTCAACCAATAGGAATCATTAACTTGCGCAGAAAGAGAATAGAACCTATTAAAAATACCTTAAATGTGTAACCTATGTCTCCGGTCTAAAATGTAACCTATGTTTCAGTTGCACACAGTTTTCGGCCTTTTTGTCTCATAAAATGTGACAGAATAAACCGCCAAAATGCTACATAAAAGACTAAATTTTCAATTCGCTCTCAGGCCTCCTTTTGGGTTAAAAATTAAGAGTAGGTCAACTGGTATAAAACCCGCTAGTTAAGAAGGTTATAAGCCTATTTCGATACTGTCATTCGAAGAAATAGCCGTCTCTATTTGCTGCTCATTTAACGCTGATATCAAGCTGCGCAACTCATTAAAATTACGCTTGCGCGACCCTGCTTCAAAAACTTTACTCTCGTCTTCTATCATTATTATCAAACTTCTAATAACAAACCGATTAATAGACTCTGGTAATTTACCTCCTGGTTTCATAAAAATATCTATCTCGTCGTTCTTACTTAATTCTAGCGCCATTAATCCTAAAGGTGACTTGTCAGATATTATTTCTAAGCTTTTATCATTATCTCTGTCAATTCTTCCACACACAATTTCTATACTAATCTTCTTTTTAGAAAGAGGATCGTCAAATTTAATTATATCTATATACCCTTCTAACCTCGCAGAAATAAGCTGTGCAGGATTCATATGCATACCATCCTTATATCCGTGTATTGCGCCTACTTTTGCCCGTGCATGCAGCCTGTCATCTAATAGAACTGTAATTCTTTTATCAAGCGGATCATTAGATTCATCCTTGAATATCAAAGGTAGCCTAAGATTGCACTCATCAGCATATGTTGTGCCATCCATAGAAAATATAAGCAATGGAATAACCTCAAAGTCAAGGCAAATTCCATAGCTATCGCCCGACTTTTTTCCATAGCT
>CAZWYD010000023.1:0-16326 GCA_964637815.1 uncultured Planctomycetia bacterium
CTGGGCAACTAATGTCGATGTAAATCCAGAAGGAGCAACGTTTTATCTGGATGATTTAAGGTACGAGTAAGATTCTGTTGTCATTGCGAGCGAAGCGAAGCAATCTCTTTCTGAGATTGCTTCGGGCCTTTGACCCTCGCAATGACAATCGGGGAAATTTATGAAAAAAATCATTATATCTATAACCTGCATAGCGGTAGTGGCTTCATTGGCCCTTGCTATTTTTTCTAATTTTGGCGGGCTGCAGAAGGTTTATATAAAAACCCTGGGAAGTAACCGCTTTCAGTTGATGATAGGCAACAAGCCCTATATAGTTAAAGGTATGGTGTATAGTCCTGTGCCTGTAGGCCAGAATCATTCCTATGATTTCTGGAGTGACCCTGAAAAGCCGCATCTTTATGATGGTAAGCTCATGAAGGCAATGGGCGTAAATACTATAAGGGTCTACCAGCCTGGCCAGGATATACTAAAGACAAAACAGGTCACGAGAGATCTTTACAATAAGTTTAGGATCCGCATAGCAATGGGCCACTGGCTTGGTTTTTGGGATGACGCAAATTACGCAGATCTTGGTTTCCGTGAAAAGGTAAAAAGGGATGTCATTGAAATGGTAGAGACTTATAAAAACGAAAAAGGTATTTTATGTTGGATCCTTGGAAATGAGAATAACCTATCTTTTTCTCATGGGCCGCGGGCATTTAACGTCTGGACTACTGCTGAGATAGAGGCGCTTGAGGACCCCTATCTGAAGAGGAAGGCGCGTGCAAAGATCTATTATTCCTTTGTGAATGAGGTTGCAAAAGAAATCCACAAAGTGGATCCAAATCATCTTGTAGTATTGGCAAATGCAGAGCTTACTGATATAGATGTGGCTGGCGAGGTTACTCCAGATATTGATATCTTAGGGTGTTCGGTATATAGAGGAAAGGCATTTGGGAGTTTCTTTAGGGAGGCAAGTGTAAAATTTAAGAAACCTGTGCTTATAGCAGAATTTGGCTGCGATAGATATAATGCGTTCTTAGCAGAAGAGGATCAGGGTATACAGGTAGAGTTTATAGAAGCACAGTGGGAGGAGATAGAAAAGAATACCAATAAAGGTAGTGGAGTTGGAAATTCCCTGGGCGGTTTTGTATTTGAATGGACAGATGAATGGTGGAAGTATAATGAGGATAGTGAATCTGGCTGGTATGTTCACGATACAGCCAGCAGTTGGTCTAATGGGGCGTACTATTTTGATATAAAGGCGCCGCAGAATTTTAATATCAATGAAGAGTGGTGGGGCGTGTGTGCCATTGAAAAACGCGATGGTAAACTTGACAAACGTAAACCCACTAAGGCATACTTTAAGTTAAAAGAGCTATGGAGATAAGACATCGTTTAATTAATATTTTTATAATATTCGCGATGTTGCTTTGGAGTGTGCCGGGGTATGCCCAGGAGCAGTATATTGCTGAGAGTTTTGGGTTGTATAGCAGGGGTATAGATTATTATCATGCTGGAAAATTGCATGAGGCAAAGGACATTTTGGAGAGGGCTGTTAGCCTTGACCCAAGGAATAATGAAGCGCAGGGTTATCTGGACCTGGTTAATGCAGAGCTCAGGATGCGCGCAAGCGGCCGGCTGGATGTTTACCAGAGTCAGAGTGAGTTCAAGAGAGAGTCGGATTTCGAAGAACCTGATGAATATTACTATTATGAGATTGAAGATGCAGACATAGAAGATGAATACGAATATGAATATGAGTACGAGTATTATGAATATGAACCAGATGAGCCCAGGTATCCTGAAGATAAAGTAAAGGCCATTAGTGAGGCGTTCAATGAAAATATAGCGCCTTCTAAGATAAGCGGAGAATATAAGATGTCGCTTGGCGCGACAAACGAGGATGTTATCTGGAAAGACGCGAACGGCGACTATAACGAACGTAACTTCAGGATGATCAACAATGATTTCCCAAAGACAAATACGTTTGACACAAGGGTATATGATAGTTTTAAGCTGGCATTTGATACGAATGAGAATGAAGAAGGTCTAAATTTCCATTCAAATATAACTGTGGACCCATGGAGCTTTGTTGGAAAGACAGATAAATTTACAGTTGCGGATAATTCAGCAACAGACAGGGTTGAATTGGAGTTGAAATACTGGTCAGGAACGCGCAGTACGATCAATGAGACTTTTTACACATCGGATTATAATTATAACTTCTCTGCTTTAGAATACAAGGTTACAGATGGCAAGATACCAGCCTTCACAGCTACAAGCAAGGATCAAGATGGAAATGCACTTCATACTTATTCCATACCTGAACAGGAAGTAGATTTTACGTTTCAGCCTCTCAGGGAACTGTGGGTAGATTATAATACCGACGATTATAAATTCAGAGTCTTTCCATTCGGCTTAGAAAACCAGGCCCTTTCTTCAGACGATCCATTAGGTCTTTCTAATCATCATATATACTGGGAGTCCAGTCCATGGCTTGATGAGTGGATACCAGGGCATGTGAATACAGGAAGCGCGCCGGATGATTTCTGGCGAGGTCAGTGGTCAGATGATCTGCCGTTTTTTACAAGAGACAGTGAATCGCAAAGGCTTACTGCATTAAGGGGTGTTTCTTTTGAGGGGCTAGGCCTTTTTGGCAATACTGATCTTTCAGCGACTGTGGCTACGCCTAAGGGATTATGGCAGGATTATGGAAGCGTAAACTCTATACCAGGCGCGCTAAGGACCAAAACACAGCTGACAGATGAATTGATGATAGGCCTTACAGGTACATTCAGGGTAGGTTACGACGACGGTTCTAAGGATTCTTATAATCATGTGTCTGCAGTTGACGCGAGCTATGATTTAAACCCTACTACAAATATAGCCATTGAACTCGCAATGAGTGATAGTGAATATGACCGCTCGTCTTCGTATAAGACTGAGAAGAATGGCAGTGCTGCGCAGCTTGCAATAAAAAAAGACACAAATCTTGGAAACGCGAAATTGACCTTCACGCATATGGGCTCAGCATTTGATCCAGGCCTTGCAAATTATACAGAAACGAGAAGAGATCAGTTTTGGGGCAGGCACATACACTTTGAAGAACCTCTTGAGTGGAGTGTGTGGGGTTCTGATCCATTGACATATGACGATATCGAACCCTTTAGAATAGGCGATGGCATTGATACAGGCAGGGATGTGGTTAATTTCAAGCTTGATACTAAAGATGTCTTTGGCGAGAGGATGGATAATCTTATAGATTATAGATATGTAAAAGACTCTAATCATAAGTATGTCGAAGGAGTCTTTAGGGAAGAAAATACACTGCGAATTAATCCTGAATGGACATCAAAGCTTCTATTTCTCTATCATGATTTACCTAAGACCAAGGGCGGCATAGACCCTATAAAGTATGATTCAGGTACAGGGGAGTTTTATCTTAATTCGGCCATTGAGGACGGGCAGGACGCGACTATGTCGACCTATTCCTTTGGACTTGAGTATGAGCCTGAGGGATGGATAAGTATTTTCGGTATATATGAAAATACAAATGACTCTACCTTTGCTACAGATAATCATCCAAGGGACCTTTTGGAAAATTTTAGTTTTTCTACAGATAATATCGAGGGCAATACTTACAGGGACAAATTACCATTTTTATATTCTCAAGGGTATTTTGACTTGCCGCCATACGACCGTTTTAATATCTATAGGGCCGGCATTTCTTTAAAACCTTCGGAAGCTCTCGGCATAGACTTTGACTACACCAAGAATGATTTTAAGTTTGCGCAGAGTATAGACAATAACATGAATCACTTTGGCACAACATTAAAATATAAGTTTAATAGTAAGCTTACAGGATTTTTAAAATATACATATTCAAAGGCTTATGATCTGTATAAGCTAAGTACAAGCGGGGACCTAAAATACGAAGACCACCATAATATCTTTATGGAGCTCAATTACAATGTAACCGAGTACGGTCTTCTGACTATACAGTTTGGCGAGGGTAGTGTGCTTTCTCCTGTCTATGGAGCTACTACTACTCCGTTCGGGGATTCTTATCTCACACTCGATACGCAACACATAGTGCGTATTTATTATAACGGGAAATTCTAACAAAAAAGGAGGCAGATATGCCAATGACTAAGAATCGAGTTTTTGCGTCGCATACTCTTTCAGACCACGAGAAGAAGAATTTTTCAATTCTAGAACTTATTCGCAGGAACGGACCTATCACAAGAGCAGATATCTCAAAGACAACAGATCTTAATATAGTGACGGTATCGAACTACATAAATACTTACATCAGCGAAGGATTGGTTGTTGAAGGTGGCATGGAGGCATCTTCAGGCGGCAGGAAGCCAACTCTTGTTAAGCTAAGAGAAAACCATGGTTATGCCATAGGCCTTGATCTTGGCCATGTGGGCGAGATAGGTTCGCACATGATAGGAATAGTAACAGATCTCTCTGGCAGGATAATCGCAAGGGTGGATAAGGCAAGGGAAAAAGATACTATGGATAAGATCATAGATAAGTCTTTTAATCTTATATCAGAGCTGATGAATAAAAAAGGTGTTAGTAAAGATAAGATAAAGGGTGTTGGTATAGCTGTTGGCGGTGTCATAGACGAGAATCTTGGCACGATAAGGGACTCTTCTAAAAATGGCATACGCACCAGCTATGTCTCTATAAAACGCCTTATTGAGCAAAAGTTTGGCATACCGTCTTTTCTAGGAAACGATGCCACATTTGCCGCGTTCGGCGAAAAGATGCACGCCCTTCCCATGGATGTAGAAGATGTGATCTACATGTATTCTGATGTGGGAAGCGGGATTATAATGAAAGGCGGTATCTATTGCGGGGCCAGTGGTTCAGCAGGAGAGATACGTATTAACTATCCCAGGAACGGCGAATACCTAAGGCTTTCAAAGAACCTTTCATTCTTGCTGCCGCTTGGTTTAGATCTCGGGCTCGTAAGTCAGGCCAAGAAACTCATCAAACAAGAAGGCGTTAAGTCCACTATATCAGGGCCAGCCAATAAGGACCTGGAGAAGATAACAGTGGATACTATAATAGATTGCGCAAAATCAGGCGATACGCTTGCAATAGAATTATTAGAAGATGCAGCTGTTAATCTGGGTGTCAGGGTGGCTTATCTTACGAATCTATTTAATCCTGAGATAGTGATAATAGGGGGGGGCGTTGAGCGTTCAGGCAGCCTTTTCTTAGAGCCGCTACGAAGGACTGTTAGAAAATGGGCCTTTGAGGAGCCTGCAAATATCGTAAAGATAATACCTGCGCATCTGGGCAAAGACTCTGTAGCATTAGGCGCTGCCAGTGTAGTTATAAAAGACGTATTCGTAAAGGCGTAGAACCGTATCAGGACCGTATCATTTGAGCCTCTATTGACAAAATAATAATCGTATGATATACTTCTCCCTTACAAGGAGAAGTATATGCGCGTTAAGCGTATCATAGCATTATATCTTTTTATTCTAATAGCAGTTACGCTATTTTATCCTACCGTATCATTTGCTTATCCACAGGCAAGTGAATCCATTACTCAATATATAATAGATTTATCCAATGATATCCAGGGCTCTATTAAGGCACCAGGGGAGCCTATATTGCAGGATTCCAAGGGAGACTTAAAGTTAAGCCTTCTTCTTTCTCCATGGGGAGAGCTGAAAGACGTGTATGTCTCTGAGTCATCAGGTAGCGCGCAACTTGATAACATTTGCCTAAAGGCTGTATGGATGTATGATAGATTTCAGCCATTTCCAGAAGAGCTTGGAGATGGAGATCTCTGGGTAGATGTGCCAATAATATTCGAGGTTAATCGCGGAATCTACGCGGAAGCCTCCGCCAAGGCGGAGGACGCGGAACCTACGCGGAAGACAATGCGATTAGGCATGGATGACGCAGTGGATATTGCGTTAGAGAATCGTATGGCTACAGAGATAGCACAAGAAGAAATAGCGCTTTCAAGGCTCAAGATAAGAGAGGCAAGAAGGGCACTTTTCCCAGCAGCAAGCCTTAGTTATTTAGAGACTGTTGGTAGGACTACTGCCTACACTCAGGATTTTACAGATAAGGAATATAAGGTTAAATTTGAGTACCCGCTTTATTATGGGTGGCGGCTCAGGTATGCAGTAGACCAGGCAGTCAGTCACATGAAGGCATCAAGAGAAGGATATAATAAAATCAGACAAGACCTTCAGCTGGAGGTGGAAACAGCGTTTTACTCTTACTTGGCGACCGTTTCTAATGTGCAGATACAAAAAGGGCTTTTGGAAAACGCAAAAGAGATCTTTGACATGACGGAGAAAAGGTTTGACCGCGAGTTGGTCACAAGGGTCCAGTTTTTAGAAGTAAAATCACAGCTGAAACAAGTTACATATCAGGTTACTTCAGGAGAGAATGATTTGGCCCTGGCAAAACTTAGCCTTACACAGGCAATGCACGTAGAGGACTTAGGGGAGTTAGTAGATGTGAAGAGCGAATGGGAATCTGTGCTTGAGCAGTCGGCGCAGGATATAGATATTAGCTTAGAAGAATGCATGGAATTGGCCTTTAGACATAGACCTGATTTGAGATCAAAAGGTCATATGGTAGATTTTACCGATTATGAATATAAGATAGCGCAGTCCAAGAATCAGCTTAAGGTGGATCTGACAGGCTCATATGGTAAGTCTGGCGGCGCGTATGAATCTGAGACTCTAAATATGTCGAATGACTGGTATCTTGGTGTAAAGGTCTCAAAGCCTTTTGGAGGCAATACGCTTTCGGCTGCCCATACAAAGGAAGAAACCAGCGAAAAGCACGGCCAGACAACACGTACAGAATCTATCGGCAACTCTATGGAATTTGGCATACTCGATAACCTGCAGAGTTTTTCAGAAAAGAAATCTGCAGAGATAGGGCTAAAAAGGGCAAAGCAGGAATTGGAAAAGATAAAAGAGGGTATTGTTAAAGAGGTAAAGGAATCATATTTAAATTACAAAAAAGGCGTAGTTCAGACAAAGTCCAATCTTAACAAAATGAGACATAAAGAAGAAGCGCTAAAGCTTGCAAAGGTACGCGCGGAACTGAATGAAATACCTCTGTCGGAACTTATGCGGGCGCACATGCATCTGACAGATGAGAAGTCCTATTATATTGAAGCGATTGGAAGCCTGTATCAATCGCTGGCAAAGTTAAATAAAGCCACTGGTTATGTCTTATTTCTGGATAGCGAGAACTTTAAGTTGGCGAATTTAAAATAACAGGTACGAGGATGATATGAAGAAAAAATATAAGAAGTTACTGATAGGTTTTATTCTTTTGTGGGTGGTGGGATTTGCTGTTGTGTGGGGGGTGACATTGCTCAAGAAGGGCCCTGCCAAAGAAAAAGAAGCTCCAGAGATACTTGGGATAGGCGAGCAGGGAATAGCAGGCGTGCCGATGGACGATACTTCTCAGCAGAGACAAGCGGCAGCACAGAAAAAAGAAGCAGTACCAGTGCGATGCTATAGAACAGCCTTAATGGATTTTAAAGATGACTTGCCTGTGATGGGAACTGTAAGAGGGTCACTAGAGATAACTTGTAAATTCGAGGTAAATGGAGTAATAGATGCTATCAATTATAGAGAGGGAGACATTATTTATAAGGGAGATTTGGTAGCTACCCTGGGTAAAAAAGACGCGCAGCTAAAGATAGATTATGCCGAAAGTAAATTAGAGGCTGCCAAGACGCAATTTTTAGCAGCACAGAAAAAGCTCGACATTCATAAAAGTCTATACGAGATAGGCGGGATTATAAAGGTAAAATTAGAGGAAGTAGAGTTAGAGGTAAGGAGCGCAGAACTGCAGGTCGAATCAGCTGAAGTAGAGCTTAAATCAGCAAAATCAGAATTTGAAAAGACAAACTTCTATGCTCCCAGAGATGGGGTCTTGGGTTCCAAGGATGTTGAGGTCGGGGAATTCGTTACGCCTAACGATAAGATCGCTATGTTATATGATACCATGCGAGTCTTTGTGGAGTTAGGCATAGTAGAAAAGGATATAGACAAGCTCGCGCTTGAGCAGGATGTATTAGTCACAGTAGATGCGTATCAGGGTTCTGAGTTTAGAGGTATCATTGATAGCATAGTCCCTATTATTGAAGGGAGATCCAGGACCCTTACTGTAAGAGTGGGGATACAGAATGAAGACGCGATGCTTTTGCCAGGCATGTTTGCAAGGGCCTTGATTACTGTAGCTGAATTTAAAGATGCAATAGTGGTCCCCAGCATGAGCATAAACAAGACAGAAGAAGAAGGCTATAATGCCTTTATTGTAGATGAGGATGCAGGCACTGTTCAAATGAGGCCTGTAGAGGTCGCATATGTTACTACTGATTACACTGTAATTGCTTCTGGCATTGGCGAGGGAGAGGTGGTTGTTTCCGATACGCCGCAGGAGCTCAAAGATGGAATGGATGTTGATGTTATAGAGATACAGGAGCCAGGTGTTGAAGAATGAAACTTCCAGAATTTTCGGTAAATCGGCCTGTTACGACCTCCATGTTTTTTATAGGCGTGCTGATGCTGGGTTTTATATCATTGACACGACTACCCCAAGAACTTTTCCCTTCAGTTACTTATCCAGTACTTACTATAGTTACGGGATATGAGAATGCCGCCCCAGAAGAAGTAGAGACCCTTATTACAAAGATAATAGAAGAGACGGTTGGTACTGTAAGCAACCTGAAGCGCATAAGCTCTGTATCCAAAGAAGGCATTTCAATAGTTACAGCTGAATTCGGATGGGGCGCCAATATGGATTTTGCCTCTCTTGGTATCCGCGAGAAAATAGATCTTGTAAAAGAACGTCTACCTCTTGGCTCTGCTGATCCAATAGTAATGAAATTTGACCCGTTCGAACTCCCTGTAATTACGCTGAGTATTACAGGAGACAAGTCTTCTTCGGAACTGTTAAGGCTTTCGAGAAAGTTCATAGAAGATGAGATAGAAAAGGTCGAAGGCGTAGCTTCTGCCAATATAAGCGGTGGCTTGGAGAGGGAGATACTTGTTGCTGTAGATGAGGGCAGGCTGCGAGCTTCAAATATTTCTATAACGAGAATAGTCGATGGTTTGAAATCGTCTAATCTAAATTATCCGGCCGGTACGATAGAGGAACACTTTTACGAATATCTTATAAGGACCATGGGAGAGTTCAAGGTAGTGTCGGATATAAAAGGTACTGTTGTTGGCAAGGATAAGGCAGATGAACAAGGCGCAGTGACTAATAGACAGCGCCGCCAGGAACCAGGCAAAGAAAAAAGACTCATATATCTAAAGGATATTGCCCAGATAAAAGATGCATTTCAGGAAAAGACAAGTATCTCTCGTTATAACGGAGCGGAAAATATATCCATCTCAGTGCAGAAACAGGCTGGAGTCAATACTATACGTGTGGCGCAAAAGGTAAAGGAGAGACTGAAACAGATAAGGGATGATTTGCCATCAGGCATGGATGTAAAGATTATTTATGACCAGTCAATATTTATAAAACAGTCAATACGCGGGGTCATGGACGCAGCCATACAGGGAGGTATACTTGCTTTTATAGTGCTGTTTGTATTTTTGAGAAACATAAAGGCCTCTTTGATAGTAGCAGGCTCTATGCCCATATCTATCATGGTTGCCTTCAGTCTTATGTATTTTAATGGGATTACACTGAATATGCTTTCTTTAGGCGGACTTGCCCTTGGTATTGGTATGTTGGTTGATAATGCCATAGTTGTTATCGAAAATATATATAACCATATTCAGAAGAAAAAGGATATAAAGGAAGCGAGTAAGGTAGGAGCCAGTGAAGTTTCAGGTGCCATATTCTCTTCAACGCTTACAACAGTAGCTGTATTTTTGCCCATGGTTTTTGTGGTAGGCGTGGCAGGTCAGCTATTTAAGGAGTTGGCCTTTACTGTGACATTTTCGCTTATAGCTTCTTTAGTAGTAGCGCTTTCTCTAATACCAAGGCTGGCTGCGATAAAGGGTAGACCATCTCGTCAGCAGGGCCCGACCTTAAACACGGATACATCTGTATTTGGCTTAAAGCCTCTTTATTCTAAGACTATACCTAAGATATTGAAGTACAAATGGATGTTTTTAATCGCTGTAGTTATTGTGTTTATTCTGAGCCTGGGGCTGTTTTTTGTTATAGATAAGGAGTTTATGCCAAAGATAGACCAGCGCGAATTTATTATGAAGGTAGATATGTCAAGTGGTACAAAATTAGATGTCACGGATGGTGTCGTGGAAAAAATAGAAAATATACTTCTTGATACAAAAGAGGTAGAGGGTGTTGCTGTAAATATAGGCTCGGCCAAGAAAAGAGATTATGCACAGGGCCTTGAGACCATGGGATCTCATCAGTCGCAGATCATAGTAAATCTTAAAAAAGGGAAAAAATGGGCTGCGACTTCAGATGTGATAGAGGAGTTAAAAAAGAAATTAGATGACCTTAATTTGGAGGGCGCGGCAATAGAGTATATTTTACAGGAGAGCATTTTTAAAAGCGCGCTTCAGGGTTCAGCCCCTATTGTGGTCGAGGTAAAAGGAAAAGATCTTAAAAAGATAGAAGAGATCGCGCGTTATGTTCAAGAAGGCTTTGCCGGCATAGAGGGCATTTATGGTATCCGCACGAGCCTTACTCAGCCTTCGCCTGAGACAAAGGTAAATGTTATAAAGGATAAGGCAGCGCTCTATAATCTTTCAATAGCTGTAATCGCGCAGGCCGCGCACACTGCTATAAAAGGCGTGGTCGCCACTAAATTTAAGGAGGAGGGGAGAGAGATAGATGTGAGGGTCAGGTTAAGGCAAGAAGGCCGCTCTCAACTTTCGCATGTCAGAAACATTCTTGTTCATTCGCCGCTCGATATAGAGGTGCCGTTGTCAGAAGTAGCGTATATAGCACAGGGAGTAGGGCCGAGCGAAATAAAACGTCTTGACCAGCAGAGGGCGATTCTTGTGACAGCGAACATAAAGGACCGGGCGTTGGACAAGGTTATAATGGATACAAAGACGCTCTTAAAGAAGATCGAGATTGAGAGAATCGGCCATGCTGAGGGATTGAGTGAGGCAGAAAAAGAGCTTACTATGTCTTTATCAGGTGAAAGCCAGCAGATGAGCGAGTCTTTCGATTCCCTGAGATTTGCCCTGATCCTCTCGATAATCTTGGTGTATATGATAATGGCTGCGCAGTTTGAGTCATTGTGGCAGCCTTTTGTAATTATGTTTACAGTGCCATTGTCGCTCGTGGGAGTATTTGTGGTATTATTTTTAACACACACGCCTATAAGTGTCGTTGTAATGCTGGGCGTTATAATCCTGGGGGGAATTGTTGTCAATAACGGTATTATCTTGATCGATTCTATAAATGAGATGCGTGCGAAGGGCGTTGAGCTAATCGAAGCTGTTATAGAATCTGGCAAGAGCAGGCTGCGGCCTATCTTTATGACGACCATGACTACAGTGCTTGGGCTTTTTCCTTTGGCATTGGGCCTCTCAGAAGGTTCAGCCTTGCAGAGCCCGATGGCAATAACAGTAATGGGCGGGCTCATGGTGTCTACAGTGTTGACGCTTTTTGTAATACCTTGCGCGTATACTATTGTTGCTGGGATTATTGGAGAAAAACCAGTATTAAAGCCTGCGCCTGTGGCAGCGTTACCTGCAGCAGCGCCTGCAGCTCCAGTAGTCCAGGAAAAGAAAAAGGTCATTGAGCTGCCACCACCGCCAAAAGTAGAAGAGTTTCCAAAACCGTCAGCTCCACAAAAATTAAACAGGAGACAAGAGGAGTTAGTGGAGCATCTGAAAAAGGCGGGCAAGATTACGCGAAAAGAATATTCAGAGCTATTTAAGATATCCGTGCCTACAGCGGCAAGGGATTTGAAAGAATTGACTAATAAAGGTGTACTCATCGCCCACGGCCCCCTTGGCCCGGGTAGGTGGTATGAACTAAAATGAATCTCTCAGAATTTTCAGTAAAACGCCAGATTACAATATTCATGCTATTCCTTGGGATAGTGCTCGTGGGGTTTGTGTCTCTGCAGAGGCTGCCTGTTGAATTAAAACCAAATGTAGCATATGGCGACATAAGTATTATCGTAGCTGTCAGGGGCGGTATGCCTCCGCAGGAGGTAGAAAATCTTGTTACTAAGCCCATAGAAGAGGCAGTCTCTACAGTCAGTTATTTAGAGAATCTGTATTCTACCTCAAAGGCAGGGGAATCAAGGATATGGCTTGAGTTTGAGCCAGGCACCAATATGGATTTTTCTGCGCTTGAGGTAAGAGAAAAATTTTCAAAGATACGCGATAAGCTTCCTCGTGAAATACAAAAACCCATTCTGGCCCAATACAAAGAATCTGATACCCCTGTGCTCTTGTTGGCTGTTACTGGAGACGGCTATACACCAGAGATGTTAAGGAAGGTAGTTGACGAGCAGATAAAGGAACGCATGCTTCGCGTTGAGGGCGTTGCTAACGTCGATGTCTATGGCGGTCGCGAGCGGAAGATATTGATCGAAGTGGATAAGAATAAACTCTATCAATACAATATCCCCATGGAACTCGTTGTTAATTCTCTAGGCGCAAATAATCTAAATTTACTGGCAGGGGATATTGAACGCAGGAAAAATAAATATCTCATAAGGGTACTGGGAGAATTTAAATCCCTTGAAGATATCAAGGGCATAGGTGTGACAGTTACACCGCAGGGCTCTATTATTAAACTTGAGGAAATTGCAAGGGTAAGGGATTCTTTTTTGGAACCTGTCAGTTATGCGAGGACGGATATAGAGCCAGTTGTTTCTCTTTACGTACAGAAGGAGTCAACAGCTAATACAATACAGGTCGTGGCTGATGCCCAGGAGGAGATAGAACGCTTAAAGACTCAGCTGGATGAGAGGATATTTATAAAAGAGACCCTGAATCAGGCAGAGAGTATACAAAATGCCATAGATGCTGTTAAGACATCGCTTGTTTACGGAGCAATACTCGCGGTGTTAGTGCTTTTATTATTCTTGAGGGATCTCAGCCCGACTTTTATAATAGCGGTTACGATGCCCATATCTGTCATGGCTACTTTTATATTGATGTATTTTAATAAGATTTCCATAAATGTTATGACGTTGAGCGGTTTAGCGCTGGGCATAGGTATGCTCGTAGATAATTCTATCGTAGTGCTCGATAATATTGATAAGAAAAAGAAGAAAGTAATATTTTCCAGGGAAGATTGGAAGGTGCAATATTCCCAGGCAGCTGTAAGCGGGGCTTCAGAGGTGGGCCTGGCAATACTGGCATCCACCATAACAACGATAATTGTGTTTTTGCCTTTTATCTTTGTAAATAAAGCAACGCGTATGTTCTGGAGCGGCCTTGCATTGACTGTAACGTATTCTCTCCTGAGTTCTCTGTTTGTGGCGCTGACGCTTGTGCCCATGCTTTCAAATCTGATAAAGAGAAGAGTTATTAAGGCAAAGCCTAAGATACCAAACCCAGCAATGCTTAAGATAAAGAAATTTTTAGACATCCCGGGTCACTATAGGAAATTTTTAGGATTTGGGCTGCGATTGAGATATGTATTTGTGCTGGTGTCTTTTGCTATCCTGCTCCTTGCATTATTAATAGGACTAAATATAGATAAAGAGTTTATGGCTGGCACAGAGGAAGGCAGGTTTACTATATTCGTGGAGTTGGAGCCTGGCGCAAAACTCGACGTCACCGATCAGATGGTAAAAGAGATAGAAGAGCTCCTTTTAGGGGTATCGGAAATAAAGACCTTTACTTCCCGCGTAGAGCCCTGGTCCAGCAAGGTATATGTAAAACTTTTACCGCTTGCTAAACGAGAACGCTCGACCAAGGTTGTAATCGATGACATACGAGATCTCGCCAAGAGAGTCGAGCATAGATACAAGGGAGGCTTTATATATTTTTCAGAGATAGAAGAGAAGGGATTAAAAGAGATCGTGATAGACCTCTATGGCTATGATTATGCTGTATTGAAAGAGTTGGCGATTTCGATTGCTACAAGATTTGGCACTATAGAGGGATTTGAGGACATAAGGATGTCCAGGATCAGCGGCAGGCCTGAATGGGGTATTAACGTGGATAGAGAGCTGGCAGGCGCGTATGGTTTGACTGTAAAGGATGTAGCTGATACCCTGCATTCAGAAGTAAGAGGCCTGAGGGCGACTTTGTACCATACAGAGGCCAGAGAAATAGAGACTGTATCGCGTTTGAGGAGAGAAGACAGAGACCGCTTGGATGATTTGCGTAAACTTGTGCTTTTTTCAAGAGAAGGCCATCCTATTTTGTTGGAACAGGTCGCAGATTTTACGCCTCAGATCGGTTCCAGCGAGATAGTGAGAAAAAATAAGATGAGGGTGGTGCATATAACTGCCATGGTTACAGGACAGTCGCTTGTAGAGGCTGCAGAAAAGATAAAGGCGAATCTCTCTGATATGGAATTTCCAAGGGATTATTATTATAGGATCGGCGGAAATTTTGAGAGAAATATAAAGAAGAGCCAAGAGCTGTGGCAGCTTCCGTTTTCTTTTAAACCGCCATACGTTAGAATGCCAGGCGTTTTTTATCTAACGCTGATTTTAGTGTATTTGGTGCTCGCATCTCTTTTTGAATCATATACACAGCCTCTTATAATAATATTTTCTGTGCCCTTATCGGCAATAGGAGTAGTTTGCGCCTTAAAGATCGCAGATAAGTCGATTAGTTTTGGAGTAATGATCGGTTCTATTATGCTCGCGGGGATCGTTGTTAACAATGCCATTGTTTTAGTGGACAGGGTTAATTTCTTGCGGAGAGAACGAGCAACGAGTCTGCTGAAATCCTTGATTGAAGCAGGCGGAGATCGCTTGAGGCCAATAGCAATGACTACCTCCACGACCATCCTTGGGCTTATGCCAATGGCCTTTGACAGAAGTGAATCAGCAAACCTGTGGTCTCCTCTGGCAATCACTGTTATAGGCGGGATGGTATCCTCGACTATCTTGACGTTATTTCTAGTTCCCAGTATTTATCTAATATTCGAAGATGTAAAGAACCTGGCTTTAAAGCCAAAAGAATTATTTATGGTTGTATGGAAAAGAATTTATGGTATAATAAAATTGAAACCGAAAAGGTTACCTAATGGATAAGACCTTACGTTCGATACTCTGGGTTCTGGTAGCGCTGGTAGTGCTGAGTAGTTTTAGCACTGGATGGTTTTTTGTGGCAAAGGAAAGGCTCTACACTGATTACCTGGATCTGGAGAGCCTTTTCAAGACCAGCGTGGATAGATTAAATAGACAAATCGTCTCCTCGACCAGGGAAAACCAAGAATTAAAATCAAAACTTGACGCGATCCAGAGTGAACTGGAGACAGTAGAATCCAGGGCCAAGGATTTGAAATTCCAATATGATAAGCTTCTGGGAGACAGGGATGATTTAAATAAAGAGCTTGTCAGGGTCAAGAAAGGGAAATTCTATCTCGAGAAAAAAGTAAGAGAGATGGAGTCAGATATATTTGTGGCAGGGCTTTTAAAGCAAAAGGCATCACTTGAAGTGGCGCTAAAGGGATTAAAAGAATCAATGACGCCCAAGGATCTGGAGATAGAGAAACTCAGGGCGGAGAACATGGATTTTGAGATCAAGCTGGCAAGGGTTAAAGAGGAAAAAGAGTTGCTTGAAAAAAGGTTCAAGGACGCTACTGAGGTCGCTGAGATCTTAAGTAAGGATCTATTAAAGGAAAAACATAAAAACGAAGAGACCAAGCAGTACTTTGAAGACATGAGCGTTGAGAGCCGTGTTTTAAAGAGCAGGATCTCTGAGCTTGAAGAGGCCTCTGGCAGTTTTGACAGGCTGCTTGCTGAGAAGGATAAGATGCAACTGAAGATCGCCAGCCTGGAGCGGGAACTCGAGTCTAAAAATAGAGAGATCGCAAAGGTAAAAGAGAGCGCTACAGCAAGTGAGTGGAGGGCTGAGGCCTATCATGCGCCGAGTGAAGTGGATCTGCCGCCCATTGTTTTAGAGAGTCCAGGATACGGGAGCAGCGCTTCTTCTCTTGGCCGTGTCACTAAAGAGGCGAGCCTGGAAGGCAGATTAAGGGGCAGGATTGTTACTGTAAACAGGGAACATAATTTTGTTGTCATAGATCTTGGAAGGCAGGGTGGTGTTGATATCGGTACTGTTTTTAATGTCTACAGAGGCGATTCCTTTATTGGCTCCATAGAGGTTATTCAGACCAGAGAAAGAATCTCTGCCTGCGATATAAAGAATATAGAAGAAGGTTTTTTCATAGAAGTAGACGATCTAATTATTA
>CAZWYD010000024.1:0-16245 GCA_964637815.1 uncultured Planctomycetia bacterium
AAACAGATCAGGGGATTTGAATTGAAAATTTTCGCAATATGAGTTACAATCCACCGATAGACCTGCGTGTAAAATTACTCTTGACCGGTGCTCCAGTAAAGGACTCATCATTTGCACAGATTGAACTAAGTCGCTTAATCGATCAAACTACTCCTGAGACATTTCTGGAATTTCTACAGCTATATTCTGCGATTCCCCTGTCAAGTAAGATTGGCCCTGAGGCAAAAATAGACTCGCTGCCAAAACGAATGGATGTGGTTGGCCCTAAGGGTGAGATGACCGGTATCCCAGGCCTATTGCGGCAGATCAGAATTTTAGCACATTCTTCTACGAACTTGGCGCAACTGCAAATGCTAAGGCCAGTTATCAGGTATATGGCTTTAGGAGAAGACAAAGGGATGTTGGATTTTTTTGAAAGCCAGCTCCTTGAGACTATTTCTGCAGAAGAGATAAAGCCATTTAAAGAGAACATCGATAAACTTATTGCTAAGACGAACATTCCTGCGGGTCACCCTGAAAGAATTCTGGACTTAGATATTGGCGTGTTAAAAGATATTTTTGGGAGAGATGTCTCTGATTTCTGGAATCAGTCAGAAACAACAATAGCACAGACAACAGAAGATCGTCTATTGTTGCTAATAGGACTACATAAGGCATTTGAAGAGCGCTATGCTCATGCTGGGTCTGTTGAGGAACGCCTGGCAGAATACAAGTTTGATATGAACATCGAAAAAACAACAGAGCGGTTTAGCATACGCAATGCCAAATCAAAAGATACGCCTTTCCCAAGCGCAGAATTACTCCTTAAATATGGACAGGGAGATGTTGTCCCGTTTCCTCAGGGCAGCAAGCTTGAAGACTTAAAGAAAAATCTTGTTAATGACTTGCATAGCCTAAGAAAAAACAACCCATTAGGCGCCCTGAGTTCGCTTGGTAAGTTTCGCGACGGGCTGTTATCAGAAATCCTCTCGCCTGAATCATACGTCATTGAGACATTTGCATATGATAGGCCTCATGCTGGACAGGTAAAAGGTGACCCCAGATGGTCGACCATTGGTTACTATAAAGAGCCAAAGTTTGAATGGCTTCAGCTTTATCGCGATCTTGAAGAGCTGGAAGATCAGTTGTTAGGTGAAGCTATGGATCTTTTTATGAAGACACCTGATCCATCGCAGAAGCTAGAAATTGGATTAGAACTTCTTAATTTGACTACTGCATCACTTGAGGACAGGGGAATTCAGCCTCGTTCACTCAGAGATTTCGTGTATTTATTAACAGAGTATCCCTTGACAGTGAATCAGGCTGCTAATTTATCAAGAACCATAAATGGCATACACAAGAAGATAGTTTCGCGCTTGACTGCCGAACACAAGCTGGCTATTAATTCAACGCTCGAAGACTTGGCATTTAAAGAGCAGCTCGATCCACAGTACAGTGCAGCGCTAACACTCGGAACCAATAAAGAAGAGTCGAGTATTTTAGTTCAGGAGCGAACCCTAAACATTATTTTGAAACAAGAAAAGCTTTTAAGGCGCTTTGAAACCTTGGCAGTAGAGCTTATGGCGCTTTCGAAGAGGCTAGAAACATTTCCTGAAAGAAAGGCTGTATCAATAATACCTGAAGTAACAATGCTCTCATCTTACGACACGCAACGTTTGCTTCCAGAGCAAGAGGCAGTGCAGCGAGGGCTTTATGGTGGAAAGGCCATGGGCCTATTATTTTTACGTCAACTCGATATCCCAGTTCCAGATGGGTTTGTAATACCTGTTAGTGAGCTACGTTCAGCTAAAGAAGGCGCACCGTCCCTTCGCAATAAGGTATTAAAGTTTATAAATACACTTGAAGGGTTAACTGAAAAAAAGTTCGGGAATACTGTTGATCCTTTACTTGTTTCTGTAAGGAGTGGTGCTGTTGTGTCTATGCCTGGGATCATGGAGACATTTAGCAATCTGGGCTTAAATGATAAGATCGCTGATACTTGGGCCGATAGGCTATTAAATAGAAATCAGGACCCATGGTTTATTTACGATTCTCTGCGCCACAATTATGAGACATTTGGAACTATTGTCTTTAACATTAAAAGAAAGACCTTTGAAAAAATCATGACAAGGATCAAAAAGGAGTTCAATGTTGAATATAAAAAGGATTTGCCATGGGAGGCCATGAAAAAAATGGCAATAGAATATAAGCATCTCATTGAACAAGAAGGCCACTCTTTTCCTGACGAGCCATATGAACAATTATTTACAGCTATAGAGAATGTTGAAAAATCGTGGTGGGCTGAGCGAGCAATGCTGTATAGATACGAACAGGGCGTTTCAGATGAGTGGGGTACGCCATGCATAGTGCAAGATTTTGTGTTTGGCAATAAAAGCGAGAATGCAGGTAGCGGTGTCATATTCACCAGTAACTTAAGAAATGGGAAGCAAGAGATCACAGGAAATATCCATTTTAGGGCTCAAGGAGAAGATGTAGTGTCTGGCGTTACAACGCCTGAAGATATTTCAGTTTTGAAACAAAGACAGCCAGCTCTATATAGAGAACTGGAGAGTTATGCCAGAAAAGTACAAAAAGCTGCAGGATATCCGCAAGAAATAGAGTTTACAATAGAAGAGCAAGATGACAGCAGTTTTATACTTTACCTGCTACAAACAAGAGATGCCCCACAATATGGAACTCGTGACTTTCCGCAACTTATAACTAAAAACAAAAAGCCTGTCGGGCTAGGGGACGGAGTCTATGGTGGTGGTTTTAGGGGCGTTGTAATAGAGAAAGTCCCAGAATCTAAGAAGGGGTTAGATAAGCTGGTTAGCTATATTGAAAAGTCAAAGGTAGATGGAGTTATTATTATCAGGGAATATACTGCCCCAGAATCAGCGCCTGACTTACTAGCCAGGAGAGATAAAATACCAAATCGAGGCATGCTAACAAAAAGAGGCGGCGGAACTTCGCATATGGCTGTTACTGCTCGTAATAACGAGATTACTTGTGTTGTAGGATGCTCAGACCTTGATTATAAAAAGAATAGCTGGTTACTGAAAGACAAAAAATTGATCCCAGGGAAAACTATATTAAGCATAGATGGAGAGAGCGGCAATGTCTTTTACGGGCGCCTAGGAACAGAAAAGAAGGTAGTAATTAAAGGACTTCAAGTCTTATCAGAGATTATAAGCAAAGAGAACAAAGAGATGCATAGTGACACTGGCAGCAATATATAAACTAATACATAGGTATTTTTGCAGTTTTTGTTTGACTTGGAAGCGTTTTCATGGTATATTTATAAAGGTATTATAAAGCTGGAAAAACCACCAAGAAAGAGAGGATAAGATGTATAGGGAAAAAATGAAAAAAGCTACTTTAATTCTTACTGCAATAGCATTTATATTCACGAATAGTCTATATGGCGCGCCAATTTCACGCTCTTATGATAGCTTTAGCCTAAGGATACCTTTGGGGCTCAAGGGAGGCCGAGGAGGCCGGATCCCCACCATCACCGCAGCTATAGCCCAAGAATCCCAAGTTCAACTCTTCTCTGATCATTTCGGAAGAGAGGTTAATAATACAGAGCAAAGTCTTGTAATCTCAGCAGATGGGAAGGACATAGCTTTGGCTAGGTATGATGAAACCAACCAGATCTTGCATACAAGTCCATTACAGGATCCTGTAACTGCAGAGGAAAAAAATACATACTATTCAGCTATATTGACTTATACCTCGGATCTTACAAATTCAACAGGTAAAGAGATAGAACTGGTTGATAAAAATGGCGACCTTATGAAAACCTGGGCAGATTTTGATGCAGTAGGCTCGGCTGCAGATAGTGCTGTTACAAAAGACGGACTTGTAGTAAGAAAAGAAACAACTTTTACTGCTGGAGGTGGATTAGCTGGAAGAAAGACATGGTATAGAGAAAACCTGGGTTACTCAGAGCCATGGACATTCCAGATGGAGTATAGAGCTGGTACAACTGATTCAGCAAAGCCTACTATGCTCACCTTTAAGAAAAGTAAAGACTCAAGATCTAGAGGTTACTCCGCTATTATAAAGCCTAAGACCACTGTATTAGTTGTAGCTCCTGGTCAGATAGGCATATTGATTGCCAGATGGCGAAGAAGGATGGGTGATTATGTAGAAGTGGCCAATCGTTCAGCCAATATTGAAAGGGCAGGAGAAGCCTTTATGAATGGGTTTAGGCTATGGGCTCTTGAGGAAGATGGAATAGCTGGATTTAAAAAAGCAGGCATGCCTGTGCAAGGCGCCATGGATAGATTCTTAGAGCAGGGTGTAGACATAGTATTTGACTGTACAGACAAAGATGATACCTATATTGATCCTGAGTCGAGCACAGAAATAACCACTACGGTAGGTGTTAAGAACTACAAACTCCATTATAAACAATATACAGATAAAGGAAAAACAAAGGTAGTGTTCCAAGGGAACAACCCTCCTACAGTAGGCACATTCTATGATCAATCGTTGTTGCAAAAATTAGAGCAGACACTAGAGCAATATACTGGAAAATCCATCGAAGATATGGACACTTTCTTTGAACCTTCCTGCAATACACATCTTATAGGATTCATCCTTGATACTGCAGCCCTCCTAGCAAAAAAAGGCACCCTCAGCGCAACTGTTAAAACTGATAGGCGAGATGTTGATAGGGGGCAAAAAGGGAAAAAATTCCCCACTAAGGGACAAAGCGGCGCAACTATTTATCACCATAGCGTAGATTATCTTCACGGTCGTCAAAATACGCCTTTAATGGGAGCATGGGAAATGGTAGATGATCCTGATAATGCTTCTGGCGAACAGGTCCCACATCTTATCACAGGTGTTACACTTACCCCCTATGACCACCATGTAAGCCATGCTACTGTACGAGGCACATCCGAAACCACAGGTAAACCTATAACAGCAGATGAGATATATAATGACCTGAAGCAAGATAAAAACTTAGTTGTCTGGAAAGTAAAAGGGAAGAAATATGAAACAGCTGAAGTCATACAGATGTTAATAAGAATGGAATTGATACATAATTTTCTACCTACTGTGATTGTCTTTCAGGCACCAGGTCAGGTTGAAGTGGTGGCTGTGAATCCTCAAGAATCCATTGTCATACCTGATAATATAAGACTTGCATCGATTGCCACTGGGACAAGCAGTGAAGATGTCGCTACAAGGCTTACTGATGATGTAATGGGGCTTTCAGACATAAGGCAGCATATGCTGATGAGATCTCCGCTAGAGGTGCTGGAGGCAACTTCAACAGCTGCTAGTGTGGCTGCAGCAAGCATACCAGAGGTTAAAACAAAAACTCCCACCATCACCGCAGCTATAGCCCAAGAATCCCAAGTTCAACTCTTCTCTGATCATTTCGGAAGAGAGGTTAATAATACAGAGCAAAGTCTTGTAATCTCAGCAGATGGGAAGGACATAGCTTTGGCTAGGTATGATGAAACCAACCAGATCTTGCATACAAGTCCATTACAGGATCCTGTAACTGCAGAGGAAAAAAATACATACTATTCAGCTATATTGACTTATACCTCGGATCTTACAAATTCAACAGGTAAAGAGATAGAACTGGTTGATAAAAATGGCGACCTTATGAAAACCTGGGCAGATTTTGATGCAGTAGGCTCGGCTGCAGATAGTGCTGTTACAAAAGACGGACTTGTAGTAAGAAAAGAAACAACTTTTACTGCTGGAGGTGGATTAGCTGGAAGAAAGACATGGTATAGAGAAAACCTGGGTTACTCAGAGCCATGGACATTCCAGATGGAGTATAGAGCTGGTACAACTGATTCAGCAAAGCCTACTATGCTCACCTTTAAGAAAAGTAAAGACTCAAGATCTAGAGGTTACTCCGCTATTATAAAGCCTAAGACCACTGTATTAGTTGTAGCTCCTGGTCAGATAGGCATATTGATTGCCAGATGGCGAAGAAGGATGGGTGATTATGTAGAAGTGGCCAATCGTTCAGCCAATATTGAAAGGGCAGGAGAAGCCTTTATGAATGGGTTTAGGCTATGGGCTCTTGAGGAAGATGGAATAGCTGGATTTAAAAAAGCAGGCATGCCTGTGCAAGGCGCCATGGATAGATTCTTAGAGCAGGGTGTAGACATAGTATTTGACTGTACAGACAAAGATGATACCTATATTGATCCTGAGTCGAGCACAGAAATAACCACTACGGTAGGTGTTAAGAACTACAAACTCCATTATAAACAATATACAGATAAAGGAAAAACAAAGGTAGTGTTCCAAGGGAACAACCCTCCTACAGTAGGCACATTCTATGATCAATCGTTGTTGCAAAAATTAGAGCAGACACTAGAGCAATATACTGGAAAATCCATCGAAGATATGGACACTTTCTTTGAACCTTCCTGCAATACACATCTTATAGGATTCATCCTTGATACTGCAGCCCTCCTAGCAAAAAAAGGCACCCTCAGCGCAACTGTTAAAACTGATAGGCGAGATGTTGATAGGGGGCAAAAAGGGAAAAAATTCCCCACTAAGGGACAAAGCGGCGCAACTATTTATCACCATAGCGTAGATTATCTTCACGGTCGTCAAAATACGCCTTTAATGGGAGCATGGGAAATGGTAGATGATCCTGATAATGCTTCTGGCGAACAGGTCCCACATCTTATCACAGGTGTTACACTTACCCCCTATGACCACCATGTAAGCCATGCTACTGTACGAGGCACATCCGAAACCACAGGTAAACCTATAACAGCAGATGAGATATATAATGACCTGAAGCAAGATAAAAACTTAGTTGTCTGGAAAGTAAAAGGGAAGAAATATGAAACAGCTGAAGTCATACAGATGTTAATAAGAATGGAATTGATACATAATTTTCTACCTACTGTGATTGTCTTTCAGGCACCAGGTCAGGTTGAAGTGGTGGCTGTGAATCCTCAAGAATCCATTGTCATACCTGATAATATAAGACTTGCATCGATTGCCACTGGGACAAGCAGTGAAGATGTCGCTACAAGGCTTACTGATGATGTAATGGGGCTTTCAGACATAAGGCAGCATATGCTGATGAGATCTCCGCTAGAGGTGCTGGAGGCAACAAATAAGACTGCTGTTTCTTTGGACGAGTTTGATGCAACTAAAGAGGCGAGATCTGATATTTAGTGCTTAACGGATATTTCTGTCAAACCTATTAGCTATGCAAGAAGAGGTTACGTTTTGTCTATTTTGACTAAGAAAAAAATCACGTCTATACTTTCTTCAGTTATTCTCACCGTATTCCTCACTACTCATACTATATACGGGGCTGAGAGGCTTTCTCTAAGAGTCCCGCAGAACCTTGATTCTGAGAGGTTAAAGCGCAGGCTCTTATCCTTAGTTGGTGTTACTTGCGATAATAAAGGCGCCTTTAGTCGTATTCATGCAGAAGTAAAACAAGAACAGGAAAATATTCAAAAAGAGACAGAGTCTCAGCTGGAAGACTTGCATGATGATGTAGTGGGGGCTGCAGAGCATGGCCAGGTAAGCCTTATGGGAGCAATTAGCGCGCATGAGATCAAGGCCCTAGAAGATCTCGTAGATAGCTGGGTAGAACAAGAGGAGTACGACCATATCGTATTTATTACAGAGCAAGACCATGCTTTGGCTGAGACGTTGCTGCAAGCCTTAACTAAAACCAGCAAGTGGAATAAAGAGATGATGAAGAAGAAGCGTCCGCAGATACATTTTGTGGACAGTAAGGATCCTGCAGACATTCAGCGCTTGATGGATCAAAGGCAGTTGGCCCCAGGAAGAAAAGAGGCAAAGATACAGTTAGTTAACCTGGGCAAAAACCAAGATCAAGCAGAACAAAGTAGGCTAATTAACATATTGAAAGGGTCGTATGATAAAAAACTAGACCTGCATAGCAGTACCCAGCAAACCCTAACAAAAGACAAATTAGGTCTATTGGTTGCTGGACTTGTAGATAAAACACATATTAATGAAATCTACGGTGGCGCAAAGACAGCGTATGATGAGTGGAAAAAAATGGATGGAAAAAAGGCAAGCGCATATCATGCTTATGCATTTGCTGCGAATCAGATTAGATTTGCAAAAACAGGCCAGAATGTATCTATTTTTACTATTTTTTCAAAGCGATTGCGAGGTTACAGTGTATGGCTAGCTCAACAGTTTAACAAAGAAATAGGGAATGCAGATCTACCTATCTGGTTTAGTGGGGAATGGGCAACTGACCATCGCCATGCAACAGCACAGGCGCATTCTCAGTCAAAAGGTATTGGCCATACTCCAGACATAGCAGAAAAAGAAGACAAAGGATTTATTGCATTGAGTTTTCTAAATCCATACGAAGAAATAGAAGACGAGAGATTTCTGGTACATGGTGACGCAAATGGACAGTATACAGGGTATCCTGTTGATTTTATGTTACACGTGGACCGTGAATCACAGAGATTGTCTTCTCAGCAGGCAGATCGCCCTATTATAGACTTAGATTTTATGGCAGAGACCCCTGGAGACTTGGGGCGTATGTTACACTTTGGGCAGATTAGCTCGGTTATGGCTGGCAGATTAGCTGGGGCTGATTCATCAAAAAATAATGTGTATTCTCTTGATCGAGCTATAGAAAAAAATGCATCTTTAGGAAAAACACCTGATACAATCAAAGATGGCACAGTTAAGATGGAGCAAAATATCTTGACATTTGAAAAAGGAAATAAGTTGAGCGGCGTAGTAGGCAGTGCTATACAGGATGCGCTGAATAAAGGAGACAGGAAATTATTTGAATTCCTTGTCAAGGAGACAAGCAAGCTTATTGGCCAGCAAAGCGGGCTAGAGAAGGTGATGAAGGCCTTTCAGGGTGGCAATGAACTGATACATATGGATCCAGAACAGACACGAAAGGCAATTGATCCATCTGAAAAAATGGCTCAGAGATTTAAGAAATACGAAAGGGTCTATGTTACAGCAATAGGGGGTTCTACTAGCGGAGATTATCTGCTGCGAATGTTAAATCTTACAGATGGACCTGAAGTGATTTATATCACAGACTACGATGACCCTAGGCTGAAGATCGCAGAAGAAGATATCAGGAAAAATCCTGAGCGTATCGCAGTTATTGAGATTACAAAATCAGGCGTGACAACAGAGGTAGATGTGAATGCCTCGGCAATGATAGATACATTAAAAATGACTTTACGGGAAAGGGGTACAGAAGAGGACGCCATTAATGAACATTTCTTGTTTATAACAGATCCGCTGCTGGGAGACTTGCGTGAACAGGTAAGAGAACAAGGCTATTTAAGTATGGATCACCCAGAACACGGAGGAAGATTTACGATGTTTTCCGAACTGGGACTATTTTTCTACTTCTTAAAAGGAGGAGATAAACAGTCCTTGGTTAATGCAGTGGACGATTGGGCAAGCGATATGCAGAGATTATTTAGACTATCAAGGAGCATAGCAAAATACAGAGAAGTGCTGGACTTAGCAGAGCAAAAGACAGATAAGGAGCGCATAGAGGCATTGAACCAGGTGTTTAAGGAGATTTCTATGGTTCCTGGAGTGTGGTCAGGGTTTTTGAACACCTTCATTAATACCATCCACCAGGTTGCGCCAGAGTTGGTGCGCGACACAGAGCTTGCAATTGCAGTAAATGGCAATATCAGGCAGATGGTAAGTCCAGACAGACCTTTTTATCAGCAGTTAAAGGTAGAAAGTAAAGGTAAGGCTGGTGTACGGTTCTATGCTGGATTAGCAGGAGGCGTTGATTCAGTCAGGGCAGCATGGGATAGGATTATTGCAAATAAGAAGGCTTATGTGACTTTATGCGGAGAGACATTGCCGAGCGCCAACAGAAATACAGAGGAAGAAGCGAGGATCCAGGCAACATGGGATGCCATGATGCAAGAATTATCTAGGCATGGCGTGCCTGTTATTTCAATGCGCACAGGCCCTATGAATCTATGGAACCTGGTTGAAACAATGCAGACGATATATCAGGAGCTCGCAGTTTCAGCAGTAATGTATGAACCCATGGAAATTAGTTCAGAAGGTCAGCCAGGCGTACAGCTGGCAAAGGATGTATTCCGGGCAATACTCGCGTCTGTAAATAATGATATCGGAGAGGCAATAAAGGTTTACCGAGCTGAGCTGGAGAAACAAACACCAAAACTCGAACAAGAACAAATAGACATTATGGTTGCAGAAAGGATAAAAGAGTTGAGGGCAGAAGGTCGCCCCATACCAAAGATTCACCATGAAGACATAGAGAGCATGACAGATGCCCCAATGGACTTAAAGGTCTCCATGAATATGGATCAAGGATTAGCGGATCTTACAGAAAAGATTATTAAGAATGATGCTACAGAGAGTCCTGGTCTAGCTACTCTATTAGTGCGCGAGAAAGTAAAGACCATACAAAAAGATGAAATCGTGGATTATATAAAAGATAACATAATGAAAGTGCTATCCGACGAGACTGATATAGGAAAGATTATTATAGATGGCGAGGCTCATGAAGTAGGGGATGGCACTGGTAATTTAGTAGTGCGAGCTACAACGCTGGATTCCCCGTTTAATATAATGACAGGGACAGCGAGCGGGACGAGCTTAGAGATATACAGAATAAAACAGGGCATATTAGAGCAAGAGCCCTTAGTAAGCATTAAGATCCAGTGGGGTTCATCGATTCGCGTTATTGTGTCAAATGGGCTAAGGACTCAAGATTATGTCTTGCTGGATGATAGCAGATTGATTGAAATAAGTAAGGCAGAAGAGAATAATTTTATGCGGATGGGGAAAAGGGGTTCTTTTGTGTCAATAGGAGATGAATCAATAGCTAGGCCAGATGGATTCCAGGCATTTGAGAAAGAAGTAATCCTACCCAGTATGAAATTTAAGGTACGTCATTCTGACTCGCCTACTGCAGATATGTATTTAATGATGAACAAGCAAGGCTTAATGACAGGGTGGATGAGCTGGGGTGAAGCGATTGGATTAAGCCAGATCATGAAGGCAGCATCAGGCACTATAATGATTATGACAGATAAAGGATTGACTCATATCAAGGATATTGAAATAACAGAGGAGCTATTGGAAAGCGGCGAGCAGGTGTACGTATACGCTGGCGTAAAAAACCTAATTGACCAGATGCAGCTTTGGATGAACTTTCTCAACATAAAAGATGTGGCCCTGCCTGCAGAAGAAGCAGTAGTATTTAAAGTCATGGATGTGTTGGGTGAAATTCCAGTAGGTGCGCCAAACACATTAAAGGCAGAAGCAATTATGCTGCTTTTACAATTAAAAGAAGGTTTAAGTGAATTTCCAAAATCAAGACTATTAAAGGGGCAGATTAGAGAGATAGTAGTCTTGTTGCGTGAAAAAGTAGACGATAAATTAAACCAGCTTGACCAGGCAGGAGTAATGACAGCACTGGAGCAAGAATATTTGACATTAAATGCATACGAGAGAAATGAAAAGGCAGACAAGTATGTATTATTGGGGCATCCAGATGCCTTGATGCGCTCAAAGGTAAAGGCAGGTAGAGAAACAAGGCTATTGTATGAGCTGGAAGATAAGTTTATAGGAATGACATCATGGGATATCATGCAACAGATAAAAGCAGAATTGAGTATTCATGCAAAATATACGTATGTCGTACAAAGCCTGGACGAGCTAACAACGTCTTTACAGAAGAATTATATAGAAAACTCTAAAAAAATAGAGAAAAAAGACAAGGTGTCGCTACCAAAGACTGGATTTGGAGAGAACTTACAAGATTATTTAGATAAAAATGTGCGCATAAGAAAAGAAGCAAAATTGAATGTAGAAATGACGAATGAGATGCTTTCACAGACAAAAGGTGTCTGCGATGAAATCTTCGAAGTTTATTTAAATCCTGTTTCTTTGCCAAAAGAAGAGCAGGATCATGAGCAAAGAGAGATTATTAGCGAATTAAAGAAGAAAGAGCCAGAATTGTTTTATGAAAGCGATGGCACTACCTTTATACACAGCTTAGAATGGATTATAAATAATGTTCGTGAGCGTAAGGCAGGGACAGAGGTCAATCTTTCAGGAGATGTCTCAAGCCGCTTGGATGAGATCTTTAATAGTGTATTCAAGTATGTTATGCGCAAGCGCGTACATGCCATTATCTCAGAAGAAGACCCAGAGATCGTATATGGGTTGGGGAGCAAGGGAAAAAATGATTATCGCATAGTGTTATTCCTGGATCCGATTGATGGATCAAGCCAGGTAGGGCACGGCGGGGCTTTTGGAAGCATCTTTACAATCGGATTTTTAAGGCCTGGTCAAGAACTTGAGGATGGAAGTTTTGATCCGAGAAATCAGGTCATAACAGGATTTGATCTGCAGTATGGTTGGCCAAGCACATTATTGACATTATTGAATCCAGAGAATAAAAAAGGTGTTCCAGAAGTATTACAATTTACATTGACAAAGGGAAAGCAAGGTAAGCCTGTTTTTTTAAAGGAATCTACATATGATAATATGATGGCTACTGAAAAAGGCATGCAATGGGATGGGTTATTGCCAGTGCCAGATGGGGATCCAGCAAAGGTAATTCAGTTGGCGCTCGGAGGCGCTTTAATGGACAGCATCTTTGAGGATGGGCATAAGGAATTTATTTCATGGTTAATAGGCAAATATGGCTATCAGCCAGCTTATACAGGTGCACTGTTAAATGATGAGAGAAGATTATTAATGGCCACGTTAAAAAGCAAAGATAGATCAGGCGTACTGTATACATACCCAAGGACAGGCGGACAGAAGTACGGTAGGTTGCGTTATCCATTTGAAGGCATCTATTATGCATTAATATTCCAGGCATTAGGTGGAGAGGTTATTGACGGAACACAACCACTTTTAAATACAGAAATACAAGGCGATAGGCCCAGCGAGAAACAGGTACCTTTTTACTCTGGGAGCGCATGGATTACAAAGCTGAAAATGGCGTGGGCAGATTACCTTACAAAGAACAAACTTACCGAGAAGACTGACGAGGCAATGCAGATAGCCTGGGAGAACTTTTTAGGGCATTACAATCAGCAGGCCCGGAGATTAATAAGTGAAATAGTAGCTTATTCCAAAAAACAAGGCGATAGGCCTATTACAGAAGAAGAGGCTCGCTGGGCCCTTTTGACATGGGATAGCGTAGATATGGAAGAAAATAATTTTTCAATCTTTCTGGACGCCTCAGGGGAAGAAGCCTATAAGAAATTATTCCCACAAGGATCTCTTAGGAAAAAAATCAAGCGAAGCCCCGCTGGGGTCGGAACATAATAAAATAAAGAAACCCTTGACGAAATGCAGTAGGGATGGTATAATATTAGTGGTTATAAAAGTATTTAAAAATATAAGGGGGTTTAAATTGCCATACCGAAACCCAGTAAAAGGGCTTTTATTTTTGGCATTTATAGTAAGCGTTGTCTACTTACCAGCTACCAGTGAGGCAGCTAGTATATGGGATAAGCGCAAAAAGGCAGTTGAGGGCATAGTTGAGCCAGCAAAGGAAGAGCTTGAAGAGGTCGCTACAGAGGAAGTAGCGGCGTTTGAAGAGCTTGCAGGCTTAGAAGATGTCAGCACTCTAGACCCATCTGATATATTTATCTCAGACCAATATGGCACCATAATCGAGACCCACGAAGGTACGAATGGTAAGCTCATCATTCATATCCAGGATGCGCATTGTAATTATGAAGGGCAGTTAAATGCTGCCAATATACTCGAATCTTTGATAACAGACTATGATTTAAGTTTGGTTTTAACAGAGGGCGCAACAACAAACCGTAGTTTTAACTATTTAAAGAGACACTCTTCTCTGGAGGCTAGGAAAAGGGCTGCAGAGGAGCTCTTGAGAGATTCTACTATAACTGGCGCAGAGTACCTCAATATAGCCTCTGACTACCGAATGCTCTTTCAGGGCATCGAAAGTAAGGATTTGTACGAAGCAAATAAAAGTGCTTTATGGGAAATAGATAAATTTAAAGACCTAGCTGCTGAGTATGTCAATAAATTAATCGCTGCCTCAGATACCATAAAGCCAAAAATCTACAATGAAGGCTTATTGGCCTTAGACAGCAAAAAGAAGGCGTATGACGCAGAAACAATAGACCTGCTTGAATATTACGAATACCTTTATAGCGAGGCTGAAAAAAACGAAATACCCTCGTACACATTCCCAAATTTTCAAAACCTCATAAAGGCTAGTAACCTAGAAAAGAAGATCGATCTCGTAAAGATACGGGATGGCAGTGCTTCAGCTGAAGAAATGGATATGTACAATGAATACATAGAGGCGACAAGAGACCTGAATGTAAATGAGCTTTTTAAAGAAGAGCCTTTACTTGAGGATGTCTTGCAAGACACATTAGCTGAAACCTATGACCAGAAAAAGCTTCTTAGAGTTTCTAATGCATTAGCAATAATGAAAAATCTTCTTAAGATAAAAGTAGTACCTGAGGAATACAAACATTTCGCAGAGAATAAAAAGGACTTTGATCCTAAATTCTGGTCTAGCTTCCTAAAAGAAAAGTCTCAAGAGTTAAATCTTTCCCTAAACATACCTGAAAATCACTTTATAATCAGCGACAACCTCTCAAAGATAGAAAAGTTTTACGGCATAGCCAAAGATAGGGAGGACACGTTTCTAAAAAAATCTAAAAAGCGCATGGAAGAAGACAATGTAAAATTAGCAGCCCTTATCGCAGGAGGCTTTCATACACCAACGCTTACGAAGCTACTTGCTGATGCAGGCTATTCATATGTCGTCATAAGCCCTAAGGTTACAACAGAGACTGATGACGCATTATATAGAAGCATATTAAAAAGGTGACGAATGTTAAGAAAAGAAAAAGAAAGGGGAGGTAAGATGAATACAAAAAAATTAATCATCGTGTTTATGGCATTAGTGGTCGGGTTCTTCGGAGTGGTTCAGCCAAGTTTTGCTATAAGTTCCTTTGCGCAGCTAGGCCAGGGTGGGGCTGCTGAGGATAAGAATACCCAGGAAAAAGTAGATGAAGCATCTGGCGTAACCCCGAAGAAAAAAGGTGGACTAGGCAAAGTCAAGGGTTCCCCTATGCACGGATGGAAGGCCTTTGCTTCAAAGAAGAAACAAGGTGATATTTTGACATTAGGGGAATTCAGGGCTATGAGAAATTGGTCGCCAAGAACAATTGGGTATGAACTGCAGAGCTTGGTGGCAATCGGAGTACTAAGGGCCTTGGGTAATGGCCGATACGAGGTTCTTGTAGACGCAACAGAACAACAAATAGATGCAATAGATGATGCAGCCATACCTCTAGTAAATAGGACAGGCATACACGGCGAAGCATTGGGAATAGATAGCTATAGATTAGACGCAACCTATTTAGGAAGAGGTGATGTTCAGGCAGGAGAAACAATACTAGAAGGCATTAGAGCGGCAGTAGCTGAAACAACTGGTACTGAAGTGCAAGCCCCGGCAGAGCTTTCTGCTGACTTTGTTGCAGAGCAGGAAGCGACAAGCGCTCTGTTGCCTGCGTCGGTTTTAATTAACGAGGATGCTATTTCAGGCCGTGATTTTACAATACACGGAGAAAATCTGGAAGCCTATAATGGAATCACGTCTGAGACTGACACAAGAAGGTTATTGGGTACATTAGTTGACTTAAGATTGGTTTCTAGCACTGCTACGCGGACGGGTGAAGCATATGATGTTAGCCCTAGTGAGGTAAGGCCTGTATTCTTTCAAGAGGGTTATGTGCTCGAAGATTTTAAGCGGTTTGGAAATCAAGTTAAAGCTTTGGACGAAAATCAGATAGCAGTTATTGTTTCAACTAATGCAGATAATGCAGTTGATATTGAAAATGGATTATACGAATGCGAAGCTGAGTTATCTGATCTAATAGGAGACAGGATAATGATAGTAGATGCAAATGAGGCTGCTGCCCTTGCGTATGCTAGGCTGTTTAACCAGTTTGGTCCTAATGGCTTTTTCGATCTCGACGACATGAAACTGAAAACCACAGACGATATACTTAACGATAGAGATTTAGTAGCAGGCTTAGAAGGGTCTGTATAAATCTTAGTAGTTACATTTTAACCCTCTGTATCTAACAAGATACAGAGGGTCTTTTTTTGGATCTTTTTTTGGAGACGTCTACCAAGTTGTTCGGGAAGCTGTCTTGGATTTGTGAGGGAAGCTGTCTTGCTATTGACATCCCACCTTTTTTAATATATAATCTATAAGCT
>CAZWYD010000025.1:0-16034 GCA_964637815.1 uncultured Planctomycetia bacterium
GGTATTCTTGCGTGGCGGGTTTACGAAGATCAAACAGACGACAATAAAAGGTCAAAAAGTAAATATACACTGGGATGATGTTATTGGTATAGACGAGGCAAAACAAGAGGCATGGGAAGTGGTGCAGCTGATAAAAGACCGCACGCGACTTCTTAAGATAGGTGGAAGAATATTGCGTGGACTTCTGATGGTAGGGCCTCCGGGCTGCGGTAAGACATATCTCGCGAAGGCTATTGCAACAGAGGCTGATATTCCCTTCATATCCATGTCAGGGAGTGAATTCACTGAGATATTTGTAGGCGTGGGCGCTTCCCGCGTAAGAAAACTATTTAAAAGAGCACAGACTCTCGCGTATGGATACGGGGCATGCATTGTATTTTTAGATGAACTGGATGCCATAGGCAGGGCGCGCTCGTTCAGTTTTATGGGCGGAGGCCAGGAGACAAACGCGACACAGAACCAGCTCCTCGTAGAAATGGACGGCCTGAAAGAAAAAGATTTTAACGTCATTGTAATAGGCGCGACAAATGCTGCTGAAGGCGTGCTGGACACAGCACTCTTAAGGCCTGGAAGGTTTGACAGAAAGATCTACATAGACAAACCCAGCCTCCAGGGAAGAGAAAAGGTCTTTGAATATTATCTTAAAAAAGTAAAGTATGATAAAAATATCGACATAGGCAGGCTTGCGCGAAAAGCAGTATATAAAACACCTGCTGAGATCGATAATATAATAAAAGAGGCTGCTCTTATAACTACAAGAAACAAAAAAGAGATAGTAAGCCATAAAGAGCTATCTGAGGCAATGGAACGTATTGATATGGGCATGAAGCATAAGAAACAAATGACCAAGGAAGAAAGAAAAATGATAGCATTCCATGAATCTGGTCATCTAGTTACAATGTATATCCTGCATCCCACAGAAGATGTTTTTAAAGCCTCGATCATATCTCGAAAAGAAGCGCTTGGCGTAGTATATGGCCAACCCAGAGAAGAGCTTTATACACGCAGCAAAGAAGCCTTGCTTGCAGATATAAAGGTAAGTCTTGGCGGATATGTATCTGAAAAGATGCACTCTGGCACCACAAGTAGTGGCGTAACTTCTGATTTTAATAAAGCTATGCAAAGAGCCCACACCATGGTGTGGAGATTAGGCATGAGCGATGCTGGATTTGTGGGTGACTATAGCGTAATACCTCCGACTCAGATATCCGAGTCGCTTAAAGAAAAACTTAACGCTGAGACAAGTAAGATAATGAAGGCTTGCCTGAAAGAGGTAGAAGAACTCCTGAAAAAAGAATGGACAATAGTCGAGCGCTTTGTCAAGGAACTCCTTGAAAAAGAAGAATTGGAATATGATGAGATAGAGGAAATATTTAAGGAATACGGCAAGACTCATTATTCCAAACCTGCATGAACACCAGCCTATTAAAATCTTTATTAGCAGTTGCGCTTCTCATCCCTCTATCCTCTTGTACGCCAGCGACTTACTCTAAAGAAAAAATAGAAGAATCCATAAAAGATCTCTGTAAAAAAGAATACGACCTGAATATAACTACAAGGATCACCGGCTCTACGCTCGGCGTATTTATTCCTGTAGAAGGCCTGATAGACAAAGATCTAAAGCTCGACCCGGACGCGGGTGAAAAAATAGAAGATGTTGCGCTATCCATACACCGAGTCAGCATGAGTACTGACAGGCCTTTAAAATTCTACACACTTAGTGCCAGAGATATTGATATGCCCGGCGCGGAATTTGTGCTAACAGGCTATACTTACGATGTAGTACGCGTGAGACTGCTTGATATCTCAAGAGGCGAATACCATAAAAGGATCCTTAGAGACTTCAGGTTTAATCCTGTCACAGCTGGAAAGGCAAAGATAGAAGAGCTCTTTCAAGCCTTAAATGAGAATTCACCTTTGGCCCAAAATATTAAGCATATCTTTTATCCTATCTATGCCTTTGGCCAAGATGGCAGTCAAAAAATCGAGATAATAGACATTAAATCAAAAGAGATCTCAGAACAAGAAGCGCTTTTCTATATAAAAACAAGGGAATTTTATCAGCCAAGACCTGATTTTGAACCATACAGGGCAATATTTCCGCCGGGATTTCAGAATGAATACCTGATCCTCGTAAATATATCAATGCTCCCGAACCCAATAAAAGAGATCGTGGCAAAATATTTCTACTCTGGTAATGAAATAAGACAAAGGGATTTAGAAAAGACTTTTTCTCAATATAAAGATCTTGGATACATTGGCTTAGATGGCCTTCCTAAAAAAGACCTGGATGAAGGATGGTTTCTCAGCCGGCAGATCGCAAGAAGGGTCAAGATGACTTTTGAAGAGGAAAAGCGTTTGCGAAATAGATTTACGGTCCAAAGCTCTGAAGGTCGCATAGAAGATCGCGTATTCCAGTTTAAGTTTTCGATTTCCTCGGAGGAGGTATCTGAAGATGACACTGAAGTCATCTTCTCAAAGATCTTAAAACTTGTTGGGGGAATTTTACGCAGATATTCGTTCGAGGATTTCGAGGGAATCGAACTTATTGAAACGCTTCCTGGCGGGAAAAAGGTCTATTTATCAAAAGATGATCTGGAAAGATTCAGGCGAGGCCGTTTAAAAATAAAAGATCTTATTTGATCCTTACTCTTCTACCTTCTATCTTTAATCTTCCTTCTACAAAAAGCTGTATTGCTCGAGGATATATTTTATGTTCTTCCTTGTGAATGGCCTCTGCAAGAGACTGTTCTGTATCATCCTCTGTTACAATAACAGCGGCCTGTAAGATCACAGGGCCCGCGTCCATGTCTTCTGTCACGAAATGTGCTGTTGCGCCCGTGACCTTTACTCCATATTCAAAAGCATCCTTTATGCCATGCGTGCCTTTAAATGACGGCAGAAGCGCAGGATGGATATTTATGATCTTATTCTTGTACGCCTTTATAAAATCTCTCGAGAGTAGCCTCATGTATCCTGCAAGCACCACTAGCCCTATTTTTTCTGCTTGCAGTCTCTTGATGATCGCTTTATCAAACTCTTCTCGTGATTTAAAATTCTTTTTTTCAAGCACAAGAGTCTGGATCCCTGCCTTTTTTGCCCTTTTAAGCGCAAAACAATCAGGAATATCTGAAACCACAAGCGCTATCTCAGCTTTTATATGCCCCTTCTTCTGGCTGTCTATTATCGCCTGTAGATTAGTTCCGCTCCCTGAGCAAAATATTGCGATCTTCATCAGACTAAGACCTCCTCTATTTTATCTACAAAGGTGTCCTTAGAAGCCACTCCTACAATTCTCGTAAACTCTACTCCATCCTTAAACAATATCACTGTAGGGATATTCATTACGCCAAATTTTGTTGCTATCTCCATTGCGTCGTCTATATTTAGCTTTACGACCTTGCATTTCTCGTTATATTCCTTGCCTATCTCTTCTATAATAGGCGCTATCATCTTGCACGGCATGCACCATGTTGCCCAAAAATCAACAAGTACAGGCACATCCGAACGTAAAACCTCTTGTTCAAAATTCTCCTTAGTAAGCGCTAACATTCTTACCCCCCTCTCCTTTCTATAGTTGCTTGATACACTTGGTAGGGCATTTCTCTGCACACAGCTTTAATGGCGTAGCATCATTTACTTTACCATAATCCAATCGCGACAGATTATTTTCTATCACGAATGCGCCTTTTGAAAGCTTCTCACAGATTTTACATCCTATGCAACCAGTCTTGCAAGCATTTTTTACAAAAGTTATTTTATCCTGGGACATGCACTTTACATAATATTTTTCTAAAATATGCCTGAGGGATATAATATCTTTTGGACACCCCTCAACACATTTTCCGCATGAGGTGCATTTATCAGCGTCGATCACAGGTACGCCTTGTTCTCCCATGTAGATCGCGTCAAAAGGACATACCGCGACACAATCGCCAAAACCAAGGCACCCGAAGCTACATAGTTTCTGGCCGCCTGCCATAAGAGCTGCTCCAGCGCACGTCCTAACACCCTCGTAAATATACTTATCCTTTGCGTTGTTTCCACCGCCACATCTTACGCGTGCGATTCTTTTCAGAGCATTGGACTTCTCCACACCTAATATCTCGGCCAGCTTATGAGATACTTCTTCGCCTCCTGCTGGACAGCTAGTAAGGCTTGCATCTCCTATCGCGATTGCCTCTGCAAGGGCTGCGCACCCTGCCTTTCCACATGCCCCGCAATTAGCTCCAGGTAAGACAGCAAGAACTTTTTCCATCTTCGGATCTACCTCGACCCTGAAGATCTTTGAGGCAAAGGCCAGGCCTAAGCCAAACAAAATCCCCATCATTGACATCACTACTATTGCTATCAGCATAATTTTACCTGTCCGACCGCGTAGGTCGGATTTAAATCCGACCTACGCGGTCGGACAGGTCTCCTAAAATCTAAATCCAGCAAAGCCCATAAATGCCATGGACATAAGGCTCGCCACGATAAACGCTATTGCCATGCCTTTCATTGGACGCGGCACATCGCACAGTTCTAGCCGTTCGCGTATACCTGACATGAAAAGCAGCACTATAGTAAAACCCACGCCTGCGCAAAATCCCTGTGTCATACAAAATAGAAGCGCGCTATAAACATTGTCTGCTGCCTTAAGAAACATCTCGCTATTTAAGACTGCCACGCCAAACACAGCGCAGTTCGTTGTAATAAGCGCGAGATATATACCAAAGACCCTGTACAGCGCAGGGCTAAATTTCTGTATAAACATCTCTATGAGTTGTACAAAACTCGCGATTACAAGTATGAATGAAAGCGTCCTTAGATATTCTATGTGAAACGGTTTTAATAAAAAGATATACACTGCCCATGTGATAATAGACGACGCTGTCATGACAAATGTCACTGCAAGTCCCATGTAAAAAGCAGGGCGAGTTTCTTTGGATACACCTATAAAAGGACAGAGCCCGAGAAATTTAGACAGAATAAAATTATTGATGAATATGACACTTATGACTATCATCAATAATTGATTAAATTCCATGCCTACCTCTTCTCTGATGCGTAATTCACGATGCCTATCAAGATCCCTATGACCAAAAGCGCGCCTGGCGCGAGTATAAACAGAAGCGCTGGGTCAAATTCTTTTACAATAGTAAGGCCCAGCACAGTGCCATTACCCAATGCCTCTCTTATTGCTGAGATAAGAACAAGCGCCAATGTAAAACCAGCGCCCATACCCAGGCCATCTAAGATCGACTTCAAAACACCATGCCTTGAAGCAAATGCCTCTGCCCTGCCCAGGACAACGCAGTTCACCACTATAAGCGGCACAAATATTCCAAGAGATTTTGAGAGCGCTGGAAAATATGCCTTCATTGTAAGCTCAACGATGGTCACGAATGTCGCTATTATAACTATGAAACAAGGGATCCTTATCTTAGCGGGTATAAAATTTCTAATGCTGGCAACGATTATATTTGATCCCAGCAATACAAATGTCGCTGCCACACCCATGCCAAAACCATTTGCTACACTTGTCGATACAGCAAGTGTGGGGCACAGTCCCAGCGCGAGCCTGAATGTCGGATTTTCTATAAAAATACCTTTTGAGAATTCGTGAAATAACTTTTTCATTTTTTTACAAATCCATACTTTCTCGTCTTTGTATACCTGTCTATTATCGGCACCATGGCGTTCATGAAAAGTATTGCATATGAAACACCTTCTGGATAGCCACCTTTTAGCCTGATCAAAACAGTCAACACTCCACATCCGATCCCGAATACAATCTTACCTTTTTTTGTAAGAGGGCATGTCACATAATCTGTTGCCATAAAGAACGCGCCTAAAACCAATCCGCCCGCCAACAAATGAAACATAAAATTTTCTTTAAAGATCAGACTCAGCACTAAAACAGTACCTATGTAACTTCCAGGCACATGAAAAGAGATAATATTTGTAAAAAGTAAAATTGCCGCGCCTATAAGTAACGCCAATATACATACTTCTCCGATACAGCCACCCTGATTTCCCAGGAAAAGATCTATGTAGCTGAATGAACTCGCACCTCCCTTGGATAGAGGCGTAGCAGTTGACACAGCATCCACTAGCCATCGAGGATTTTTCCATGTAGTCATGTAAACTGGCCAGGAGATCTGTAAAAACACTCTGCCTACAAGAGCAGGATTAAATATATTATGCCCGAGCCCGCCGAATATCTGTTTTCCTATGACAATGCTGACTATGCCGCCTATTATAGGTATCCAGAACGGGGTCTCTGGCGGAAGATTATATGCCAGAAGTAATCCTGTTAATAAAGCGCTGCCGTCTAAGACAGCCTTTAGGTCTTTTTTTCTAAATTTCAAAAATATAGCCTCGCTGATAATACACGAGAGCATGGAAAGAAGCATTACCTTCAGACTACACATGCCAAATATATATATGCCTGCAATACCAGCTGGTAAAAGCGACAGTGTCACAATATACATTATCTTCTGCGTGGTCTGTTTCGACTGAATATGCGGAGATGACGATACTGTAAGATTCTTATCTGGCATTTAATATCTCCGATCCCTTTGACTTTATTGAATCCACCACAGCCTTGCTGGATATGGTCGCGCCTGTAATAGCGTCGATGTTTGAAATATCTACTGATCTTACGCTGCGCTCTTTAAACTGCTCTGTAAAATAAGGTGATAATTCTTTTTCAGGCTCTTTTTCTTTTGAAAAAATACCCTTAATCGCCTTAATAATAGTCTTATCAGTTACTTCCTCTACTATCTTTGCGCCCAGACCAGGTGTCTCGTTTTGATTTAATATAGCTACGCCTGTTATAGTGCCATCTCGCTTCATGCCCACCATTGTCTCAATAACACTTGAATAGCCGTATTTTTTTGCAATAAATATATACCCTGTCGCTCGGCTGCTTGAACCTTTATACACCTTCCAGTATTCTTCACTAACAGTCTCAATTCTATCGCCTACTGACTCAGGCATGACCTCTTTCAGGGCCTCTTCTCTGACCAATGCCTCCTGAGCCTCTATCTTTGGCTTTGTAAGCCTATACACCCCGGCTAAAATAGACGCTGCCACAAGATTTACCAAGAACAAAACTATCACAAATCTCAAAACATTCTTCATCTTTTTTTCGCCAGTTTTATGAGCTGCACCAGCGGTATCTTTGACGGGCACACATAACCGCACGCGCCACATTCTATGCAATCCTTAGGTTCATACGAACTTGCTATATCAAATCTATTGTTCTGTACTCCTATCCCGATCATGCATGGCATAAGACCAGCTGGGCACCCGTCAATGCAGCGTCCGCATCTTATGCAGTCAAGCTCTGCGCCAGCTTCAAACTCTTTACCCAAAACCAAAATCCCTGATGTACCCTTTATTATAGGTACGTCTAGGCTGTATTGCGCAGCTCCTGTCATAGGCCCACCCATGACTATCTTATAGACATCTCTTTTTTCATCAAACCCGCAGAACTCCAGCAGGTCCTTTATAGGTGTGCCAACCCTTACTAAAATATTCTTTGGCTCTTTTAAGAAACTTCCAGCAACTGTAATAACCCTTTCATACAATGGCTTTCCAAAATATACTGCCTCGTAAATACTGAACACAGTCTGCACGTTAGTGACTACGCATCCTATATCAAGCGGCAAACCACCTGACGGCACTTCGCGATTCAGAAGTACCTTAATAAGCTGCTTCTCTCCCCCTTGCGGATACCGCGTCTTAAGCCCAACCACCCTTACCTTGTCCCTTGTCCCTTGTCCCTTATCACTAAAAAGTGCTGACCCCAACCCCTCTATCGCATCAAGCTTATTCTCTTCAATCCCCACTATAACATCCTTAACGCCCAGAACTTTTGCGATCAGCCCAATCCCCAGGAGTATCTCCTTGGGCCTCTCAAGCATTATGCGATGGTCACAGCTTAAAAACGGCTCGCACTCAGCGCCATTTATAATCAATGTGTCTATTTTCTTTCCAGGAGGTGGGCTAAGCTTTACATGAGTAGGAAACGCAGCCCCGCCAAGGCCCACGATTCCCGCTTCTTTAACTATATCTATGATCTCTTTATTGGATAGATCAGAAACATCTCTGCGCATCTCAGAAAACTCTTTTTTATCCTGGCCATCAGATTCTATTGAAATGCCTGTTCTCTTATCAACAGCGACTACCTTCCCGGAAATACTTGAATGAAGATTACTAGAGATAAAACCTTTTGAACGGCCAATGAGTGATCCTGTCTGAACAAGATCCCCTACCTTTACTAGAGATTCTGAAGGCGCGCCAGTGTGCTGAGATAAAGGAATAATTACCTTCTTAGGTAAAGGAGCCGCCTCTATCTTCTTATGGCGCGTTGATCCTTTAAAATCTGCGGGGTGAATAAAGTTCATTTTTGGCATGACTTATATTATTATACAAAAAAGTGGGCTTCTTGACAACTCTTTTACATTAAGGCATACTTGAGTTAAGAGGTGATATAGCATGGGTAAAGGAGATTTTGGACATTGTTGTACTGATTGCCAGATCTACTGGACCTGCGAAACCAAGTGGTATAGAGGCGAACGCCACGAGGAAAATATTTGCTGCAATATCTGCAACTACTGTACCGAATGTCAAAAGAGCTGGAAAGAGAAACAAAAAAAGAAACAAAAATAGGTTTACCTCAAGGTCAGACCTTGCCAGACTTGGCAAGGTCTGACCTTAACATTTTTACGATACCAATAAAAGAAAATATTATTCCTACCCCCGCGAGTATCAATCCTTTATCCACCCATTCCGCGATCATTGAAGTCAAAAGCATAAATACCAAAAATCCTATATGCATTATTACATCGAGCGAACTGAAGATCCTGCCCCTCATATCATCCTTCATCACCTCATGAAGCAAGGTATTTGCCGAGACCACGATCGGTGAGGCAAACATTCCAAGGATCGCTGATAGAATGCCTGCTACTAAAAAAGACGGCCAGAGCATAAGTCCTACAGAAAAAAGCACTATAATAAGACCCGTGAAACACAGTCCAAGATTTATTACCCTTCTTTTGCATAACTTCGCCCCGAACTTCCCATACACTATAGATCCCAGAAATAGCCCTGCACCCAAACACATAGCAAGAAGCCCCAGATGTTCTGTTGAAGAACGCAACACCTCCTGCACAAAGACTATTATGATAATATAGATAGAACCCACACCTGCCATAAGTAAAAACATGGTATTCACCACCATCCTTATATCCTTATGGCCTTTGATGTATAAAATCCCTTCCTTTATATCATCCAGCACTGTCTTTTTTATAAGTTTCCTGAGCTTCTCCCTTGGCCCTGAGCCCTTTACAATTCCCCCGAACCTCATCACAACAAATGAAACCATTATTGCAGAAACAAAATATGTAACTGAATCCACATAAAACCCGCCTTTTGCGCCCACCAGTCCCACTATTATGCCACCAAACCCAAATCCTACTATAGTGGCGATCATCATGGTAGTAGATGTCAGGGAATTTGCCAGCAGTAACTTATCCTTATGCACAATATCAGGTATTATGGAAAACTTTGATGGTAGAAAAAATCGAGTCGCAGAAAACACAATAAACACCATCATATAAACAGGCAGCATGCTTTCAGAATGCATAATAACAAAAGGGATGAAAAGCACCAATAGCCCCCTCAATAGATCACAGAATATCATGGTGCGCTTTCTATTCCATCTATCCACATATATGCCAGCTATCGGTCCTATAATAAAAACAGGGATGATTGTAAAAGAAAGGAGTTTCGCGAGCTCTATCGTAGACCCTGGCGTGCGAGCATACACAAGCCCTATCAATGCCATCTGATTAAGCCTATCCCCAAAATTAGAGATGATCTGCGAAACCCAGAGAAGCGAAAAGTCTTTATCTTTTAGAAGATCGCGTAGTCGCGTCATTTAGGTTAATGGAGCCGATGAGAGGATTTGAACCTCCGACCTGAGCTTTACGAAAGCCCTGCTCTGCCACTGAGCTACATCGGCGTATTATTCTCTTTATTATAGAGGCTTTCTCTCAAAATATAAAGCAAATTTTTTGCTTTTTCCGATTAGAATATCTCAAATATATATGGTATACTAGTAGTATAAGGGTTTTTCTATATATATTGCCTATGAATAGACGCGATAAAGGCCTTACCTTAATTGAAATAATCGTGGCAATGCTCATTTTGAGCTTTGGGATCGCTGCGTCTTTAAAGCTATTCGCAGTGCTTGACGAGAGAATGGTTACAAGTTCTTACTTTTATACTGCCACGAATCTGGCAAGGGATGTGATAGAATTCGGGGAAAGTGTTGATTTTACCAATCCATTCAAAATGCTGTATAAACATGCGCCTGGAGAAGGCTATGGTGTAAAAGAATGGGAAGGCTTTGACCCTACAGACTCCATCAATCCATTTGCGCTCATGGGAGAGATCCAGGAAAAAGAACTTGTCCCTACTGAAACTCCTGAGAGCGTAGAGATCTCTTACGAAGTTAAAGAAGATAGTGATTTCCACGATGCCTACAGACAAGACATAAATGTTTCTTGGAATGTCAAGGACGGGGAACAGGATGAGATAAAAGTCGCTGCAATACCCATCACCACGAATAACCAGCTTAAATTAGAGATACAGGATTTCTGGTGGGAAAAAGGTAAGGATCTGCCAGTTGTGCCTCCGCCTCCTCCTAATAAAGCGCCCACAGCTAATATCAATGCCAATCCCACTTCTGGAGACGCGCCTTTAAGAGTAGAGTTTAGCGGGGCTGGTTCTGAAGATCCTGACGGAAGCATTGCCTCCTATTTATGGAACTTTGGAGATGGCCGTACAGGTATAGGTAAAACTGTAAGCCACACCTATAACTCTAAAGGAACATATACTGCCAGTCTCACAGTCACTGATGATGAAGGAAAAACAGACACAAAAACTATTAAAATAAACGTCACTAAAGCTCCTACTCCATTAAAAGCGCCAGTAGCTGTTATCAGCGCCGACCCTACTTCTGGAGAAACGCCCTTAACAGTAGATTTTGATGCCTCTGGATCCTATGATCCTGACGGAAGCATTACCTCATACTTCTGGGATTTTGGACATGGGAGAACAGCTAACACTGCACAAGATACACGCAGCTTTGCCGGTGTAGCGGGCCGATCTGTTACTATCTACAGTGTTACTCTTAAAGTCACTGATAATAATGGCAAAACAAACACAGCAAGTGTCAATATAAAAGTCTATGCGGCTAAGCCTCCTGCATTAGAATCACCTAAAGCTGTCATCAAAGCTAATCCCAGATCTGGAGAAGCACCTTTAACAGTAAAGTTTGACGCTTCTGGATCCTCAGACCCTGACGGGAACATTGTGTCTTATTTATGGAACTTTGGAGATGGAAGAGCTGGTAGCAGAGCAAAAGAAACACGTAGATATGATTACGAAAATACCTATCCTGTTACTCTTACAGTCACTGATAATGATGGCAAAACAGGCACAGCAAGCGTTAACATACAAGTCTCTGCTGCTCCATTAGAATCACCTAAAGCCGTCATTAAAGCTGACCCCACCTCTGGAGAAGAACCATTAACAGTGAGCTTTGATGGCTCTGGATCTTCAGATCCTGACGGAAGAATTGTATCTTATAAATGGACATTTGGTGATGGAAAAAGCGCTACTGGCTCAACTACCACCCACACTTATAACTCTAAAGGAACATATACTGCCAGGCTCAAAGTCACTGATGATGATGGAGAGACAGACACAGCAAGGGTTGACATAGAGGTAGTTGAATCCGGGCCAATAACTAAAATATTTGACATAACAAGGCCGGCAATATGGGTAAATGATAAATATCCAATAAGAACAAAAAGTATTGATGTCCCAAAGGCAGATACCTATGAGCTTTCGGTCCAAGCTGAATATACAGGTGTATCGCAAATCGGAGAAGAATACAAGCTACAGGTAAATAACGGCAGTATTGGCCCTATAATAGGAGATCAATATAACGGGCCTAATGATCCAACCCTTAAATGGGTAAAACACGGTTCTCATGATCTAAAAAAGGGTAAGAACACTATCAACTTCTATAAGGGAGGCCAGCCAAACAGAATAGGTACTGGCGATCCTGGAGACTGGCGCGACTACGATCCAAGCGACGATCCTAACCTCTGGACATGGTATCTTGGAGGAAGCGTCCACTTTGTAAAAATAAAGATACAAACTAAATAATAATGCCATACAGAAAGACCCTATCCCCATTAAAAACAAAAGGCTTCATGCTCATAGAGCTGATACTCGCAGTGCTGTTGCTGGGATTTATAGTAGCGGCTGCGTCGCTCTATGGAAAATATATCGGCATCATCCAGAGAGACGTGGACAGGAATGTATTGATGTCCATGTCTAAATTAGGCAGTGGCCTTGAATATATGGTCCAGAGAATACTGCGCAGTGACAATGATCCAATAGTCAGTATGAGTGGAAAAGATGTAAAGTTTGATGTGATCTATGGTGGTAAAAAAAGGACAGCCAGGATCTATTATGATGATGAGACAAAAGAAGTCCTGTATGACTATAATATAGATGACAGCGCGCCAGCAAAGGCATTCTTGACAGATATCGAAAGCCTGAAATTCATTGAAGAGGTCATTGTAAGAGATGCTGATGGAAATCCTACTGAACAGCGCCTGGCCATAGAAATAGAGGCCATGCACGAAGAGTCGTATCCTATAAAACTAAGAACGTCTCTTGTAGGAAGAAATCGGGTAAACCCTAAAGCGATAATCAATTAAACCATGATGAAACTGCGAAATCCAAAAGGTAGTGTAGCTATTATGCTTGTCTCAGGCATAACGTTTGTACTTACACTGGCTGTACTATATCTCTATATACTCATCAATGCAAGAATAGATGCAATGCACGGCTATAAAGACAGATTCCTCGCATATTATTTGTGCGAGACAGGCATATCCATTGCCATGCTTGACTTTGGCAAAGGACACATAGGTACTTCCAGAAGACAGTGGACAGAAAGAAACTTAGAATTCGAAATAGACGATAAGCCTTATGCTATTTATTATAATATAACAAAGACATCTGGCTCTGCAGACTATAAGATACTCAGTATGGTAAAATCCCCTTTGGGCCTGGATAGGACTTATTACATGACTGCTACTGGGCCAAGGGCATTTCCTTTATATATCAGAGGATTTGGAGGCGCAGGAGGAAAATAAGTAAAACAAGGAGGATAAAAATGAAAACTCGTAAGTCATTGTTTTTAGCAGCAGCTATTGTATTATTTGTTCTGGGAGGACTTTTAGGGGTCTTCTCTAATAATCTGCAGGCCTCTTCGCCTGAAGGAGAAGTCTCTGACGGCGAAGATCCAGCCAGCGTCTATTATGATGAGCACTGGAAGGCCACAGAATCATACGTGGCTACGAATAATGGTTATGCTTCTTTTGATCCATCTAGCCGCATGGATACACCAATAACAGGTCAGATAAAAAACGATGGATCTGGTGATTATTGCAGTCTCCAGCCAGATATGGTGATAACAAAATGGAAAGTCCACGGTCATATACATTTCGAATAATATTACTGGTAGCGCTTTTTGCATGTGGGTTTGCATTAGGTAAAGGCGTTATTGCGCGTAAGGATCAAGACGCGACATCTAAAAAAGAATTAAGTTCTGTACCCAGGAAAAGATTTCAAGCAATAGAAAAGGCCCTTAAAGAGGGAAAAACAGAATATGAATTTGAGATCGGATATACTCCGGTCTTAAACAAGTGAGGTGACCATGAAGATATTAATAACAATTCTTTTTTGCAGTATGTTAGTCCTGGCATTTGTAAATGACACGAAAGCAGATGATGCAGGAGATCCCTTTTCTTCTAAAACAAACAGCACTGTAAAGGCCTGGTATGATGAGACCTGGGAGGCTGCGCGCTTCTATCGCACTACTAACGTACCTGGAACAGATAGCCTCATATACACATCTACATCCAGTCCTGGAACAGGAGCTAATCCGACCTATTCTAAAGGTACGCCTGGCGCTACTATTTCATCTGATCTGGTAGTCACAGAGTGGAAGGTAACAGGCCATACGCACTTTAGCAGCGGCTTATGAAAAAAGACACTGGCTTAACCCTGATCGAGATCATCATCTCTATAATAATCATTGGCATACTGGCTTCTATAACACTCGTGGGGATCTCAAAATACATAGAGACCTCTTGGGAAAAAAAGGCAAAGCTTAATCTTAAACTCCTGCTTGAGGATGAACAAGACTTCTACGCTTACCATGCAAGATTTACTGACGAGTGGAATCTTTTATCTGTAAAAAAACCCGTGGATGAAAAATACGACTACGAGATAACAGAGGCCACTTATAATGATGTTGAGATAACAGCTACTTTGAAAGATGAGAATAGGGGTTTTACGATAAATACCGACGGGGAAATCAAAGAGTTTTAGATCATTTCCTATCTAATATCTTATTCACTGATTCCGCTATAAACGCAAAATCATCGCTCTTACGCATTCTTATCCTGTGATTCATATCGCCATCCGCGATCTGCTTTAAGTCCTTCTTGATACGTTCAACAGGCCCAATAAGCTTCTGTGAAATATAGACCCCTATCATGAGAAAAACAATAAGTATAAAAAAAAGCCCACCAGACATGATCAGGTTCACCTTTTGCAATAAAGGAAATAAATTATACGCGATAGGCCCGCGAGCGCCCATGCCCTGGCTCACTATCATAAACATAAAATAATACATGCAGATGCCTATAAATACGCTTGGCACCAACATGCAAAATAAGAGCACCACTGCATACTTAAACTGCAGTTTGCTCTTTATCGTAAAAAGGCTTCTTGTTCTCTTAACCATACCTTCCTCCTTAAAACTACATAGGCCCTAAAACTACACCGTCCTTGTGTATTGTATATAAAGGCGAGTTGTCAGGTTTTCTCTCTGCCCTTGCCTCAAAATTCGGAGGATCTGTCAAATACTCGTGCATAGAATATTCAAAAAACCTCTCGGGATTTTCGTTTGGATCATCCATTTCCAAATCATTTATGTCATAGGTAAACGAACCATTCCTGGAAAAAAACCTCTTCTCTTCCACCTGGATCAATCTAAGAGTACTTAGAGCCTCCCCTACCCTTCCTTTTTCAATGGTCTTAGTGTAGGTGGGTATAGCAATGGCAATAAGTATGCCCAGGATTATGACAACAATAAAAAGCTCTATTAAGGTAAAACCTTTTGGTTGGGACATATGCTATCAGTAGATCTATTTCTTTTTCAACGAGTAAAGCACAAGGCCAAGTATCAAAATAGCTACGATTAGAAGAAGCACGCTGGCATTCTGCATAAAAGCACTGGAGATCTTACCAGAGACTTGTTTTGCAATAAGGTCGCCGTCTTTATCAGAAGTAGGCGCGCCCTGCTTCAAACGCAGGTTTCCAGCAGAGTCTATCCACAAGAAATGCTCTTGACCTTGGCCATCAGTTAAGACCAGGTCCTTTTTAAGGGTGAGAGAACCTGACATAACTGAATCTATATCATTTCGTAATAGCTGGCTCGAGTCCAGCATATCAATGCTTTCAGCATTCATCGCATAGGCAGAGCTTGCCAGCTTTATGCGCGGTGACATCTCGCCGTCACTCGCAATCTCTATGCCCAGCCACAGGTCTTTATTAAAATCCACATCAATGGGTTTTATTGAACCTAAAAGCGCGTTAAAGAGTCCATTTTGTATAGTAAGGATATGGCCTTCCTCCCAGAGGATATTGCCTCCTGAGGCCACATCATAAAATCTAAATGTCGTTAAATAATTTCCAGCAAGAGGATTATCATCATTATCTGTGAATTTGCCCTGATAATTAATAACGCGGGGAACATCAGCAAATGCAAGAGTAGCAATACATATCATTCCAACTACAATTAACATCACCAAACGAAATCTCTTCATAACCCCCTCCTCGTATAATGTTCACTTGACAGTGAACGTAGTTTTAAATAACAATGTATT
>CAZWYD010000026.1:0-14237 GCA_964637815.1 uncultured Planctomycetia bacterium
AATCAAAGACTTACGAAAAAAAATCGCCCAGAGTATATATCCGCACATTTGGCTGTCAGATGAATGAGCATGATTCTGGACGAGTGAGGGATCTGCTTTTGCAAGAGGGGTATTCTCTTAGCAGAGATCCAGAAGAGGCAGATGTTTTACTTTTCAATACATGCAGTGTTCGCAAGCATGCTGAGGATAGGGTGTTTGGGAGAGTGGGTTCTCTTACGAAGCGGCCTGGTATGGTTTTTGGGATCATAGGCTGCATGGCAGAGGCGCAAAAGGATTTGATATTTAGAAAACTTCCGCATGTGGATTTTATATGCGGACCAGCTGATTTAGATAGGATCCCAGGGATTGTAGAGAGAGTAAGATCTGGTGCTGGCCATATTATTTGCGTCGGAGGACATAGCCTTAAAAAGATCCCGAACTTTCCTAAGAAAAGAGGCGTGGGTAAAAATGCGTATGTTAAGATAATGGAAGGCTGTGCTAATTTTTGCTCGTACTGCGTCGTGCCTTATGTAAGGGGCCCTGAGAGGAGCAGGCCTTCAAAGGAGATCTTGGAAGAGATGGAGAAGCTTATAGATGGGGGCGTTGAAAAGATCACTCTCTTGGGTCAAAATGTCAATTCTTATGGAAGAGGGTTAAAGGAAAAGATTAGTTTTTCAGGACTTTTGAAGAAGATAGACAGAGTAGTTGCTGGTAGAGCTGAGATAAATTTTATGACTTCTCATCCCAAAGACGCGGGAGCAGAGCTTTTTAAGGCAATGGCAGAAACCGAGTCTCTTTCAAAACAGCTGCACCTGCCTTTACAATCAGGTTCAAATAAGATTCTTAAGCGGATGAACAGAGGTTACACTTTGGAGAAATACAAGAAGCTCATAAAGGATTTTAGGAGAATAGTTAAGGGCGGAAAGATCGCTTCGGATTTCATAGTGGGTTTTCCAGGAGAGACAAAAAAGGACTTTAATGATACGCTAAAGGCGATCAAAGAGATCCGCTTTAGCAATGCTTATATATTTAAATATTCGCCAAGACCTTTTACAAAGGCCAGTAAGTTCAAGGATGGTGTTTCAAAAGAGGAAAAAGAAAGACGCCACGCCTTGCTTCTGAAAACACAAAAGCAAATTTCATTATGCAGGTAATATTCCTGGTAGGCCCTACTGCATCAGGTAAGACCAAACTTTCCCTTAAATTAGCCAAAAAGCTCAATGCAGAGATTATATCTTGTGATTCCATGTCTATATATAAAGGTATGGATGTACTTACTTCTAAGCCTAGCAAGGCTGACAGGCGGAAAGTAAAGCACCATCTTATAGACGTAATCTCTCCTACTAAAGAATTCAGCGTGTCTGAATATAGAAGATTGGCGATTGCTGCAATAGAAGATATATTGAAGCGCGGCAAGACTCCATTGTTTGTAGGAGGCAGTGGTTTATATGTTAAGGCTGTAGTCGACGGGTTATTTACTTCAGCAGGGAAGGACGAGAAATTTAGAAAGGCTCAGCATGCCCTTGCAGAAAAATATGGCAAGAGGTATCTTTACAATAAGCTAAAAAAGGTAGATCCGGAGAGGGCCAAAAAAATACACCTGAATGACCTGAGAAGGATAGTGAGGGCATTGGAGATCTATCGCACTGAAAAGAGGCGACCTTCTGAATTATTGAAGAAGAGGGAAGCTCTGGGTTATTCTTTTAAGATCTTTGGCATAGACATGCCCCGCGAAAAACTCTATAAAAATATAAACAAGCGGGTAGAAGATATGTTCAGGCAGGGCATAGTAAAAGAGGTAAAGAATCTATCTCGCAGGAAACTGAGCCTTACCGCGAGAAAGGCTTTAGGGTATAATGAGGTAATAGGGTATATTAAAGGAGATCTTTTACTCGGCCAGGCAAAGGAGCTTTTAAAGAAAAACACCAGGCACTTTGCCAAGCGCCAACTAACCTGGTTCCGTCCAGACAAGCGAATAGCGTGGAATAACTTTACATTTGAAGCAAGACCTAAAATGTAAAGTTATTGGTAAGTATATGGAAAAGGCGATACTTGTAACAGTTGATTTAAAGAAAGAGAAGGGGTGGCCGGCAGAGGATCGCGCTAGCGAGCTCAAAGAGCTTGCGTGTTCGAGTGGCGCGTGTGTAGAGGCAGAGATCGTATGTCATAGAGAGAGGCCCACATCTGATCTATTTATTGGCAAGGGTAAGTTCGAAGAAATAGCGCTACTTTCAAAAAAGAAAAGCGCGAAATCAGTTATTTTTAATAATGACCTTACGCCTACACAGCTCAGGAATTTAGAAAAAGGGCTTGATGGCGTCAAAGTCATTGACAGGACCCAGCTCATACTTGACATATTTTCCCAGCATGCAAGAAGCATGGAGGGCAAGGTCCAGATAGAGCTGGCACAGTTACAATATTTATTGCCAAGGCTTACTGGCAGGGGCGTTGAGCTTTCAAGGCTTGGCGGCGGCATTGGTACGCGCGGCCCAGGAGAAAAAATACTTGAGCATGACAGGCGAAGGATCGGGGATCGCATTGCAAGGCTAAAGAAAGAGTTAAAGGACTTAGAGAAAAGACGTCATGCCCTGCGAAAAAGGCGCAAGGACGCTATGCTTGCCACTGTTTCAATCGTGGGCTATACCAACGCAGGCAAGACCACTCTTTTAAACCATCTTACCAATTCCAGAAAATTAACTGCTGATAAACTTTTTAGCACGCTTGATCCCATAGCAAGGAGCTACGCGCTTCCGAATAACCTGAAGATCCTTTTTAGCGACACAGTAGGGTTTTTGTACAAGCTGCCGCATCATCTTATAGAATCGTTTAAGGCTACGTTGGAAGAGGTCAAGGAGGCAGATCTACTTATACATGTGCTTGACTGTTCAAATCCTCGCGTTCAAGATCTGGATGAGGCAGTGTATAGCGTATTAAAGGAGTTAGGAGCAGAAGGAAAAACCATAATCAATGTGCTTAACAAGGTGGACCTGACAGAGAACAAGTATTATTTGAACCGCGTTAAAAGTAAATTTAAGAATGCAGTAGTAATATCTGCCTTGAATGGACAAGGCATAGATCTTCTCATAGACGAGATCTCGCAGTTACTCTCAGGGCTTGTTACAAAGATAAAAATAGACATCCCGAATGATAGAATGGATAAGGTGAATCTAATCTACGAACATGGCAAGGTCCATAAAAGAGAAGACAGGCCCACCTCAGTTTATATAGAAGCCATAGTACCTCTAAGACTAAAGAAGCAACTCAAATAAGTTTACTTGCCGAGGCTGGACCTCGGCTTTTTAAAAAGCCGAGGTCCAGCCTCGGCAAGTAAACTTATTTTTTTGCTTGACAGGTAGCACTCTGGGTGTTAGAGTGCTAATTCACCTATGAAACATATTGATGTTGAACAAAGACAGAAGAGGATATTGGCGGCGATAGTGGAGTCTTATATTGACGGTGCTGCGCCTGTTGGGTCGCGTGCTGTGTCACAGAGGTTTCGCTGGTCTATGAGCCCTGCGACTATACGCAATGTAATGGCTGATCTGGAAGAAGCAGGCCTTATCACGCACCCACACACCTCTGCTGGAAGGGTACCTACTGACAAGGGCTATAGATTTTACGTCAATTCTCTCCTGGAGCCAAAGCATCTGACAAAGGAAGAAGAATCTATAATAGTCAGGATGCTCAATAGAAAGAGCGAGGATTTTGAATCATTGATGCAAAATGCCTCAAGGGCAATCAGCATGATAACGAATGAGGCAGGTATAGTGCTTACGCCTAGACTCAAGAAGAGTATTTTTAAGAGGATCGAGTTTATCCCTGTAGATTCTTCGCGAGCGCTGACAATACTTATTACGCGATCCGGCATTGTAAAGAATGCAGTTTTGGATATGGAAGAAGGCCTTACTAAATCAGAGCTTTTCAGAATATCAGAATTTTTAAATCAGGAATTAGAGGGCATGTTTCTGGGCGAGATCAGGAATCATCTTACGCGCAGGCTGCTTGAAGAAAGGGATTCTTTTTATACCTTTTTAAAAAAGGCAGTCAGCATGCTTTCAAATCCAAATTTTTTCAAGATGGAAGAGAGGCTCTATTTTGAGGGCACGAGCGGCCTTATGTCGCATCCTGAGTTCGAGGACATAAAAAAGGCAAGGGTATTTTTAAAACTCTTTGAAGATAAAAGAGATCTAGTGGATCTATTCAATGAGGATATGGAGAGCGACGGTATCAAGGTGCATATCGGCAAGGAAAATAACTGCAAGCATATACAGGATTGTACTATAGTGACCTGCAACTACCAGATAAATGGCAGGACAATAGGCGCGCTGGGCGCGATCGGACCTACCAGGATGGAATACGGCAAGGTCATATCCGCTGTAGATTATCTTTCAAAGGTATTAGGAAAGGTGCTGGAAGATCTTGGCTAAGAATATACTTTTAAATTCCAAGGAATACAAGTCTTTAAAGGAAAAGGCAGAGAAGGTAGATGAGTGCCTTGACAGGCTTTTAAGACTGCAGGCGGATTTTGACAATTACAAGAAGCGGTTGGACAAGGACAGGATGGAATTTGTCAAATTCGCTAATGAAGAGATAGTCATAGACATATTGAAGATAGTGGATGATTTTGAACGAGCGGTAAAGGCAGGCAGATCCAAGCATGACTTTGATGTTTTATATAAGGGTATTGAGATGATACACAAGGATATGAAGGAATTTTTAAAAAAGAACGGCGTAACAGAGATAGACGCAAAAGGAAAACCATTCAATCCTCACGAGCACGAGGCAATGATGCAGGAAGAAACTGATGAACATCCTGAGGATCATGTGAGCGAGGAATTTCAAAAAGGATACATGCTTAACGGTCGGATTGTTAGGCCAGCTAAAGTGAAAGTTTCTAAAAAAAGAGACAAGAGACAAGGAGGTTTAAAATGAGTAAAGTTATTGGAATCGATTTAGGTACATCTAATTCAGCGGCGGCAGCTATGGAAGGGGGTCGGCCTGCGATCATACCGAGCGCAGAAGGCGCGGGTGTTGCGAGCGGCAAGGCATTTCCATCTTTTGTGGCATTTACAAAAGACGGACAGAAGCTTGTTGGTGAGCCAGCAAGGCGCCAGGCTGCTGTAAACGCAGAGGGCACTATCTATGCGGCAAAGAGAAAGATGGGCACTGACCAGAAGTTTAAGATTTACGGCAAGGAATATACACCGCAGCAGATCTCAGCATTTATATTGCAGAAAGTAAAGCAGGATGCTGAGGCATATCTTGGGGATAAGGTAGAAGAAGTAGTCATTACCTGCCCTGCTTATTTCAATGATAATCAGCGCCAGGCAACAAAGGACGCAGGTGAGATAGCAGGTTTAAAGGTCTTAAGGATAATCAATGAGCCTACTGCAGCGTGCCTTGCATATGGACTGGACAAGGTCGGCAAAGAGATGAAGATAATGGTGTTTGATTTTGGCGGCGGTACGCTTGACGTCACTATTATGGATATGTGGTATGACAAGGAGCACAGTGCCAGTGGGTTTGAAGTAAAATCTACAAATGGCGACACGCATCTTGGTGGAACAGACATGGATAATGTACTGATAGATCATATTGCAGATCAATTTAAAAAAGAGACAGGCATAGATCTGAAGAGCGACAAAATGGCAACACAGCGTTTGAGAGAAGCAGCTGAAAAGGCAAAGGTCGAACTCTCGAGCACAGTTACAACAGACATAAACCTGCCTTTTATTACAGCAGATTCTAGTGGGCCAAAGCATTTGACCATGTCAATAAATAGAGCAAAGTTAGAGGAATTGGTCGGTCCGATAGTGGATCGCTGCGGCGAACCTATTGACCAGGCGCTTAAGGACGCAGGACTTACACCTAATGACATAGACAAGATCATTATGGTGGGCGGTCCTACCAGGATGCCTATTGTGCAGAAGTTTTTAGAAGAGCATGTTGGCAAAAAGATAGAGCGTGGCATAGATCCGATGGAATGTGTTGCGCTGGGCGCGGCAACTCAAGCTGCTATTATAAAAGGTGACGCAAAAGAGGTTTTGCTTTTAGATGTCACGCCGCTTTCTCTGGGCATAGAGACGTTAGGAAGCGTTTGTACAAAGCTTATTGAGCGCAATACCACGATACCTACGAAAAAGAGCCAGGTATTTTCAACAGCCGCGGATAATCAGCCTGCAGTTACAGTGAGGGTCTTGCAGGGCGAGCGTCAGATGGCGAATGACAATACTGAGCTTGGGAGATTTGATCTCGTAGGCATACCGCCAGCGCCTCGCGGCATACCGCAGATAGAGGTTACATTTGACATTGACAGGGACGGCATCGTGCATGTAGGCGCCAAGGATCTTGGCACAGGCAAGGAGCAGACGATCAGAATAACCGCGCCAAAGAAACTTTCAAAAGAAGAAATAGAAAAAATGGTCAAGGACGCGGAGAAATTTTCTGAAGAGGATAAGAAAAAGAAGGAAGAGGTAGAGATAAAGAATCAGGCAGATACGCTGGTGTATTCTGTTGAAAAGTCATTAAAGGATTATGGCGACAAGGTCACGCAGGATGAAAAATTAAAGATAGAGCAGGGCCTGAATGATCTGAAAGAGGTAATAAAAGGCGGCGATGTTGAGAAGATCAAAAAAGGTATGGAGGAACTGTCAAAGGCATCGCATAAATTAGCTGAAGAGGTGTATAAAGCAGCCCAGGCAAAACAGGCCAAGGCGCAGCCAGGAGCTGCTGCCTCGCAGCCAGACGCGGCTAAGCCTGAAGAGCCAAAGAAAAAACAGGGCGATGATGTGATCGATGCAGAATTCAAAGAAAAATAAAATAACTTTACATTTAAGGTCTTGCTTCAAATGTAAAGTTAAGGATGGGAATGACTACTAAGAGAGACTACTACGAAATACTGGGTGTACAGAAGGGCGCGAGCGTGGATGAGATAAAGCGTGCGTACAGGAGTCTTGCGCTTAAATATCATCCGGATCGAGTGTCTTCGGATAAAAAGAAAGAGGCAGAGGACAGGTTTAAGGAGATCTCAGAGTCCTATGCTGTGCTTTCTGATCCTCAGAAGAAGAGCCAGTATGACCAGTTTGGCCACGCTGGAATAGATTCTCGTTATAGCGCGGAGGATATTTTTGGAGGCGCTGATTTTAGCAGTATCTTTGAGGACATGGGTTTTGGCGGCGGCCTGGGAGATATGCTTAGCGGTATATTCGGGGGTGGTTTTTCTTCCAGGAGAAGAGGTGGGCCTATGGCTGGCAGGGACCTGGAATATGAGATCGAGATCTCTTTTGAGGATGCGGCATTTGGAATAAAAAAGACAATAAATATACCGCGTTACGAGACTTGCCAGACTTGTAAAGGCGATGGCGCAAGGCCTGGCACAAAGAGGACCAGCTGTTCGAATTGTGGAGGCAAAGGCCAGATTCTGCAGTCAACAGGCTTTTTCAGCATCAGGCAGACATGTCCCAGGTGCAGGGGCGAGGGCATGATCATAAAAAATCCATGCGTGAAGTGCGCTGGCAGCGGAAAGACCAGGATCACTAAGAAGCTCGAGGTCAGCATACCTGCTGGAGTTGATACTGGATCGCGTTTGAGAATGCAGGGAGAAGGCGAAGCAGGTTCAAAAGGCGGACCAAGGGGCGACTTATATATTTATATACATGTAAAAGATCATGCTATATTTGAAAGACATGGTTATGATATAATATGCGATGTGCCAATAGACTTTCCTACAGCCGCGTTAGGAGGAGAGGTAGAGATCCCGACCTTAAATGGAAAAGTATCAATGCGGATCCCTGATGGCACGCAGAGCGGAAAGGTCTTTAGGCTCCAGTCTAAAGGCGTGAAAAGACTAAGGGGTCATGGGCACGGGGATGAGCTTGTAAGGATCATCGTTGAGACACCGACACGCCTAAGTTCCCAGCAAAAGCGCGCATTAAAAGAATTCGCAAAGTCCTGCGACGAGAAAGTCAACCCACTTTCAAAGTCGTTTATGGATAAAGCTAAAAATATATTCGGGAGACAATAATGCCGACATACGAATACGAATGCCAGAAATGCGGGAAGAGGTTTGACTTTTTTCAAAAGATGAACGATGAGCCTCTATCTATTTGTCCTGAGGAGAGTTGTAAAGGAGCGGTAAAAAGACTCTTGAGCGCTGGCGCGGGTTTTATTTTCAAGGGTTCAGGGTTCTACGCCACTGATTACAGGAGCAAGAACTATAAAAAGAGAGAAAAAGAAGAGAAACCAAAGTCCGGATCCCCTTGTCAGAGTTGTGATAAAAAAGAAAGCTGCAAAGTTGACGAATAATATTGTCAAATATTGGATACCCTTGTATCTATACGCAGGTTTGATATTTTACTTTTCAGGCATATCAAGGCCTTTACCCGAAGTTAGCGTACCTTTTCTTGATAAGTTCCTACACATATGTGAATACGCGGTTTTTGGAATTCTCGCTGCCCGGGCATTTAAAAATTCTCCCAGAAAAACATTTTTTGAAAATTTTAAGATTTTTGCTATAATAGTATCTATTGTATATGGCATTTCAGACGAATTCCACCAGAGTTTTGTACCGTTGCGTCAATTTAGTGTACTTGATATGACAGCTGATGGCATAGGCAGCATAATAGGAGTAATTTTATATGGCAAATATAATCCCGTTTAAAGGCACACTCTATAATCCAGAAAAAATAAAGGACCTGTCAAAGGTAATGGCGCCGCCCTATGATGTCATCTCGCCACAAGAACAGGCCCAGCTTTACGATTCCGAGGCCCATAATATAATCCATATATTGCTGGGCAAGGTCAAGCCGGAAGATAATGAAAAAGAAAATAGATATACCAGGGCCGCGGCATGTTTAAAAGACTGGCAGGCGCAGGACGTGTTAAAAAAAGACAAGGAACCCTGCATCTATGTTTACGAACAGGAATTTGAGGTAGATGGCAAAGAGATGCGCAGGTTGGGATTCATCTCGCTCCTGAAATTAGAGGAGTTTGATAAAGAGGATTCAAGCGTCCATCCTCACGAAAATACACTTAGCGCTCCAAAGAAAGACCGCACGAGCCTCATCAGTTCAATAGAGTCTAATCTGGGGCCTATATTCGCGATATTTGCAGACGATAATCAATCCATCGATAATATCTTGGCGCAAGCGACAAAATCACAGCCGATTATAGATGTCGTGGATCATCATGGTATAAAAAATAGGCTCTGGAGACTTTCTGATAAGAAAAAAATAGAAAGAATAGTCAGTCTGATGAAGGACAAAAAACTTTTTATCGCAGATGGCCATCACAGGTATGAGGTTGGGCTTGAATTCAGTAAGACTAAAAAGGACCCGAAGTTTGGTTACATACTTACTTATTTTACAGACCTTTGCGCTGATGGAATAGTGGTTTTACCGACACACAGGTTGATCAGTGGAGTGGATAAAAATAAATCAGCTGAACTAAAACAGGATCTGAAAAAACATTTTATGATCGAAACGCTCTCTTCAAAGGAAAAGGCCAAGGATTTTCTTTCTAAGGCAGCATCATCCGAAAAGAGATTTGTAATATACGAGAAAGACGGATTTACAGGGCTGCGCGTAAAGAGCAATAATTCTCTGGATGTCAGCGTGCTTCACGACATGGTCATAGAGCCATTAAAGAAAAAGGTCGCCTCACTTTCAATAGATTTTACAAAGGACATAGACTATGCTGTTAAAGAGGTGGATGAAGGAAGATTTTCTTTGTCCGTCATGTTGAATCCCACAAAGGTTACTGAGGTTAGAGACATGGCGCTTTCAGGTAAACGCATGCCTCAGAAATCAACCTACTTTTATCCCAAGGTTCTGACAGGCCTGGTGATAAACGTATTTTAAGATGCCTTTATTTAAGAAACCAAAATATAAAGTCGTAAAAGTCTCAAAGCGCAAGGGTGTGCCGGATGGGAGTTGGCTGAAGTGCGGCGGATGCGCGGAGATGATATACAAAAAGACTCTTGATGAAAACTTAAGGGTCTGTCCGCGGTGCGGCTATCATTTTATCCTCACAGCATATGAACGCATAAATATGTTTCTTGATCAGGGCAGTTTTGAGGAGCTTGAAAAAGGAATGAAGCCACGGGATATCCTGAAATTCAAGGGCCCTAAGAGTTATGTAGAAAAGATAGAGAAGGATACATTGACCACTGGCATGGAAGAGGCAGTGGTAGTAGGAAAGGGCCGTGTCAATAACAGGAAGATCGCGCTGGGCGTGACTGATTCGCGTTTTATAATGGGATCAATGGGCTATGTGGTGGGCGAGAAGTTGACCAGGATCATAGAGTATGCCACTGAGAATGAACTGCCGCTGGTGATCATCTCTGGTTCAGGCGGCGGGGCAAGGATGTATGAAGGTATGATCTCGCTTATGCAGATGGCAAAGACTTCAGCCGCGCTCGCAAGGCACAATGAAGCCGGAGGCCTTTACATATCTATTCTGACAAATCCTACAATGGCAGGGGTCTTGGCAAGTTTTGCTTCTCTGGGGGATATTATTATCGCTGAACCAAAGGCCCTTATTGGATTTACAGGGCCCAGGGTCATAGAGCAGACTATACATCAAAAACTTCCTGAGGGTTTTCAGACATCAGAGTTTCTCCTGAAACACGGGCTTATAGACATGGTGGTAAGCCGCAAGAATCTAAACGACACTGTTACACAGATCGTTGATTATACGACTTAATATTTAATGACATTGGAAAATGAAAAATCACAGCAAGATAAAAAGCGGCATAATTTGTGGTGCCAGCTTTATTATTATCTCCTTCCTGGTATTCCGTACTGATCTACCCAAGATCCCTACTATTTTCCTGTACAATCTGATCATTATAATGAGCCTGCAGGACCTTGGTTATTATCGAGGTCTTTTTTTTCTTGGCGCTTCGATCTTTCTCACGATCCTGATCTCTCTCGCAGTGAATTTTCACTATGTTTGGGGCGTAGTGATGTTCTTCGTGACATTTTTGATCGTGGATGGCCGGATAAAGAAGCATGACTATACTAAGCATCTTATTGAAACACGCATAAAGGAACTTAGTGAGAGCACTGATCTTCTCACGGATGAACATTTAAGACATAAGAAAGAAGCAGTTTTTCTTGAAAAGAAAGAGAAGAGGTTTGATCTGCTCAAGGATGCGAGTGCCTGTCTTAGTTCTACGCTTTCCCTTGACGATGTTTCTAGGATTATTTTAGATAACGCGCTGAGTATAGTAGGAAAATCAGAATCAGCGTTTTTATTTTTAGTGGACACTGAAAAACAGGAATTAGATCTTGCTGTATCCAGGACGAGCGAGGCAAAGATTAGAAAGAGAGATCTTCTGGACGAATGGGTTTTTAAGCACAGACAGTCTCTTCTTATTGAGGACATCAGGAAAGACTCTAGATTTGGTGAAGAAAGGAACGGAGTTTTTCGTTCAGTTATTTCTTCGCCGCTCATAGAAGAGAAAAAGCTCATAGGCATGGTGAGACTTGAACATGCGAACCCTCATAACTATACACCTGAAGACCTGAGACTTTTGGATATATTGTGCGATCTAGGCGCTGCGAGTCTTGGTAATGCCAGGCTCTATCAGCAGACGCTAACAACTGACAGCTAATATGAAATTCCTAGCATATTTTATAATTTCAGCAATGGTATTATTTTTGAGCTACAGGATCAGTCTGTCTAAAGCCTTAACATGGTCTGTATTGGCTAGTGTATTTATTCTGATCAAGGGGCTTGGAGTATTTCCATATGAGACTATGATCTTTGTATTGGCTATAAATGCCCTGCCTTTTATTACAGATAGATTCAAGAAAGATTTCGATCGTCATAAAGGGTCTATGCGCGCCAGATTTGAAGGGGTGAAGGCGCATTACGAGGATTTGATGCGCCAGGATAATGGCGAGATAGAATCAAATCTTGAGAGAGAAAAAAAATTACAACAAGTACTTTCCTTGTACGAAATATCCAAGGACATGTCCAGCTGTCTCTTGCTCGAGGACATATTAAGTATATTTTCGTCGACGCTAAGAAGGTCTTTCAGGTTCAGGGCTTCCAGGCTTGTACTTTTAAATTATTCCCGAGACGTAGACTCGGTTTATCAGATCGAATTGGGCCAGAGGATCAGCAGGGTCAATCCTGATGATTTCGATAAAGAGCTTGCCGTTATTATGGTCGAAGAAAAAAAGGTTGTTTCACTATTTTCTCAGGTTGAGTCGCGGCTTTTAAAAAGGCTGGCTATTGTAAAGGATTTTGAGACGCTTGTAGCCATTCCTCTTTTTGTCGAGCAAAGAATAGCGGGGATTTTGTATATAGAAAATATCCCCAGGCCGTATTTTGAAAATTTCATTATTCTTGGCAATCAATTTGCGATACACTTTCAGAAGGTGATCCTCTATAAAAAGGCGCAGGACGCGTCTATTACAGATTTTCTGACAGGTGTTTCTACAAGAAGGCATTTTTTAGAGAGGCTGGCAAAGGAGCTAAGGCGCTCAATGCGCAGCAAGACGAATCTGTCTTTTCTTATGCTGGACCTGGACCATTTCAAGGAAAAGAATGACCGTCTTGGCCACCTGGTAGGAGATGTTGTTTTAAAAGAGGTAGCAGGTATTCTTAGATCTAACCTGCGAGAAGTAGATATTTTAGGAAGATACGGCGGCGAGGAATTTGCAATAGCGCTTGCTGATACAAGTAGGGAAGGAGCCTTGCAGGTAGCTGAGCATATCAGGAAAAGCATCGAATCTGCTGTATTTAAGGCCTACGACAAGACTACATCCAACACTGTCAGCATAGGAATAAGTACTTTTCCAGAAAACGGAGCAGACGCAAACTCCCTAATCGAATCCTCCGACCGCGCTCTGTACAAGGCAAAGGAAACTGGCAGGAATAAAGTATGCTGACGCAAGGTATCTTTTTGGTCAGGTAGGGCCTTCAGAAAGACGCTCGGCCGCCCCAGCGAGGCGGCCTTCGCTCATTGGAATTTTTTGCTCGTCCCGCCCTTTTGACTTTGTCAAAAGGGCGGGACGAGCAAAAAATTCCAATGCTTTCTTCCGGCCCCACCTGACCAAAAAGATACCTGCAGCAGGGTGTACCCAAATAGGACGTCTATAATATAATACTAACTCTGAAAGTCAGCAAAGTTGGTAGAGACAGTTTAGTTGAAAAAAGCTATTTTTTGTGATACAATCTATATTAGGTGTGTACATGATAATTAAGTTCTAGAAATGAGGACTATTTTTTGCCATGATTATGAAAATGCTTAGAAAAGAGTATAACTTGAAGATTATAATGATAGGGGCGTTTATTTTATTTTTTGGATATAGTATAGCTTATTGTAGCAACCGCCATCTTAGGCTCCCCCTCGGTGAAAGCATAAATGAGAAAAAAGAAAGAACAAGCATTCTATTAGCCGATATAGTTCATAAAAGATATAGTCGCCATTTAGATGGCGCTGTTCCCGCACCCCTAAAGCATTTGAAAAACTCTCTAAAGTGGCCTGTAATAGGATATATATGGAGTTTTCATGAGTCTCGTTATAAGAGCGGCTCAGATGAAGAGATAACTTTGCACAAAGGGATAGATATCATAGCCAAGCCACAAACTCTTGTCAGGGCTATTTTTGCTGGCAAGGTTATTAACGTAAATTATGACTTTGTTAATGGTTGTAATGTTTATGTCCGTTCGGACAATGGGCTCGTGTGTGTTTATTCGCATTTAGCATATGCTGATAAAAAATATTCTTTTCCTGTTAATATCGGCACTAGGCTAAAAGCTGAGGAAATTATAGGCAAAGCTAGCGTATTTCCAGCGTTTTATTCTTATATTAAACAGCTTGACGATATAACCGTAGCGCCAGATTTTGATAGAGAGCAACCCGCGAGTCACTTACATTTACAAGCTTTCTATGTGTCGCCCGAAATCGAAGATAAGCGAGTCAGTGAAAAGATGGAGTATGCAATTCAATATAGTAGTGACGATATAGCATTAGAAAAAAATATCCTTTTTGAGATAAATCCACTGCTTTTATTAGAACGACTTTCTCCGCGTGCGGATAAAGATAATATAATGTATACAAGAACAAAGCTGTTCAGCTTAAACGTGTTAAATACCTCATTGGAAGCTTCGATAATTAATAGAAACAAAATTTAAGTTATTATTTATTTTTTATTATTAGTATATAGTGTTAGTAATGTTAGTAGTAGTGTTAGGGACGGTTCTCGCTCCAATCCCAGACCTGTCCCTAAAATTCAATAAAGTCT
>CAZWYD010000027.1:0-14160 GCA_964637815.1 uncultured Planctomycetia bacterium
CTATGGTGCCGATATTTACGTGTGGTTTAGTGCGTTGGAATTTTTCCTTTGCCATTGTCTTGCTCCTTTTGTTTTACTTGCTTACAATCTTTTCCGCTATATTTTTAGGCACTTCTGCGTAATGAGAAGGCTCCATTGTATATGATGCCCTACCCTGTGTCAAGCTCCTTATCGCTGTTGCGTAACCAAACATCTCTGCTAGCGGCACATCGCCCTTTACTGACTTTACATTGGCCTTTTGCTCTATTTCCCTGATCTTGCAACGCCTTGAATTCAGGTCACCTATGACATCCCCCATGTAGCTTTCTGGGAAGATAACTTCAAGATTCATTATAGGTTCCATGAGTTTACACCTGGCCTTTTTCAAGCCATCTGTAAACGCGATCGAACCAGCCATCTTAAAGGCGATCTCTGAAGAATCTACCTCATGAAAAGACCCGTCGATCAGATTGACCTCTGTATCTATTACAGGGTAGCTTGCCAAGACACCTGTCTTTGACGCCATTTCAATCCCGTTCTTAACAGCGGGTATATATTCTCTAGGTATGGCGCCGCCCACGATCTTATTCTTAAAGTCTATGCCAGTGCCTGGCTCACCTGGTTTCATGATAATAACAGCGTGACCATACTGTCCTCTACCGCCTGACTGCTGTATAAATTTACCGACTGACCTGACCTCTTGAGTAGGCATTTCTTTGTAGGCTACCTGCGGCACGCCTGTCTTTGTCTCTACTTTGAATTCGCGAAAGAGCCTGTCTATGATTATCTCGAGATGCAACTCTCCCATGCCTGATATAAGAGTCTGTCCTGTCTCATTATTGTAGCGCACCCTGAAAGTCGGATCTTCTTCCTGTAATTTATTGAGCGCGAGGCCAAGTTTGTCCTGGGCTATCTTTGTAGATGGCTCTATTGCCATAGAAACCACAGGCTCTGGAAAATGCATCTTCTCTAATATAACAGGGTAATCCTGTTCGCAAAGCGTATCACCTGTGCGCGCATTCTTCAGCCCCACAACACCCACTATATCACCAGCGCCTGCCTCATCCACTATCTCCTGCTTATTGGCATGGAAACGTACGATCTTACTCAAGCGCTCTTTGCGGTCGCGGCTTATATTGTAAACATAAGAACTTTTTTGCACTGTGCCCGAATATATCCTTATATATGTGATCCTGCCCACGTATGGATCTGTTGCTATTTTAAAGCAAAGCGCGCAAAACGGTTCGTCATCATCTGTCTTTCTGAACATATCCTCGTCAGAGTCAGGGCTCACACCTTTAACAGGAGGTATGTCTATCGGGGACGGCAGGCATTCGCACACTGCATCCAGCAGCATCTGCACACCTTTATTCTTGAAAGCAGCGCCGCATAATATCGGCACAAACATATCCCTCACAACTGCTTTACGAAGAGCAGCGCGTATCTCAGGCTCTGTTATCTCCTGGTCATGGATATACTTATCCATCATCTTTTCATCATGCTCTGCTAATTTTTCAATAAGATCATGCCTGTATATTTTTACCTCTTCCATTTTGTCTAGAGGTATTTCGCTTTCTTCGAAATTATCATCAACCTTGTCTTCCTTGAACATATACGCCTTCATACCAATAAGGTCTATTATTCCTTTAAAATTATCTTCACTGCCAATGGGAAGCTGTATGGGAAATGCATTTGCAGCCAGCATCTCTTCCATCTGCTTTACTACTTTTGCAAAATCAGCGCCCACGCGATCCATCTTATTTATGAAAGCTATTCTTGGAACCTTATATTTATCTGCCTGGCGCCACACTGTCTCTGTCTGCGGTTGCACGCCGCCAACTCCGCAGAATACAACCACCGCGCCATCCAGCACCTTCAACGATCGCTCGACTTCTGCTGTGAAATCCACATGGCCGGGAGTATCAATGACATTTATCCTGCAATCCTTCCAATTACAACTCGTAGCCGCTGAGGTAATAGTAATGCCTCGCTCCTGTTCCTGTTCCATCCAGTCCATAGTCGCAGTGCCTTCATGCACCTCGCCGATCTTATAGAGCCTGCCCGCATAATAGAGCATCCTCTCAGTAGTCGTGGTCTTCCCAGCGTCTATATGAGCAATGACCCCTATGTTCCTTAATTTTTGTAATGGTATTTCTCTGATCATACGTTTATTATTTGTTCTCTGTTGTGTTTCGACTGCCATTTTTGCTCTCTATACCTTTCATTACCATCTATAATGCGCAAAGGCCTTGTTGGCCTCTGCCATCCTGTGCATGTCATCTCTTTTTTTCATTGCAGAGCCCTGTTTCTTGAATGCCTCCATGATCTCATCCGCGAGCTTCTCTTCCATGGGCCTGCCCTTTTTCTGTCTTGCAAAATCCCTTAGCCAGCGCATTGCAATAGATGTACCCCTGTCGCTCTTTACTTCAATAGGCACCTGATATGTAGCTCCTCCAACCCTTCTTGGCTTTATCTCTAAAAGAGGTCTTACATTATCGATCGCCTTTTGCAATAGCTCCAAAGAATTGGTGTTTTCTGCCTTTTTTGAAACTACATCAAGCGCATTATATACAATACGCTCTGCAACAGCCTTCTTGCCCTGCTCCATGACTACGTTGACAAACCTGGTGATAAGCTTGCTATTATATTTAGGATCAGGCAATACGTCTCGTTTTTCTGCTCGTCTTCTACGCATATCTCCTCACTCACTTGTCCGAGGCTGGACCTCGGCTTTTTTTAAAAAGCCGAGGTCCAGCCTCGGCTTTCAGCCTTGGAACTTACGCCTTTGGTCGTTTTGCGCCGTACTTTGAGCGGCTCTTTTTCCTGTTTGCCACGCCTGCTGTATCGAGCGTGCCTCTTACTATGTGATACCTCACACCAGGAAGGTCTTTTACCCTGCCGCCCCTGATTAAAACTATCGAATGCTCTTGAAGATTGTGCCCTTCGCCCGGTATATAGGATGTCACTTCTATACCATTGGTCAACCTTACCCTGGCAACTTTTCTCAACGCAGAGTTAGGTTTTTTTGGAGTCTGTGTCTTTACCTGCAGACACACGCCTCTTTTCTGGGGACACGCGTTAAGCGCACGCGATTTTGTCTTTCTGGTTTTCTTGCTCCTGCCGTATTTTATTAATTGGCCGATCGTTGGCATATTTACTCCTTGTCCCTTGTCACTTGTTTCTTGTCACTTTCCTTCTCAGCGCCCACCTTCACCATCTCTATATTCCTGTGCGCCTTAAACCCGGTACCAGCTGGGATCAGGTGCCCCATGATGACGTTCTCTTTCAATCCTCTAAGCTCGTCTATCCTTCCGCTCACAGCAGCCTCTGTTAAAACCTTGGTAGTCTCCTGGAAACTCGCTGCTGATATAAAACTCTCTGTGGAAAGCGATGCCTTTGTGATCCCTAAAAGTATTGGCGCTGCGCTGGCAGGCTTACCTTTTTTCTTCGAGATCTTCGCGTTCTCTTCCTGGAAAATCCGCTTGTCCACCTGCATGTCAACCAAAAACTCTGTATCGCCAGAGTCCTCTATCTTGACCTTCTTGAGCATCTGTTTGACTATAATCTCTATGTGCTTATCGTTTATCTTTACGCCCTGCAGCCTGTATACCTCCTGCACTTCATTCACGAGATATTCCTGCAGCCTCTTCTCACCGCTTACCTTTAATATATCCTGTGGGTTGATAGGTCCGTCAACGAGCTGGTCTCCTGTTGAAACTCTGTCACCCCTGTAGACATTCAAATGTTTGCCATGCGGTATGATGTATTCCTTTTTCATGCCAGAGGATGCCTTAACAATGATCCTGCGCTGACCTTTTTTAGATGTGGCAAACTCCACGATCCCGTCTATCTCACTTATCATCGCAGGGTCTTTTGGTTTTCTTGCCTCAAAAAGCTCTGCGACCCTTGGTAGACCTCCAGTAATATCCTTTGTCTTACTGACCTGCCTGGGCGTCTTTGCAATCAACTCTCCTGCCTTTACGCTCGCTCCATCCTGACAAACAATGTGCGCTCCTGCAGGAATCGGATAGATCGCAGCGACTTCCTTTTTCTGGTTCTCTATGACTATCTGCGGATGATATTCACCCCTGTGCTCTATAATCACACGGCCAGTACGACCTGTTGCCTCATCAAGTTCCTCTACCATAGTCACTTCTTCTACAATGTCCTCGTATCTCACCTTTCCGCTCACCTCTGTCAATATAGGCGAAGTATATGGGTCCCATCTTATAAAAATAACGCCTTTATCGACCTCCTGACCATCCTTTACAGCCAATGTAGATCCTGAAGGCACCATATATTTTTCAAGTTCTCTACCGCTCTCGTCGTTTATGCTTATCTGGCCGTTGCGATTTAATGCTATAATGTCGCCTGATTCCTGCTGCACTATCCTGAGGTTATGATATTTAATGGCGCCTTTTGACCTGGATTTTATAAACGACTGTTCTATGATTCTTGACGCTGTTCCGCCAATATGAAATGTTCTCATGGTAAGCTGTGTTCCTGGCTCACCTATAGACTGGGCTGCGACTACGCCAACAGCTGTGCCAAGCTCGACGATCTTGCCTGTAGCAAGATCCCTGCCATAACACTTAGCGCACACGCCATGCTTTGCCTCGCACGTAAGCACGCTGCGTATGCGTATCTTTTCTATACCAGCAGATTCTACACGCTCAGCAGATTCTTCATCTATCTCACTGCCAGCCTCTACAATATTCTCATCAGTAATAATATCCGCGATATTATCCACTGCCACCCTTCCTACGATCCTCTCTCTTAAAGGAACAACCTCTTCATCTGCCTCGATGATCGCGCTGACAAGTATGCCGTTCATTGTACCGCAATCACCTTCTCTTATAATGACATCCTGCGCCACATCCACAAGACGCCTGGTAAGATAACCAGAGTCTGCTGTCTTAAGAGCTGTATCTGCCAGACCTTTTCTTGCGCCGTGAGTAGAGATAAAATATTCGAGCACTGTAAGTCCTTCTTTAAAATTAGCAGTGATAGGTGTCTCGATGATCTCTCCTGATGGTTTTGCCATAAGTCCACGCATACCTGCGAGCTGCCTGATCTGCTGCTTTGAACCCCTTGCCCCGGAATTTGCCATCATAAATATTGGATTAAAAACACTCAGCTCCTTAAATAAAAGATCTGACACCTTGTCTGTAGCATGTGTCCATATATCAACGATCTTATTGTATCTTTCTCGCTCTGTGATAATACCTTTTCGATATTGATCCTCGACTGAATTTACCTCTTTCTTCGAAGCTGCCAGCACCTTTTTCTTTTCTGTCGGAATATGCAGGTCTTCCACTGAAATAGAAATGCCTGCCAACGTTGCAAATTCAAAACCGGTATTCTTGATATCGTCCAGTAGCTTCACAGTAAGGTCATGACCAAACTGCTTGTAGCAATCACCTATGACCTTACTAAGATTTGATTTCTCCAGCATGGTGTTTACGTAAGGCATGCCTTTTGGCAATATGCGATTAAAGATGACCCTTCCTGCAGTTGTTTCGATTATTTCTCCATCGATCCTTATTTTTATCTTCGCGTGCATCTCTATCTCTTTATCATAAAGCGCGATCTCTGCCTCTTCTCTATCCGCGAAGACCCTGCCCTCTCCTTTTGCGCCTGGCTTTTCTCCAGTCAGATAATAACAGCCTAGCACTATATCCTGCGTCGGCGTTATAATAGGTCTGCCGTCAGACGGAGAAAATATGTTGTTAGACGAGAGTATCATGAGCCTTAATTCCATCTGCGCCTCTGTTGATAAAGGCACGTGCACTGCCATTTGGTCACCGTCAAAATCTGCATTGAACGCAGTACAGACAAGCGGATGGATCCTGATCGCCTTACCTTCTATTAATATGGGCTGAAACGCCTGTATTCCGAGCCTGTGTAATGTAGGTGCCCTATTTAAAAGCACAGGATGTTCTTTTATCACATCGTCTAAGATATCCCAGACCTCAAGCCTTGCCTTTTCCACCATGCGCTTGGCACTCTTTATTGTATGGACAAATCCTTTTTCCTTTAACTTCTTTATAATAAATGGCTCGAATAACTCCAGCGCCATCTTTTTTGGAAGCCCGCATTCCCATAGCTTCAACTCAGGTCCGATTACAATAACGCTTCTGCCTGAATAGTCAACGCGTTTTCCTAAAAGATTCTGCCTAAAGCGGCCTTGCTTGCCTTTTAACATGTCACTCAAAGACTTAAGCGGTCTATTCGCAGGTCCAAGCACTGGCCTGCCATGTCTTCCATTGTCAAAAAGCGCGTCCACTGATTCCTGAAGCATACGTTTTTCATTGCGTATAATAATATCAGGTGCCTTTAATTCCAGGAGTTTCTTAAGGCGGTTGTTCCTGTTTATGACACGCCTATATAAATCATTCAGATCACTCGTAGCAAACCTGCCACCCTCAAGAGGCACGAGCGGCCTTAGATCTGGTGGAATAACAGGTACGATATCTATTACCATCCACTCTGCTTTATTGCCGGATTTATTTATTGCCTCTATTGTCCGCAGTCTCTTAAGTATCTTTCTTTTTGCCAGCTCTGATTTCTGTCCGTGAAGATCTGTTTTTAATTCCTTTATCATTTTGCCCAGATCCAGCTCAGCCAAAAGCTCCCTTATGCCTTCAGCGCCAATCATGGCTTTGAACTTAGTGCCGTACTCCTCTACATATTTCCTGTATCTCTCTTCACTCAGGAGTTCCTTTTTCTTAAGAGGAGATTCTCCTGGATCTATGACAATATATTCTTCGTAATAAATCACTCGTTCCAGTTCACGCATGCCAATATTCAAGAGAAGTGCCATGCGGCTCGGCAATGCCTTAAAGAACCAGATATGCGAACATGGCGCAGCCAGCTCTATGTGACCCATCCTGTCGCGCCTGACTTTGGAAAGCGTTACTTCTACACCGCAGCGGTCGCACACTATGCCTTTATATTTAATGCGCTTGTACTTTCCGCAGCTACATTCCCAGTCGCGCGTTGGCCCGAATATCTTTTCGCAAAAGAGCCCGTCCTTCTCAGGCCTGAGCGTCCTGTAATTAATGGTCTCGGGTTTCTTTACCTCGCCCTTTGACCAGGATCTAACAACCTCAGGAGAAGCAATCTTTATTGAGATAAAATCAAAATTACCAAATTCTTCTTTTATCATTATTTTTTCTTCCTTTTTGCTTTTTTGCGCGCCTTGCGCAGCTCCTTTAGTTCCTCTTTGGAAACGACAACGGGTGAGATCCCGCCGTCTTTATATTCTGTCCTTATGTCCAAACACAGGCTCTGTAATTCCTTGACCAATACATTAAATGATTCAGGTGTTCCCGGGTGAAGCGCATTCTCGCCTTTTACTATGGACTCGTACACCTTTGTCCTTCCGCTGACATCATCACTCTTTACAGTCAAGAGTTCCTGCAGCGTATACGCGGCGCCGTATGCCTCGAGCGCCCACACTTCCATTTCTCCGAACCTCTGTCCTCCGAATTGCGCCTTTCCGCCAAGAGGCTGCTGTGTTACAAGTGAGTACGGGCCTATTGAACGCGCGTGTATCTTATCGTCGACCAAATGCGCGAGTTTCATCATGTATATATAACCTACTGTGACTTTTTGTCCGAATTTCTCGCCTGTTTTCCCGTCATGCAGCGCTACCTTTCCATCCTCTGGAAGTTCCGCTTGCTTTAACCACTCTCGCACATCTTCTTCTTTTGCGCCGTCAAATACAGGTGTGGTCACCTTAAGGCCCAGGGCCTTGGCAGCCCAGCCAAGATGCGTCTCAAGTATCTGGCCTACATTCATTCTTGAAGGCACGCCAAGAGGGTTCAACACTATCTCAACAGGCGTGCCATCCTCCATGTACGGCATATCTTCTTCAGGCAAGATCTTTGCTATGACACCTTTATTACCATGCCTGCCTGCCATTTTATCGCCGACAGATAATCTCTTTTTGCTCGCTACGTAAACAACTACTCTCTTTAATACACCTGCTGGTAATTCATCGCCTCTCTTTATCTTGTCCACCTCATGCTCTTCTTCATAAAGCACTTCTTCTAGCTGATCATTGTAAATAGACAGCGTCCTTTTTACCTCAGCCTCAAGCTCAAGATCAGTCTCGATCTTTATACTTGCTATGTCACATTTTTCAAACTTAGACAGATCCTTTTTTCTTATAGGCCTGCCTTCTGCGATCAGCGTAGTGCCAGTCTCATCAGATAAGAGAGGCCCTGTCAGCTTTACGCCTGAAACGAGCCTGGACAAACGATTCGCTTTTTCTTTCTTGATATTCTCTGCGCGTTTCTCGTATTCGCTTCTTATCTTTTCTATATCTTTGTGCTCTTTCTGAAGCTGCTCTTTTGATTTTGCCTTCTGGCCTTTTCTTGAAAAGATCTTAGTGTCAACCACTATTCCCTCTACGCCAGATGGTACTGTAAGAGAAGCGTCGCGTACGTCGCCTGCTTTTTCTCCGAAGATCGCGCGTAAAAGTTTTTCCTCTGGCGAAAGCTCTGTCTCGCTCTTTGGCGCCACTTTGCCCACGAGTATGTCTCCAGGCCCAACCTCTGCGCCAACCCTTATAATGCCATCATCGCCAAGATTCCTCAGCGCCTCTTCGCTTACATTCGGGATATCCCTTGTGACCTCTTCATTGCCAAGTCTTGTCTCTCTTGCTTCTAATTCAAATTCCTCCACATGCACTGAGGTATACATGTCTTCTTTTAAAAGTCTCTCGCTCACCAGTATCGCGTCTTCAAAATTATAACCGCGCCATGGCATAAATGCGACCAGTACGTTTCTTCCAAGCGCAAGCTCGCCGCCATTGGTGCCTGGCCCATCAGCAATAGCATCGCCTGCCTTGATCTTGTCGCCTATCTTAACGATCGGCCTTTGGTCGATGCAGGTATTAGCATTGGACCTGGCAAATTTCCTCAGCTTATATACAAGACTATTATTAACTGTTATCTCATCTGCCTGCACGCATGTTACCTTGCCGCCTGATTTTGCTACAGTGGTCGCGCCAGAATCAAGCGCTGTCCTTGCCTCCATGCCAGTGCCTATAAGCGGTGCCTCAGTAAATAATAAAGGTACTGCCTGGCGTTGCATGTTTGAACCCATGAGCGCCCTGTTTGCGTCATCATGCTCAAGAAACGGTATAAGTCCTGCTGCCACGCTCACGAGCTGCTTTGGAGATACATCCATGTAGTCTATTTTTGACGGCTGTATAAGAGGAAAATTATCTTTATATCTACAAAGTACTCTATCTTCAATAAAATACCCTTCTTTGTCCAATTTTGCATTTGCCTGCGCGATCCTGTATTGGTCTTCAATATCAGCAGTCATGTACTCGATCCTGTTTGTGACCCTGCTTTTTTCTACGATCCTGTAAGGTGTTTCTATGAAGCCAAATTTATTTACTCTCGCGTATGTGCTGAGCGATGATATAAGTCCGATGTTTGGACCTTCTGGCGTTTCTATAGGACAAACTCTTCCATAATGCGAGTAATGAACGTCTCTTACTTCAAAGCCAGCTCTTTCCCTGGATAAACCGCCAGGACCGAGCGCGCTCAAACGTCTCTTGTGCGTCATCTCTGCTAATGGATTTGTCTGGTCCATGAACTGCGACAACTGACTCCTGCCAAAGAAATCCCTTATCACACTTGAAAGGACTTTTGAGTTTATTAAATGATACGGCATCATGGTCTCTACGTCATAAATGGACATGCGCTCTTTACAGAAACGCTCCATCCTTGCCAGTCCTATCCTGAACTGCTCTGCAAGAAGCTCGCCCACTGTCCTGACTCGACGGTTGCCAAGATGATCGATATCATCCAACTCGCCCTCGCCATTCTTTAAATCCAAAAGATATCTTACTACATTTATGATAGTCTCTTTATCCAAGGCACTCTTATCCAGCGATGCCTTCATGCCTAATTTGCGATTCAATATGTAACGGCCGACCTTGGTCATGTCATATCTTCTCTTGTCAAAAAATAATCTATCCAATAATTGCTTTGCGCTTTCAAGTGTCAATGGATCTCCCGGTCTCATGCGCCTATAGATATCAAGGAGTGCTTCCTCCCTAGTCTTTGTATGATCTTTTTCAAGTGTATTCGCGATTTCTGGGATTGTGTCCCTGAATACCTCTAAATAGCGTACTCCAGCATCCCAAAGCTTATCTATGTTCTGCTCTGTGAGCGTGGAATTATTCTCCAAGATGATTACATCGTCCACCTCAGGGTGTTTTATATCCTTTACCACGATCCTGCCAACATATTTAAGCAGGCTTGACTTTCTCGCAGGCCTTACGCGCTCCACGCCTGTAAAAAGTCTCATGATATCTTCATCTGTTTCATAGCCGAGCGCGCGCAAAAGAATTGTCGCGAGTATCTTTTTGCGTCTGTCAATAAATACGTAAAGCGTGTCATTCGCGTCAAACTCGAACTCCATCCATGCGCCACGACCAGGTATTATCCTGCCTGAATAGATTCTTTTTCCTGTTGTGTGCAGATTCTCTTCGAACGATACGCCAGGCGAACGATGGAGCTGGCTGACAACCACTCTTTCATCGCCATTAATAATAAAGGTACCGTTCTCTGTCATTAGCGGCAAATCGCCTAAATACACCTCTTGCTCTTTAGTATCTTTCTTTGACTTGAGCCTTATCTTTATCTTGAGAGGTGAGGCAAAGCTTACAGCCCTTTTCTGGCATTCTAATCTGTCATATTTTGACTTGCCTGCAGTATAATACAAAAATTCAAGCCTGTGATTCCCGTCATTGCTCTCAATAGGAAAGACATCCTCGAACACAGCCTGCAGACCCTCGCGCTTACGCTTGGTCTTTGGCTTATCTAACTGCAAAAAATTGATGTAGGACTCCCGCTGTATATCAAGAAGATATGGAATACGCACAACTTCTTTCAACTTCGCGAAATTTTTACGCTTTGTCATCAAAACCTCTCGCGTTCAAATAACTTTACATTTAAAGCAAGACCTAAAATGTAAAGTTATCGGTTATTTTAGTTCGACTTTAGCGCCTTGTGCTTCGAGTTTTTTCTTAACTTCTTCGGCTTCTTCCTTACCAACGCCTTCTTTTACTGTCTTTGGCGCGCCTTCTACCAGGTCCTTTGCCTCTTTCAGGCCAAGGCTTGTGATAGTGCGTATTTCTTTTATGACCTGAATCTTTTTGTCGCCTGCTGAAGCTAACACCACTGTAAAGGTAGTCTTTTCCTCTTCAGCTGCGCCTGCAGCTCCTGCTGCGCCTCCACCAGCTACTGCTACTACAGGTGCCTGAGCAGTTACGCCAAATTTCTCTTCGATCGACTTGACAAGATTTGACAGATCCAGAACAGACATTGCCTCGATCGTGCCAAGCATCTCTTCGATTTTCTTTTCGTCAGCCATTTGATACCTCCTTGTTTTCTTGTCCCTTGTCACTTGTCCCTTGTCCCTTTTTATCTTTTACCGCATTAAGCGCGTACGCAAGTTTACATATAATCGCATTCAAGGCCCCTGCCAATTCTTGGATCGGCGCATTAAGCACATTTGCCAGCCTAGCCAGCAATACCTCTCTTGAAGGAAGCGCCGCGAGCTGTTTAATGTCATCACTGGAAACAGAATCGCCGTTTACTATGCCACCTCTGATCTGCAGAACCTTATGATCCTTTGCGAATTTTGCAAGTACCTTTAATATATAGCTGGCGTCTCCTTTTTTATCTACTGCTATACCTACCTCGCCCTCAATCAGCTCTGCTATCTTTTTGCTGGGCTCCTTCGTAAGGGCGCGTTTTAGTATCGAATCCTTCACAACCACGTACTCACCTGAAACACCCCTTAATTCCCTGCGTAATTCGTTCAGGTTCTGGGCGCTAAGACCTTTATAATTAGTAACTATCATAGTATCTGTGTCATTAAGACGATCCGTTATTTCGTCGACCATCATCTTTTTGCATTCCATTGAAAGCTTTGCCATTACGATGTCCTCAGTTTTACCAAATCCAGCTTAACGCCAGGGCCCATTGTTGTTGAAAGCGCGATGCTTTTTATAAACTTACCTTTTATGCCGCTTGGCCTAGATTTATCTATTGCGGTTATGACCTTTGTTACATTTTCCGCTATAGCCTTTTCCTCGAATGAGATCTTCCCTGCTATAACATTAATATTCGCCAATTTATTCAATTTAAACTCGACCTTACCTGCCTTTGCCTCTTCTACTGCTCTCTTAAAATCATTCGTAACAGTTCCTGTTTTAGGATTTGGCATAAGACCTCGCGGTCCAAGCACCCTTCCCAGCTTCCCAACCTCGCGCATCATATCTGGCGCGCTTATTACCACATCAAAATCTATCCATCCACCAGTTATCTTTGCAATAAGATCTGCGTCTCCCACATAATCAGCGCCTGCTTCCCTTGCCTGGTTTGCGCCTTCGCCCTTACACAGGACAAGTATCTTTACCTTTTTTCCGCTGCCATGAGGCAGGATCACAGTGCCCCTGACCATCTGGTCAGCCTGCTTTGGATCTGAATTAATATTAAAGGATATCTCGACCGTCTCGTTAAACTTTGGCCGCGGCGCCTTTTTCAAGATCGCAACCGCTTCCTCTATAGTATAGAGTTTATCTTTTTCTGCTAGCTTCTCGAATTCCTTTGTGCGCTTACTCATGCTTCCACCTCTATGCCCATACTGCGCGCTGTACCTTCGACTATCTTCATCGCGCCTTCCATGTCTGCAGCATTAAGATCCTTCATCTTGGTCTGGGCGATCTCTTTTACCTGCGCCTTTGTTACCTTGCCTATCTTTTCCTTATTAGGCACGCCTGATGCCTTTGCTATGCCGCATGCGCGTTTCAAAAGCACTGAACACGGTGGGCTCTTTATTATAAAGGTAAAGGATTTATCTTTATAAACAGTTAAGACAACCGGCAACACAAGTCCCTGCCTGTCTCTTGTCTTTTCATTGAATGACTTACAAAACTCCATTATATTTACGCCATGCTGACCTAATGCAGGGCCAACAGGAGGCGCAGGGTTTGCCTGTCCGCCTGTAACGTGTAGTTTTATAGTTGATTTTATCTCTTTTGGCATCTTAAAGCCTTTCTACCTGCCAATATTCGAGTTCCACTGGTGTAGCGCGGCCGAATATTGAAACCATTACCTTTATCTTGCCTTTATCAGGGTTGACCTCTTCTATATTGCCGTTAAAATTTATAAACGGCCCTTCTATGACCTTGACACTGTCGCCCTTTTCAAAAATCACCTTAGGCGTTGGTTTTTCTTTCCTCTCCTCAGTCTGTTTTATTATCTGGTTGACCTCACTATCCAAAAGAGGCACAGGCCTTGTCTTGGTACCTATAAACCCTGTGACACCAGCCATGTTCCTAATCACATACCAGATATCATCATCCAGATCCATTTCCACCAGCACATAGCCAGGGAAAAATTTTCTTAAGGAGATCCTTTTTTTGCCGTCCTTTACCTCTGAAACTTGTTCCGTAGGTATAAGGACCTGAAAGACTTTATCTTTTAATGCCCCTTCCTGGATCTTAGCCTCTATGCCAGTCCTTACCTTATCTTCCTGGCCTGTTAATGTATGTATGACGTACCACTTATGATCCATAGTTATCTCAATAAAATATTTACAAACCTGGATAATATTAAGTCCACTATACCTATAAATATAGCCAGGAGCGCGGTTGAGGCGATCACGATCCCTGTCGAACCGATCAGTTCATCCTTGCTCGACCAGGAGACCTTCTGCATCTCCACCTTGACTTCATTCACAAACCGTGTAATTTTTGAAAATAGCTGCATAAATCCTTTTTAGGTCCTTCGACCACTCCTATTCGTCGCGGTCTCAGGATCAAATTTTGCTTCGCAAAATTTGGCAGGCCAGGAGGGATTCGAACCCCCAACACGCGGCTTTGGAGACCGCTGCTCTGCCAATTAGAGCTACTGGCCTTTAAACTTAGACCTCTCTGACCTCGCTCTATACAATGTAAGGGCCGACCTACTTCTGTCGGCCCCTCATATCCTGGTAGGCCACAAGCCTACCTCTCAATTATTTTTCTTCCTTATGTGGTGTCCTCTTTTTGCAAAACTTGCAGAATTTCTTTATCTCAAGTCTTTTTGTCTGCAATTTCTTGTTCTTCTTAGCTGTATAATTTTTTCTCTTGCACTCGGTGCAAGC
>CAZWYD010000028.1:0-7184 GCA_964637815.1 uncultured Planctomycetia bacterium
GATAGATTTTCAGACTAGTGGGGTATATGATGTGTCTTCCGGTCCCTTAAAATGTCAAGTTAAGAGCTTCTGCAGTTTAGTAAAAGACAAGGTGTTTAAGACATCTTTTTTCTCAAGCCAGCCTCGGCGGGCTACGGAGATGCCTAGGTTTATTGTATCTAGCTCCTCGGCAATATGTGCATCTGTATTTATTGCTATCTTAACGCCCTTTTCCTTTGCCATACGGCAGCCTGTGTCATTTAGATCGAGTCGCTGGGGGTAGCTATTTATCTCGATTGCTGTATTTGTATCCCTACATACCTTAAGTATCTCTTCAAGGTCTATCTCATACGGCTCTCTTGCGCCCCAGAGCCTGCCAGTAGGATGTGCTAACATATTGACACACTTGTTCTGGCACGCCTTGATTATGCGTTTGGTTATTATCTCTTTTGACTGCTTAAATCCAGAATGTATTGCAGCTATAACAATGTCCATGTCCTTTAAGATATCATCAGGATAATCCAGATTCCCATCTGAATCAATATCTACCTCTGTGCCATATAAGATCTTTATGTCCTTATACTTCTTGCTCAGCCCATCTATCTCTTTTTTCTTGGATTCCAACTCTTTTCTATTTAAACCCTGCGCTATCTTAAGGCCCTGTGAATGATCTGTAATAGCAATATACTCGTAGCCTCGCTCTCTTGCCTTTATCACAACCTCCTCTATAGAGCTACCACCATCAGACCATCTGGAATGCGCGTGTAGATCACCCTTTATGTCCTTTAACTCTACAAGCTTTGGAAGATTCCCCTCTATGCTGGCCTCGACTTCACCTCTATCCTCTCTTAGCTCAGGAGGTATATAGTTAAGTCCTAATTTTTTACATATTTCTATCTCAGTCTTGCCAGCCACTGCCTTATTTTTCCTGAATAAGGCATATTCATTCAGCTTCAAGCCTTTTTTTATTGCTAGCTGACGTAATTTTATATTATGCTCCTTTGAACCAGTGAAATACATAAGCGCGGCACCATATGAAACATCTTTTATCACTCTCACATCTACCTGTATGCCATCCTTTGTAACTATTGACGATTTTGTCTGGCCTTTTGCAAGCACGTCTTGCACATATGGTAGCCTTGTAAAACTATCCATGACCTTGCCAGGGCTCTTTGAGGAAACCAGTATATCAATATCCCTCACTGTATCCTTCATCCGCCGCAGGCTGCCAGCAGGATTTATTTTTTTTACTTCCTTTAGTTTCTTAAGCTGTCTAATAAAACTCTCAGATGCATCCATTGCTGTCTTCAGGTCCATCCTGTCTCTACCTTTTTTAATAAGCTCTATGCCGCGCAGTATATTTTCAACAGTCTTCTGTTTTATGCCAGGGACATCCTTTATCTTTCCCATGTGAGCCATTCTCTCGAGCATCACGAGATCCTGTATCTCTAGCTTGTCATACAATAGCTTTGCTGTCTTAGGTCCTATACCAGGTACACTTAACATCTGGATAAGTCCTTTTGGCGTATTTTTCTTCAGCTCCTCTAAATACTTAAGCCTCCCGCTTGAAACGATCTCTTTGATCTTTTCTTCCAGGTCTTTTCCAATACCAGGTATGGCCGTGAGCCTATCTTCTTTTACAAAAATCCCTATGTCCTCAGACATAGATTCTATGTTTCGAGCTGCGCGCTCATAAGCGCGGACCCTGAACACATTTTCTCCCTTTACTTCAAGGATCTGCGCGATCTGTCTAAAGATTTCAGCTATTTCCTGGTTTTTCACGATAAAGCTATTTTAACATAGATTTTTCAATACATAAAGTGTATAATATGCTCCAGAAAAGGAGATAACTATGTTACTAAAATTCCTACGTAAGAAAAAGAACATGAAGCGCATAGTATGGGGATTGGCTATAATAATAATCCCTGCCTTTGTCGTATGGGGGGCTGGCTCATCTGGTAAAAAAAGAGGTAAAGGCCCGAACTACGCGGGAAAAATCTTTAATAAAAAGATCTCTTTTGATGAATATGCTGATATGTGGCGCGTCACCAGGGACCAGGCCATAAGATCATTTGGCAACAATGTACCTGCTGAATTCATTGACCAGATGGCGTGGAGCCGTTTGCTTTTATTGGAAGTGGCAAAAAGAGAAAGAATAGTTGCTGATGATAGCGAAATAGTAGAAAGGATCACCTCAGCTCCTGCCTTTCAGCGTGATGGCAAATTTGATAAAAAATTATACAAATCAATGCTTGGTCAGGCTGCGCGCTCGTGGGAAAACAAGTTACGCGATGATATCCTTATCTCTAAACTCAGAGAAAAAGTCACCTCCGGCGTCTCTGTAGCTGACGAAGAAGTAAAGAAAGAATACAGGAAAAAATTCGAAAAGATAAAGGCATCTTATATATCAATACCTTTCAGCGAATTTGAAAAGGATGTACACTATCAGGAATCGGATCTTATGAAATTCTACGAAGAGGACAAGGCCTTGTTCAGAAAACCTGAGGAAATCAATGTAAAATATATAGAAATCCTTTTTTCTCAATTTGATAAAGAGATCTATGTGGATGAAGAAACTATCAAGAGATATTTCGAAGAGCATATCTCGGATTACAAGAAACCTGATTCAGAAGAAATGCCAGAATTAGACGAGACAATAAAAAACAGCATATCTGAAAAACTCAGCATGGAAAAAAAGACTAGCCTCGCAGAAGAGCTATCTTATAAAGCCCTGGATAATCTCCTGGATAAAAAAGACATGGGAAAAACAGCTCAAGTGTTTGCGCTCCAGACAAAAGAAACAGGTTTTTTTAACATGCAGCAGGAGATCCCAGGAATAGGCTGGTCATATGAATTTACAAAGAGAAGTTTTGAGCTAGGTGACGAGGAAATATCAAATGTCCTTATTAAAACTGATAAGGGCTTTTATATGATACAGCTAGAAGGGAGAAAAGCCTCGTATATACCTGAATTTTCAGAAACGCGTGATGTTGTAATAACCTCGTATACGAAAAATAAATCCATAGGTTTATCTGAGAAGGAAGCGAAGAAAATTCATGCAAGAATAAAAAATGGACAAACCTTCGAGAGCATCGGAAAGGAAATGAAAGAAACTGATCTTATAACCAGGAACGATTACATACCTGCATTAGGCCCTGCCAAAGACTTTGTAGAAGCATGCGCCTCATTAAAAATAGGCGAAATAGCAGGTCCTATAAAAATGGCAGAGACATGGGCCATGCTAAGGCTTAATGAATACCAGGACATGGATGAGGTCAAGTTTATCGAGGAAAAGGAAGGCTTTAAAGAAGAACTTCTTGCAAAAAAGAAACAAGACAGTTTCAGTAAATATTTCGAGGAATTAAAGAAAAAGGCTGATTTTGTAAGTTATACTGCAGAATAAACTATTTACTATGGCTCAGGAGGCCCTTGAGCTCTTTCATGAATTGATTTATATCCTTAAATTGCCTGTATACAGAGGCAAATCTCACGTAGGCTACCTCATCTAATTTATAAAGTTCTTCCATTAGCAGCTCGCCTACCTGGCTGGCGTCCACTTCTTTTTCAAACTTACTCTGGAGCGTATACTCTATTTTCTCTGCAAGATCCTCGAGCTGCTGGGTGCTTATCGGCCTTTTTTCGCACGCCTTTTTAAGGCCTGCCAATACCTTTTTCCTGTCAAAGGGCTCACGCCTGCCATCTTTTTTTATTACCATGAGAGATGTCTCTTCTATATTCTCGTATGTTGTAAAACGCCTCTTGCACTTGAGGCATTCCCGACGACGACGGATCGAACGACCCTCTTCAGAGGAACGTGAATCAATAACTTTGTCTTCTTTGTGGCCACAGAATGGACATTTCATAATTTTACCTCCTGGTAAAGAGGAAACCTTTTGAGAAGTGCGGATGTCTTTTTTGCGCATTCAGTTAAGGCTGAAGGATCGTTCTTCTTTGTCAATGCACAATCTATTATTGCTGCTATTTCTTTCATCTCTGGTTCAGCCATGCCCCTTGTCGTGACTGCAGGCGTACCCAGCCTTACGCCGCTTGTAACAGCAGGGCCCTTTTCATCAAAAGGTATTAGATTCTTATTAACAGTTATATGCACCTTATCGAGGATCAATACCGCTTCTTTTCCAGTAATACCCTTCGAATCCAGATCCACCAGTAAAAGGTGTGTATCTGTTCCGCCAGACACTATCCTGAAACCAGAATCTTCAAGAGACTTCGCCAATGTCTTTGAATTCTTTATGATCTGGCCTTGATATTCTTTAAATTCTTTTGCCTGCGCCTGTTTAAATGCCACTGCTTTACTGGCTATGACATGCATCAATGGCCCGCCCTGCACACCTGGAAAAACCTCTGCGTCTATCTTTTTAGCTAATTCCCTGCGACAAAGTATAAGGCCGCCTCTTGGGCCGCGTAAAGTCTTGTGTGTGGTAGCACTCACCACATCTGCGTAAGCTACAGGATTTGGATGAAGTCCTGCAGCCACAAGCCCTGCAAAATGCGCCATATCCACAAAGAGATACGCGCCTACAGAATCTGCTATTTGTCTAAATTTCTTAAAATCTATGGTGCGCGGATACGCGCTCGCTCCTGCCACGATCATCCGGGGTTTATTCTTATTTGCAAGAGAAGCCACTTCATCATAATCGATCTGCTCAGTCTTTTTACTCACACCGTAAGGTATAAAATTATAAAGTTTCCCTGAAAAATTATGCCCCAGGCCATGCGAGAGATGCCCTCCACAGGCAAGGTCCATTGCAAGAATTGTATCGCCTGGTTTTAGCAATGCAAAGTACACAGCCATGTTTGCCTGTGTGCCTGAATGCGGCTGCACATTGGCATGCTCTGCGCCAAAAACCTTTTTCGCCCTTTTGATCGCCAGACGCTCTGCCTCATCAACATGTTCGCATCCGCCATACCAGCGCTTTGCAGGGTACCCTTCTGCGTATTTATTAGTCAGGACAGACCCTTGAGCCTCTAGCGCAGCAAGACTTGCAAAATTTTCGCTCGCTATAAGCTCGACATTATCCCGCTGTCTAGCTAATTCCTTTTTGATAACCTCATAGATCTCTGGATCGATTCTTTTTAATGAATTCATTTTACCTCTCCTTAAATGTTAAAAATAAACCACAGAGAACACAGAGGTTTTTTATAATAAAAGCTCTCTGTGTTCTCATAAGATTAGTCTTTTTATCCCTTCTTTTAGCCTTAAAACATTAAGGTTAACCATAAGCCCTGCCTTTTCATCCATAGCCTTAAAATAAGTCAATGGTTGGATTTTAAAGATTTTTTGGAGAACACAGAGTAAAATTATATTATTTCTCTGTGTCCTCTGTGGTTTCTTTTAAACCTTTAAATTTTTCGAACGCGCCTTTGATGCCTCCCACCAAGGGCACGTGTTGAAAGCCAGACTGCTGCTATTCTTTTTGCTTTAGATAATGAAGTAACTTTTGCTGCTAACACCAAAATATTAGCATTATTATGCTCTCTACTTAAACGCGCAATATCTACTCTATCACAAAGCGCAGCGCGTACGCCCTTGACCTTATTAGCGACCATCGACATGCCAATGCCTGTAGTGCAGATAAGTATTCCCTTAGAAAATCTAGCGCGACCAACTGCCCTTGCAACCTTGTAACCATAAATCGGGTAATCACAACTCTGGTTCGAAAATGTGCCAAAATCTTTGACACTGTGGCCTTTCTTCTTTAAAAATTTTACAAGGGCCTCTTTTAATTTAAAACCACCATGATCCGCGCCAATAGCTATCTTCATTAGGAATTCTCCTTTTTAAATAATTCTAAGAATATATTCTCAACGCTATCCTTTATAGCATCCCTGATACGCCTGTATTCTTCGACAGATTTTCCTATTGGATCAGGTATATCACTAGCTTCTTTAAGAAGCCTTGTCTTTAAAGCTGTCTTAGGTAAGGCATTCACTATATATCTTCTATGCACGTCTTCCATGACAAAGACAAAATCTGACTTTTTCAATAACGCAGGGCTTATTGGCTTTCCTCTATGAGCTGAAACATCCACACCCTCTTCATTCATGACCTCTATTGTATTTGTTGCAGCAGGTATTCCTGCAAATCCTCCTGTGCCAGCTGAATCAACACGCACCTTTTTTGAAAGTCCGGATTCTTTTAGAAATTTTTCCAACAGGCCCTTTGCCATAACACTACGGCAGCTATTGCCAGTGCATACAAAAAGTACGTGGAAGTCAGCTAAAAGATCTTCTCCTGAAAGCGCGCCTTTTCTCAATATCTTAAAAGGGCCTACTGTGACGTCTAATACTGTCGATTCTACGCCGATCGCTGTATCTCCTCCGTCTAACACCATATCTACATCAAGGATCACTTCCTTAGCTGAAGTAGGCGGGTTTTCCCCGGAGAGATTTGCGCTGGGCGCGACTATGGGTAAAGATGCCTTATCTATAAGCGCTAACGCCACTTTATTATCTGGCATGCGGATGCCTATCTTTTCTTTTTTCTTGTTCAATGCCAGGATCGTCAAAGGACCTGGCCAGAATTTTCTAACGATCTTTTCCGCGCGTTCTGATAAATTAACCTTTAGCTCTTTTAATGCCTCGAATCTTGCAATGTGAATAGTAAATGGTTTATTCTTTGGCCTTTTCTTTATTTTGTAAAGCCTCTCAATGGCCTTTTTATCCAAAAGATTCGCACCGATCCCATACACAGTCTCTGTAGGAAAGGCAACAAGCCCTCCCTTCTTTAAGAGAACAGCTCCTTCCTCTATAAAATGCGGCTCTGGAAAATTAGGATTTACCCTTAATATCTTCATCAAGAAGTTAAAGGCCTAGGATGCGACTGGCAAGAATTGCAGCGTTCTTGGCACCTGCTTTTCCTATTGCCATGCATGCAACAGGTACGCCTCCTGGCATCTGTACAGTAGAAAGCAAAGAATCTACTCCATTTAAAGCCTTGGTGTACATTGGAACACCAATGACTGGCAGATCTGTATACGCACTTACAACTCCTGCTAAGGCTGCAGACATGCCTGCACCACATATCAAGACCTTAATGCCTCTTTTTTTAGCAGCCTTGGTATAAGAACGCACTTTTTCCGGATTCCTGTGAGCTGAAATAACATTTATCTCATATGGAATCTTGCATTCCTTTAAGATCTTCTCTGTTTCAGCCATTGTCTCTGCATCAGATTTACTGCCCATCA
>CAZWYD010000028.1:7284-13666 GCA_964637815.1 uncultured Planctomycetia bacterium
TCTATTGCCTGATATGCATTACGTTTTGCAGAGCTAATGTCATTTCCAAAACCTGTTACTGCCAGTACTCTGCCTCCGCTTGTGAGGATCTTCCCGTCTTTAGCTGTAGTACCTGCGTGAAACACTTCTATATCTTTGGCATCTTTGAGTCCTTCTAACCCGCTTATTTCTTTATGTTTCTCGTACGAACTAGGATAGCCTTTTGACGCAGCAACTACTGCAATGCACGAGCGATTATCCCATTCGAGTTTTATTTTGTCAAGACTCTCATCTATACATGCCAATATCACATCTACTAAATCTGATTTTAACCTTGGCAAAATGGCCTGCGTTTCAGGATCGCCAAATCTCACATTAAATTCCAGGACCATTGGTCCTTTTTTTGTAATCATAATACCGCCATACAAAACACCTTTATAGAGTTTACCCTCTTTCGCAAAACCATCAATGATAGGCTTAAAAACTATCTCTATGATCTTATTGAACAATTCTTGCGAAACCACTGGCGCTGGAGAATACGCTCCCATGCCGCCGGTATTACCTGATATTGCCACCCTATCTTTTCTTCTCACCACTACAAATCCTGTTGATGTAGTTACGCATCCTATATTCCCTTTATATTGAACTAAGTGTACATTATACTTCCTTATGGATGTCTTATTTCTCTTCTTCATTTCTATCGAATAAATTGGGCTTGCTTTATATCTCTTTTTATTCAAGGGATTAATCATTGTTTTCCTTCTATCCATAGTTATTATTCCAGAATGATCTAACTTAGTTATCACTTCTTGTATACCGTCAATCATCTTCCGAGAACTACTAAAGAATCTCATATTTCCCTGGTGGTTGTCTCCATCTCCAAGATTAAAAGCTTTGAGAAATTCTAATAATGTCTCCCCTTTTGCCTGTTTTACATAATCTGGAATATATTTCACATGAGAGTGTCCAAATCTTGTTAAATAATCCGCCAATTGTGTCGAGTTAATTCTAAATTTATGATGGTATTCTTCGAAATTGAATTTAAATGGGAGTTTGTTAATAATTCTTCTAATCTTATTAAAATTTCTAGATTTTTTTGTCTGGCAAATATAAACCCTTCTAGAACCTTTTCCTTTTGTAACATAACCCTCTGATAAATAGACACCAAGAAATCTAACCCAATCAATAAAATTAATCTTTAACTTTTTGAACTTTCTATTAAACCTATAATCATATTCTGGCAGAATAAAATATTTAGCATTCTTCCCCTTCCATATACCTGATTGGTAGATGTAGTTTTCTCCTCTGTAATTCTTTGCTTCTACGACAAATGCCTCTTTTTTTCCTCTTCTCTGTTTGACTAACATTCTATGATTTGACGTTACAAGTAAATCTATAACTCTATTCTTAAAATTAATCATTGTGCCTTTGTATGTCATCCAATACTTTCTTAATGGTCTTTCGAAGTAAATTTCTCTAGTATTCGGGTCAAATACTGCTACTTTACATTTTTTCTCTAATTTATTAAATGGCTTCCATCCATCATCGGTCAATATCTCAGTGTCTTCTGAATAACAATTAGGGCCTTGATCTCCATCTAATACTCGCTTATGATCTTGCGAAGAAACCAAAGGAACTATGTTTTTTCCATCGCTAAAAACAAGGATCGACGCCTCTTCACCTTCAAGGCAATCTTCAATAATAATCTTTTCCCCTGCTGCACCAAAGATCTTTTTAACCAGCATGTTATCTATGGCAAATTCTCCTTCTTCAATGCTCTGTGCCACTACAACGCCTTTACCTGCTGCAAGGCCATCTGCCTTTATAACTACAGGCGTACCTTTTTCTTTTAAATATTTCTTTGCACTAGGCGCATCACTAAAGACTTTGAAATCTGCTGTAGGTAAACCAAATCTCTTCATGGCCTCTTTTGCAAAAATCTTACTGCCCTCAAGCATTGCAAGCTCTTTAGATGGACCAAATACTCTTAGCCCGACTTCATTAAATCTATCAACTATGCCTTTTACGAGCGGCACTTCAGGGCCCACTACTGTAAGTCCTATTTTATTTTCTTTTGCAAATTTCAAAAGACCATCAATGTCATCTGCCTTTATATCGACTAAATCAGCGATCTTGCCCATACCGCCATTGCCAGGCGCGCAGAATACCTTGTTCACTCTTTTACTCTGCGTTATCTTCCATGCTAATGTGTGTTCTCGGCCGCCTGAGCCAACTACTAAAACTCTCATACTATAACTTCCTCTTTTCCCTTAATTATCTCACCTATTGTCCATGATTTTAGTTTCAGACTCTTAATGATATCATGCGCTTTACTCAGATCCTTCTTATTGACAACAACCGCCATACCAATTCCCATATTAAATGTACGATACATCTTTTTATCGTCTATCTTTGCCCTACGCTGAATCTCCCTGAATATGCCAGGCACATGCCATGAATATTTATATATAAGTGCTGATGTTCGTTTTGGTAATACGCGTGGAATATTGTCATAAAAACCACCGCCTGTTATATGGGCAATAGTCTTCACTTTAACTTTTTTCAATAACTTCCGAATCGCCTTAACATAAATTATCGTAGGCGTTAAAAGTGTCTTTCCGATCTTTCCCTCTAATTCACTTTTCTTAAAGACTTTTCTAGCAAGACTGAATCCATTCGAATGCAGGCCACTTGATTGAATACCGATAATTCTGTCCCCAGGCTTTGCACTCTTTCCATCTATTATTTTTTTCTTTTCAACCACGCCCACGCAAAAGCCAGCCAGGTCATAGTCCTCATTCTTATACATATCTGGCATCTCTGCTGTTTCTCCGCCTATGAGACTACACCCTGCCTGAGCGCATCCACTAACAATACCCTTAACAATATCCTTTGCCTTTTTTCTATTAAGTTTTCCTGTTGCAAAATAATCCAAGAAAAAAAGCGGCTCAGCGCCAGTCACTATTATATCATTTGCGCACATGGCAACAAGGTCTATGCCGATTGTAGTATGCTTATTCAAAAGATTTGCGATCATGAGCTTTGTGCCCACGCCATCAGTTGATGAAACAAGTATTGGATTTTTGTATTTTCTAGGGATCTCAGTAAATGCGCCAAATCCTCCGATGCCGCCAACCATCTTTGCAATATCCTTCACAAACTTATTTGATTTATCTATGTCTACGCCTGCTTTCTTATAATCAATCATACTAACCTCTCTTGAAATAGTTGACGGCGTTTTTGAAAATGGCAAGGCCGTCGCCGAATTTCTTAAGGCCCTCGCGTGTCCACCTTGGATGTTGCGTGCCTAAGATGTGTCTCTCTGGATGCGGCATCATACCCAGAACTCTGCCTGTTGGATCGCATATGCCAGCAATGTTTTTAACTGAGCCATTCGGATTATACGGATAACTAGCCTTCTTTCCTTTCTCATCAACATACTGAAATACTATTTGATCCTTTTTCAAGGCCTTCTTGTCCCTTGGAATAAACTTCCCCTCACCATGTGCCACTGGTAGATAGATAATCTTCTTCAATCCTCGCGTCCACACACACCTTGTCCCTTGTCCCTTGTCCCTTGTCCCTAAATACGTCCAGCGGTCTTCGAATTTTCCTGAATCATTGAAGCTCAAGCTTGCACTAATACCATTGCCATTTAATCCTGGCAAGATGCCTGCTTTTACTAGCACCTGAAAGCCATTACATATGCCGATTACAAGCTTTCCGTCTTTGATAAATCTTTTAAGCTCTTGGCCAAGCGAATACTTTATCTCATTGGCAAGAATTTTACCTGATGCAATATCATCACCGTATGTAAAGCCTCCTGGAATCGCAAGTATCTGATAATCCTTTAATTGTTTTTCGCGTCTTGAAAGTTCATTTATATGCACGAGTTCTGCTATTGCGCCACACAGAGTAAATGCATGCGCAGTCTCTATATCGCAGTTCGTCCCAGCAGTTCTTAAGACTATGACCTTTGGTTTTTTTACCATCGCAGCGGCCTCTGCCACGCTTCTTTTAATATGTCTATATCAACATCCACTATTTTCTTAGAGTCCAGTCCATGGATTTTAAGATTCTTTTTATCTGAAGTGCATCCTATAAGTCCAATTGGAATACCTTTCATTGTAGATTCAAATCTCTTTTTATCTTTCTTCTTAATCTCTACTATAAACCTCGTATTAGATTCTGAAAATAAAATAACATCATTTGTTTTTACTTTATGTGGTGCTTCAGTAAGAAACGTTTCTGCGCCGAATCCTCCTGCAAATGCCATCTCAGCCAATGCCACTCCGATCCCACCCTCAGAAGAGTCATGACAAGCCTTCACAATTCCAGATTCTATTGCCTTGCTTAGTCCATTGAACACCTTTGTGCCATATTTAGTGTCCACCTTTGGTACTACATTCCCGATAGCTCCATTAATCATATTGTAATGCGAACCACCCATCTCATCATAGGTCGTACCAACTACATATATTAAATCGCCCTTGTCTTTAAAATCCATAGTAACAGCCTTTGTCACATCATCCATAACACACATGGCAGAGATCAAGAGCGTGGGTGGTATCGAGATAGATTTTCCATGTACAGAATATTCATTGTTCAAACTATCCTTGCCTGAAATAAACGGTACACCATAGCCCTTCGCAATATCATAACAACCAAAACTCGCCCTTACTAAATCACCGAGCCTGTCAGGTTTATCAGTATTTCCCCAGCAGAAGTTATCCAGCAAAGCTATCTTTTTCAAATTCCCACCAACAGCGATCACCTGGCGCAATGCCTCGTCAATAACAGAGCCTGCCATCCAGTAGGGATCTATAAAGCTATATCTTGGATTTATCCCATTAGAAACAATAATGCCTTTTTTAGAATCGAACTTTGGCCGAATAATAGCTGCATCTGAAGGCCCATCATTTTTTATACCCACAAGCGGCTTTAAAACACTCTGGCCCTGAACTTCGTGATCATACTGCCGAATAACCCATTCCTTGCTAGACACATTCCAGCTCGAGAGAATCTTTAACAACGACTCAGTTAGATTTTTTGGGCATGCCTTTTTTAATTCTTTATGAGTTGTCTCCGTCCACACAGCCTTTCGCTCAAACCTAGGAATACCATCATGCAAAAACTTCATATCCAGATCGCAGACAAGAACGCCTTTGTATTTTAATTTTAATCTCTTAGTATTTGTAAACCGGCCTATAGAAACTACTTCGACGTTTTCGCTCCTAAAAATATCTAAAAGTTCGTCTAAATTCTCCTCAGGCACAGACAAGACCATTCTCTCCTGCGCTTCAGATATCCATATCTCTGTATAGCTCAGACCATGATACTTTAAAGGCGCCTTTTCAAGATTTACCTCTGCACCTAAATCCTGACCCATTTCGCCAACCGCGCTTGAAAATCCGCCTGCGCCACAATCAGTAATCGCATTATATAAACCTCTATCGCGCGCCTTCAATAATGTATCAGTGACTTTTTTCTCTGTAATAGGATTCCCTATCTGCACTGCTCCGCCTGAAAGCTCTTCTGACTCATGTGTTAGCTCACCTGAAGAAAACGTTGCGCCATGAATCCCGTCCCTGCCAGTACGGCCGCCTACTGCAACTATATAATCTCCTGTTTGTACGGCTTTAAAAGACGCGTTTTTTGGCATAATCCCGACTGTACCGCAATAAACAAGAGGATTTCCTGTATAGCGCTCGTCAAAAAGTACTGCACCATTAGCAGTAGGAATACCCATGCGATTACCATAGTCTCTCACTCCGCTAACAACACCCTTCATTATCCTCTTAGGATGAAGCATGCCTTTTGGAACCTTTTTCTGTGGCGTATCAGGGAGGCCAAAGCAGAATATATCTGTATTCATAATCGGCTTTGCACCAAGTCCCACGCCCAGTATGTCGCGAATTACGCCTCCTATACCTGTACCTGCGCCACCATATGGTTCAAGAGCGGACGGATGATTATGCGTCTCGACCTTAAAACATATATTATCCTCGTCGTCAAATCTGATAATCCCAGCATTATCCTTAAACACCGACACACACCAAGACTTATTAAGATCCTTAGTAACCTTCATCACAGTATTCTTTAACAAGTTGTTTATTTTTCTACTCCCTACACCCTTGTCCCTTGTCCCGTGTCCCTTGTCCCTCTCCTCGTAATCTATAACCCCCCTAAACGTCTTGTGTGCACAATGCTCTGACCATGTCTGCGCAATAGTCTCAAGCTCACAATCAGTTGGATTGCGCTTCAACTTCCTAAAATACTTCTGAATTTCTTTCATCTCTTTGAGATTCAAAAAGAGCTGCCCATCCTTGCTAATCTTCATCAATCTCTTATCACTAGCCTTAAGAATATCAATTGTGATCAACCTGAACTTATAACCCTCTTG
>CAZWYD010000029.1:0-13076 GCA_964637815.1 uncultured Planctomycetia bacterium
CGTCTATAGCGATCCTTGTGCTTGTGCTTTTGCCTGGCATCGGCCATGAGGCAGGCGGCGCAAGAAGATGGATTAGGGTGGGGTTTTTAGGGTTTCAACCATCTGAGCTTACAGGACTTTGTTTGATTATTTATTTGGCTGATGCCCTGGATAGAAAGCAGGAGCGCATCAGGAGTTTTTATTATGGTTTAATGCCGCTACTAATAGTATCAGGGCTATTGGTTTTGTTGGTGCTGTTACAGCCTGATCTGGGAAGCGCGGTCGCGCTTTTAATAGTAGCCATCCTCATGCTCTTTGTAGGAGGCGTGAACATAACCCAGATCATACCTTTTGCTATTAGCGCAGTGCCAATATTTTATTTTTTGATTTGGAGAGTTCCTTATAGATTAAAGCGCATAGTGGGTTATCTTGATCCATGGAACAGGGCAGAGGATGCTGGATTTCAGATAGTGCAGTCTTTTTTAGCGCTTGGTTCAGGTGGTATTTTTGGATTGGGCCTGGGGTGCTCGAGGCAAAAGCTCTTTTATCTTCCACAGGCGCATACAGATTTTATATTTTCCATAATAGGGGAAGAGCTGGGCCTCATAGGTACGCTTGGCATAGTGTTTCTTTTTGGTTTACTTGTCTGGCAGGGTATGCAGATCGCTATAAAGGCGAGTGATCTATTTTCAAAATTTCTTGCAATGGGCATTACAATGAATATAGGGCTGAAGGCGATCATAAATATAGCGGTTTCAACAGGAGCCATACCCACAAAGGGTTTGCCTTTGCCATTTATCAGCTACGGCGGCACCGCGCTTATCTTTAACATGGTAGGAATAGCGCTATTACTGAGTATTGCTAACAAATAACTTTACATTTAAAGCAAGACCTAAAATGTAAAGTTAACTATGGATATGAGAATAATGATCGTTGCAGGGGGGACTGGCGGGCATTTGTTTCCAGCTATCAGGCTGGGCGAGGAGCTTATCTTACGCGGCTATAACGAGGTGAGCTTTGTAACATCGTCTCGTAAGAGCGACAAAGAGATATTGAAGAAGGAGTGCGCGACACTGCCTATAATCCCACTTCAGTCAAAAACTCCCTGGGCCATTTTAAATTTTATGACCCGACTTTTTAGCGGCACCATAAAGTCATTATTTTTACTTTTGCATTTAAGGCCAGAGGCAGTAGTGGGTTTTGGCGGATACCTGACAGGACCAATAGTTTTACTGGCAGCATTGCTTGGAAAAAAAACCATTATACACGAGCAGAATGTCTATCCTGGAAAGGCAAATAGGATGTTAGCAGGTTTTGTCGATAGAATCGCTGTAAGTTTTCCAGAGACCCTGAACTATTTAAAGAGATTTAAGTCAAAGATCATTGTTTCAGGAAATCTTCTTCGGCAAGAGTTAAAGAAAAATCAGCCCACGAAGAACAGTTTTACAATACTTGCAATGGGTGGCAGCCAGGGCGCCCATGCATTGAATAGGCTCATACCAGAAGCCGTTGCCTTAATGGATGACGAAAAAAAGCCTCTGCTGGAAATGATCCATATCGCAGGATACAAGGACGAAGAAGATGTGAAGCGCCTGTATGCTGATAAAGGGATAAATAATAGAGTTTTTTCTTTTACAGAAGACATTGTCAGACTTTATAGTGAATGCGATTTTGTGATCGGCCGTTCAGGCGCTACGACTGTATCAGAATTATTATACCTTGGTAAGCCGTCAATATTGATACCGTATCCGCATGGAAACGGTCATCAGCGACTTAATGCAAAGGTCTTGGGGGACAAGGGCGATGCCATTTTGCTTGAAGAAGAAGGGCTTAGAGCTGAACATTTGCGTGACGCGATAATGAGATTTATGAATAAAGATACGCTTAAAAAGATGTCTGCGAGAATAAAAAGCAGCAATGTGACGGACGCGTGCGATACATTGATCAAGGCGGTGATTGAATGAAGGAAAGGCTTCATTTTATAGGAATAGGCGGAGCTGGTATGAGTGGACTTGCAGAAGTCTTTCATTCTCAGGGTTATAGCGTGCAGGGCTCTGATATAAAAAAGACAAGGGTTACAGATAGGCTCCAGGCCAGGGGTATACGAGTTATAGAAGGCCATTCTGCTGAAAATGTAAATGGTGCGGCCAAGGTTATTTATTCTTCATGCATAAGAGATGCAAATCCCGAGATCCAAGAGGCAAGACGCAGAAATATCCCTATAGTACGCCGCATAGAGGCCGTGAACATTATTGCGCAGGCCAAGGACCTCATAGCCATTTCAGGCGCACATGGAAAGACTACTACGACTTCTCTTGTAGCGTATCTTCTGATTTCAGCAGGACTGGATCCCACAGTATTTATAGGCGCTGATGTGGATTTTCTCGATGGCAATGCCCGCTGCGGCCAGGGCAAGATGGTTATTGCAGAGGCAGATGAATCAGATGGCTCATTTCTTTTGCTCAAGCCATTTTATAGCGTGAGCACCAATATTGACAAAGAGCATATGGATTATTATTCTTCAATGAATGAAGTGTTGGACTCATACAAAAAATTTATAGAGAACACAGAGGACCGGGGCTGTGCCTTTATCTGCATTGATGATGATAATTTAAGAAAGATTGCCAAGGAGAGCTCTAAGAGAATAGTTCGATATGGTTTTTCCAAGGATGCTGATATAGTCGCAGAAGAGGTAGAGCTTTTGGGCCTGGAGGGTTCCAGATTTGATTTTATATTTAAAGGTAAGAAGCTTGGTAGAATGGAAATACCTTTAATAGGCAGGCATAATGTCCTGAATTGTATTGCAGCAATTGGCGTTGCAATGGAGCTGGGCGTAGATTTTTCTTTTATAAAAAACTCGATCAAGGCATTTAAGGGCGCTGAGAGAAGATTTATAGTAACGCGTCTCAATTCAGATGTTCTTGTGGTAGATGACTATGCCCATCATCCCACAGAGATAAGGGCTACATTAAAGGTACTTGAGGATTCTGGCAAGCGGATCGTGACTGTGTTTCAGCCACACAGATATTCCAGGACAAAATATCTCAAGGAACAGTTCGGTAAGTGTTTTGATCTGGCAGATCATTTGGTGATTACAGATATATATTCAGCGCACGAGGCGCCCATGGAAGGCGTGAGCGCGTTAGACCTGTGCGAGAGCGCAAAAAGACACGGCCATAAGAATGTATACTTTATTGAGAAGCAAAATGTACTGAAGCATCTTATGGATGTCGTAAAGCCAGGGGACGCAATATTTATCCTTGGCGCAGGCGATATAGACGAGCTACCTGAGAAAATAATAAATAACTTTACATTTTAGGTCTTGCTTCAAATGTAAAGTTATTTGGGGGTGGGAGATGTTAAAGAGGAATTATAAGAGATTACTTTCGCAGCACACTAGCCTTAGGATAGGCGGGCCTGCATTTTGTTGGCTAGAGCCAGGGGATTTTGCCGAAGTCATGGAGGCTATTTCTTTGGCAAACTTAGACAAGAGACCTTTAATCGTGGTTGGAAACGGTACAAATCTTCTGGTGCAGGATAAAGGTTTTGATGGTTTGGTCATGTATCTGGGCAGGGAATTTGACTATATAGAAAAAGAAAGTGACGAGATAGTCAAGGTCGGAGCTGCTACGCCCCTTGCGCAGGTAGTGAATAGATGCGCTGAGTTCGGGCTCAGCGGGTGTGAATTTCTTTCAGGTATTCCTGGTTCTTTTGGGGGGAGTGTATTTATGAATGCAGGGGTGCGTGACATAGGAGATACAGGGGTATACAGGGAGATAAAGGATATAATAGTAGACGTGGATGTCGTGGACTTAAAAGATAAGACGCGAAAAAATATGAAAGTGGACGAGATGGGTTTTGGATATCGTTCCTGTGGCCTTAATGGGAAGTGTATTTTGGGTGCCAGGATTAGATTGGAGAAAAATAAGACGAGCGCTATCAACAGCCGCATAGATTCTTTTATGAAAGCCAGGCAGTGGATTCAAGAACTTAGTTTCCCGTCAGCAGGAAGTGTGTTTAAGAATCCAGATAGCTCGACCCCTGCAGGAAGATTAATAGACGAGTGCGGATTAAAAGGCGCCCAGGCAGGCGGCGCAGAGATCTCAAGGGTACATGCGAATTTCATAGTAAACACTGGCAATGCAATGGCAAAGGATGTGCTAGAATTAATAAGATTAGCAAGGGGAGCTGTTAAAGATAGGTTTGGCATAGAGTTAGAGTTGGAGTTAAAGATAATATGAAAAAGCGCATTGGCGTCTTGATGGGTGGACCTTCTTCTGAGCATGATATATCAATAAAATCAGGAAGGGCAGTCTGCAAGGCATTGCTCAATGAAGGCATGGACGCAGTACCTATAGAGTTGGTGGAACTGGGCCAGGCTCAAGCCATGAACGGTTACAAGAAAGAGGCCAAACGCCTGATTCAATCGTCTAATATAGAGATCGCTTTTATAGCGCTTCATGGAGGATTTGGCGAAGATGGTGCCATACAAGAGCTTCTCGAAGAGATGCATATACCTTATACAGGGAGTAAAGTCAGCGCATCAAAGCTGGGCATAGATAAGATTGCCTCGAGGAATATCTTTAAGAAACACAATATCCCTATGCCGAGATACATGGTTGTTCAAGGCCGGACCTCGAACATCCAAGATGTTCGAGGTCCGGCCTTAGATATGACTACGCTTGACAAAGTACTAGACCCGAGGGTATATTTTAAAGAACTAGGTATGCCGCTTGTGATAAAGCCTTCGTGCGAAGGCTCCAGCATCGGACTTACTATAGTGGATTCAGAAAAGGATTTTCGGAGAGCCATTGATGATGCATTTAAATATAGTCGGGACGCGCTGATAGAAGAATATGTGCAGGGCCGCGAGATCACTGTAGGCATATTTGACGATAAGCCGCTGCCTGTAGTTGAGATAGTGCCAAAGAAGAGATTTTTTGATTTTGAGGCAAAATATAAAAAAGGCCTTACTGAATACAGGGTGCCTGCGGAAATAGAAAAACGCAAATACGCAGAGTCTCAAAAAATAGCACTCATGGCGCACAAGGCCCTGGCTGCGCGTTTTTTTTCCAGGGTCGATATGATATTGAGTGAAAAGGGCGTACCTGTGGTGTTAGAGCTTAATACAATACCAGGCCTTACTGAGATGAGCCTGCTCCCAAAGGCAGCGCACTCGTCCGGTATTGATTTCCAAAAACTGGTATTAAAAATTACGGAGTCTGCATTATGGTAAAGCTAAAAAAACAAAAACCACGTTTCAGAAAGAAAAAATTTACATTTTCGCCTCGTCCCAAAAATCGCCTCGCCTCTGTCCTTAAATTCTTGATTGCAGTAGCGATCGTGGGCGCGGTTGGTTTTGGATTTGTCAGGCTCAAAGATATGTTTGGCCAGACAAGTCAGTTTACAATCAAGGGTATTGATGTAAAGCTGTACGATGAAAATGGCTACGTGCGCGATCTTTCGCTCGCTACTATCTCTAACGAAGAGATCGTAGGTACTAATATATTTTTTATGGACCTGAAAGACCTAAAGCAAAAGATAGAGGCTGCTCATCCAGAGTTCAAGGATATTGCAATCAGGAGACTCTTACCAAATAAATTGATCGTAAAGACGAATCTACGAAAACCAGTAGCGCAGATCCGCTCAGACAGATATTATCTTGTGGACGAGGAAGGGGTCCTGCTGCCAGATGTAAAGAATTTTCCAGATCCAGGGCTTCCTATAATCGGGGGCGTAGGTATAAATCTTGCCAAGGCGCAGGCTGCTAAGTTCAGTGACTTTGAAAAGGAGAAGATAGACAAGGCGCTTGGCCTTATAGGAGAGATACATGGTATCGAAGGCTTGGCAGCGTACATCCTGAAGGTAGTAGACATAGCTGACCCAGGCAATCTCTCATTTTTCTTTGATGATGTTAATATTGAGATAAAGATAGGCAATGAGGATTTTCGCAATAGACTCGATGTGCTTGTGACAGTGCTCGAGCAGATCAGCATGGATATTGACAAGTTTAAATATATTGATCTGCGTTTCGAAGATCCTATTATAGGCCCGAGGTAAAGCATGCACAAGGATCCTGTTTGTGGATTAGATATAGGCGCCTCGTCGATCAGGGCATTAATATTAGAGCCGAGGCCTTCAGACGGCAAGGAGAAGATATTGGGATTTGCAGAAACCCCTACAAAGGGTTTCTCAAAAGGCGTGGTCTCAAATCTTGGACTACTCTCTGATATAGTAGAAGAGACTATCTCAAGGGCAGAAGCTACTGCGCATTGCAGGATCAGAAAAGTCATTACTAATATCTCCGGTGTGCACATAAGGACATTTAAGAGTCGTGGCTCTGTCCATATCTCAGACAGGCCCAGCGAGATCACAGAAAAGGATCTGGCCAGATGCATTGAGTCAGCGAGGCTCATAGCCATGTCGCTTGATAGAGAGGTGATACACCTCATACCAGAGCGGTTTTATATCGACGATAAAATGGAGATCACCGAGCCCGTAGGACTTTTTGGTTCAAAGCTGGATGTCGATTTGAATATCGTTACCTCTCTGCTCAGCATATTGCAGAATCTTACAAAGGCAGTCAATCTGGGCGGCTATGAGGTGGAGGACATAATTGTCTCAGGCGCAGCTACCAGCCTGGCGATATTTGGCGATAAAGAATTACAGGAAGGCGCAGTGATCATTGATGTGGGAAAGGATCATACAGAGGCGTCTTTATTCAGTGACAAAAAATTAAGAGATTGTTTTTATTTTCCATTTGGCAGCAATGACCTTACGATGGTCTTGCAGGATAGATTCAGGATGATGTTTGAGGATGCAGAGAAGCTGAGAATAAAATGCGGCATTATTACTAAATCGGGCCCTGGCTACGAAGATGCTCAGTCTGATCAAAATAGATCGGGGGGAAACTGGGTAGATTCTGATTCATCATTTGCTGGGGCCCGTCTTTCAAGACGCGAGGTATCGAATCTTCTTTTCCCTAAGGTAGAAGAGATCATGCAGGAGGTCTATAAAAAGATAGAGCCATTCGCGAGACAGAGAAAAAAGGTACCTTATATACGTGTTGTGGGTGGGCCGTCAAAGATGGATGGGTTCATAGAGGCCATAGAAGAGGTTTTCAATATGCCTATGGAGATGGCCAGGATCTACAATACGAGCGAAATGCAGGATACTACTTTTGCATGTGCTCTTGGACTGGCTAGATTCGGCGCATCCAAAAGGCTGGAGAAAAAATCCAGCGCTATTTCAAATAATTCTAATTTCGCAGGCAAGGCAATATCCACAGTTAAGTCTTTTTTGTCAGAGTATTTTTGAAAAGAGGTGTTTTATGATAGGCATAATCGGTGCAGGTAATATGGGAAGCGCAATAGCATTGCGCATGGATCAAAAGATTCTTATAAGTGATGCGGCTCGCGCCAGGTTGCGCACCTTAAAGCGCCGCAGGCGCATTCTGACGAGCGCGAGCAACATTGACGTGGCCAGGCAGTCAAATATCATCATACTTGCTGTGAAGCCGCAACGCATAGAAAGTGTATTGAATGAAATAAGGCCGCATGCGAAAGGAAAATTAGTCATCTCAATAGCTGCTGGCACAGGAACAAAACTCATAGAAAAGATTCTAAAAGGCGCCAGGGTTGTAAGAGTCATGCCTAACATGCCTTTACTGGCAGGGAAAGGCATATCTGCGATTGCAACTGGCAGGACCGCGAGCAAGCAAGACCTTAGCGCGGCCCGCAGGATCTTTTCAAGATTCGGCGAGGTCGTAACTGTCAAGGAATCTTGCATGGACGCAGTTACTGCTGTAAGCGGCAGCGGCCCTGCGTATTATTTTCTATTCACAGACTTGTTGGAAAAGGCAGCGTGCGCGTGCGGCCTAAAAAAAGACATTGCCAGGCAGCTAGCAAAGGCCACCTTTATAGGAGCGGCAGCATGCGCCAGCGCCACTAACATATCTATGCAGGACTTTGTCAAAAAGGTTGCGTCAAAAGGCGGCACAACAGAAGCAGCACTCAAAGTATTCAAGAAAAAGGGCTTGGACCGCATCATAAAACAAGCAGTCAAAGCCGCCCAAAATAACTTTACATTTAAAGCAAGACCTAAAATGTAAAGTTAACAGGAGGAAGAACATGAAAATAGGCATTATAGGCGGCAGTGGGCTGTATCAGATAGATGGATTAAAGGATATAAAAGAGGTCAAGGTAAAAACGCCTTTTGGAGAGCCGTCTGATAGCTATGTCGTTGGTAGTCTGGGTGGCGCAGAGGTTGTGTTTTTGCCAAGGCATGGCAGAGGCCACAGGATATTGCCGACGGATCTGAACTACAGGGCAAACATATACGGAATGAAAAAGCTTGGCGTTGAGCAGATTATATCAATTTCGGCAGTTGGCAGCTTCAAAGAGGAGCTAAAGCCGCTGGACATCGTGCTCCCAGACCAATTCGTTGACAGGACCAATCAGGCGCGCAAGACAACGTTCTTTGGCTCAGGCATAGCTGGTCACATAAGTTTTGCAGAGCCGGTCTGCGTAGATTTAAAGAAAACTATCTTCAATGCAGGCAAGGGTCTGGGCCTTAGCCTACATAATAAAGGTACATACCTTAATATGGAGGGCCCAGCGTTTTCCACAAAGGCAGAGTCACACCTTTATAAAGCCTGGGGCATGGACATAATCGGCATGACAAATATGCCTGAGGCGAGGCTTAGCCGCGAGGCAGAGATATGTTATGCAACAGTCGCCTTTGTCACTGACTATGACTGCTGGCATGAGGAGATAGTTACCATTGACATGGTGATAGCGAATCTCACCAAGAACGTCGAGACAGCAAAGAAGCTGATAAAGAAGGTCGTACCCGAGCTTACAAAAACAAAGAGAGATTGTGCTTGCAAAAACGCTCTGAAATACGCTATTATAACTGACAAAAAACTTATTCCAGATCGCGCAAAAAAGGACCTGGATATAATAATCGGAAAGTATATCTGATCATGGATTACAAGAAGACGCTAAATCTACCCAAGACTGATTTTCCAATGAGGGGAAGTCTGCCTCAGAAAGAGCCGATCATTCTTGCAGAATGGGAAAAGCAGGACATATACGCAAAGATAATCAAGGAACGAAAATCCGCGCCAAAGTATGTGCTGCACGACGGCCCGCCATACGCGAATGGCAATATCCACATAGGCCATGCCCTGAATAAAACCCTAAAAGATATTGTTGTAAAATACAAGACAATGCGCGGTTTCCGAGCGCCCTATGTTCCTGGCTGGGATTGTCACGGCATGCCTATCGAGCATCAGCTATTTAAGGAATTAAAAAAGACAAAGCACGACGTGGACCAGGTAGAATTCAGGAAGATGGCGTATAAGTTTGCAATGAAGTTCGTGAGTCTACAGAAAGAAGAATTCAAACGCCTTGGCATATTCGGGGACTGGGATAATCCGTACCTTACATTAAAACCCGAATATGAAAAGGAAATAGTAGCCAGCTTTAATAAGCTCGCAAAGGACGGATACGTCTATCGCGGTCTTAAACCAATCAACTGGTGCGCCAGATGCGAGACTGCGCTTGCAGAGGCAGAGGTGGAATACGAGAATCATCTCTCACCGTCGATATATGTGAAATTCAAAATTGACGATCGGATTTTTCTGGTCTGGACGACTACACCTTGGACGCTTCTTTCGAATGTTGCTGTTGCTGTGCATCCTGACCTTGAGTATATTGAATTTAAAAGTGATAAAGGTGAAATTCTTATTTTCGCAAAAGATCTTCTTGATGCTGTTAAAGAAAAGACAGGTCTAAAGGGAAGCATAGTAAAAACCTTTAAAGGCAAAACACTCGAAGGCCTTGTTACAAAGCACCCGTTTTTAAATCGTGATTCAAAAGTCGTGCTGGCAGATTTTATCTCAAACGAGGATGGTACAGGCTGCGTGCACATAGCGCCTGGTCATGGCCAGGATGACTATAACGTGGGCCTAAAATATAATCTCCCTGTTATCATGCCCGTCGACGATAAAGGTAGATTTATAAAGCTAAAGGATTACGAAATACCTGATTCTATAATAGGTAAGAATGTCTTTGACGCGAACGAAACTGTTCTTAAGATACTTAGCGACAAAAAAACTCTTTTATGTTCCGAAGAGACCACGCATTCATACCCGCATTGCTGGCGATGCAAACAGCCGCTTTTATTTCGCGCGACAAAGCAGTGGTTTGTCGGAGTGGATAAAAACAATCTCCGCTCAAAGACGCTCAGCGAGATTAAAAAGATCAAGTGGGTGCCTAGCTTGGGCGAAAAACGGATCTCCAGTATGGTGGAACTCAGGCCTGACTGGTGCCTTTCGCGGCAGCGTTACTGGGGCGTACCAATACCTATTTTATATTGCTCGTCGTGCGATTCCGAGATCATAGATGAAAATGTCATGAAGAATATCGAAGGACTTTTTGAAAAACAAGGCTCTGATGTCTGGTTCTTGAAAGACGAAAAGGATCTCCTGCCCAAAGGTTTTAAATGCCCGAAGTGTAAAGGCAGTAAATTTAAAAAAGAGACAGATATATTAGATGTCTGGTTCGAGTCAGGCGCAAGTCATCAAGGCGTCCTGAAGCTTCGCAAAGATCTGGGTTTTCCATCTGACCTCTATTTAGAAGGCAGCGACCAGCACAGGGGCTGGTTCCAGACTTCTTTATTGGTTGGCATGGGTGTGGCAGGAGAAGCACCATTTAAAAACGTACTCACACATGGTTTTGTTGTTGACGGAGAAGGTAAAAAGATGTCCAAGTCAGCCGGGAATGTCATTGCGCCACAAGAGATCATTTCAAAGAAAGGCGCAGATGTATTAAGGCTCTGGGTGAGCTCTTCATCTTATTTTGACGACGTCAAGATTTCCGAGGAGATCCTGCAGCACACAGTAGAGGCTTATAGAAAATTCAGAAACACGGCAAAATTTTTACTCGGCAACATCTCGGACTTTAATTACGAGAAGGACGCCATTAATAAAAAAGACATGCTCGAGATAGACAGATGGGCGCTCTCGCGCCTAAATTCTGTCTTAAAGGACGTGACAGATGCCTTTGAGAGATTTTCATACCACGAGGTCACCAGCTCCCTATATAGATTTTGCATCATGGACATGTCGAGTTTTTATCTTGATATCTTAAAGGATAGGCTGTATACCTTTGGCCGCGCCTCAAAAGCACGACGCTCAGCCCAGACAGCGCTCTACCAGATCCTTGATGCGCTGGTAAGGGAACTTGCACCGCTTATCCCGTTTACCGCAGAGGAGATATGGAGACACTTTAAGGGTACAGGATCAGTGCATCTCTCAGATTGGCCAGAGGTAGATGAGAAGGCAGTGGATGCCGACTTAGAGAAAAATTGGCAAAAACTAAGACAGCTCAGGGAAAGCGTCCTAAAGGAGCTCGAAGAAAAACGCATAGCCAAGGTCATAGGCAGCCCCCTGGATGCAAAAATAATACTTTACATAAAGGATGATTTAGAGTATAATCTGCTCTCAAAATATCTAAATGACTTACCATCGCTTTTTATAGTGTCGCAGGTAGAATTGAAAAAGGCCGAAGAGAGAAAGATCGCGGTCGACAAGGCAGATGGCAAAAAATGCAGTCGCTGCTGGAACTGGAATGATTCTGTAGGCAGCGACAGCGCTCATCCAACGCTTTGCAAGAGATGCAGGGATGTCGTAGCAGAAGGGAGCTAACGCATTATGCTAAAAAGACGAGTAGCGCAGTATAAAAAGTTACTTTTACAAAAAAGAGAAGAGATAACAAACGAAATCAAAGATATAGCCAAAGAGAGCCTGAAGTCCCAAAAAGAGGCATCCGGAGATCTTTCTGGTTACAGTCATCATATGGCTGACATGGCCAGTGATAGCTACGAGAGGGAACTCAGCTTGAATATTGCCAGCAGCGAGCAGGAAGTGATCTATGAGATCGATGATGCCCTGAAACGCATAAAAGAAGGCAAATACGGAAAGTGCGTGTCCTGCAATAAAAAGATACCTTCCAGACGGCTAAAGGCCGTGCCACAGGCAAAATATTGCATACAATGCCAGTCAAAAGAAGAGAACGGCAAATAGCAATCTCTGCTGTTTTCATTTTTGCAATTTTAGTCATTGACCAGATTTCAAAGACTCTAATTGTTGCCAATCTCGCAATAGGTCAGTCCATACCTATCATAAGGAATGTCCTGCATATCACATTTGTGAAAAATACAGGCGCGGCATTTGGGCTTTTCAAAAACAGCACCCCAATATTTATCGCAATATCAATCATAGCAGTGGTTTTCATAACAGGACTTATTTTAAGCTCCATTAAAAAGGCCAATTTTTTCTCAAACAAGACCTTTGATATTGGCCTCATCCTGATACTCTCAGGTGCCCTGGGTAATCTAATCGATAGGCTCAAATGTGGCTATGTCATTGATTTTATTGATGTTAGGATATGGCCCGTCTTCAATATAGCTGACACCTCCATAACAATAGGAACCGCCCTTCTTTTAATAACTTTACATTTAAGGTCTTGCTTTAAATGTAAAGTTAAGTAGTCTGTGGCTTGAAATTCTGGGATTGTGTGATATACTTTATATTGAATAAGAAAAGGACATTTTTTTGTGTGGCAAGTTAAAAAGATTTAAAAAGTTTTGAGTGAAAGAGGTCGAAGATGAGAGAGCTAATTTTTAAGAACCTAACCTCAGGAGATAAGAAAAGAAAAGACCTCTTTATCTCTGAGACTGTAGAGAGAAAGGGCGTCAAGACCACAACGCAGCGCCATTCTATGTACATAGTCAATAGCTGTAACAAATTTGCCACGCAGAAGGAACTACTAGAGTGGCAGAACAAGACATGCCAGGATCAGAATAAACGCCACATCTTTATCTTTAAGAAACGCGACAGCAAGACTAAAAAGGATAGTTTTGTGTGTGATGTGGTAGGTAAGTTTTATGCTGTTGTAGAGAATGATGTGTATTCAGTAGCATTTAAACATTCTCTAGAAATAGATTTTATAAACGCAAAAAAGAATATTTAACGCAGCTGTGATACTACACTGTTTCCTCCTTGGTTGCCCTGTCCGCCTCAGGCGGGCAGG